>NZ_JBLJAJ010000013.1:0-130116 GCF_047530005.1 Serratia sp. N21D137
TAGAGATTGACCTGCTTGTCGTTAAGCGCCACAACCTCTCCATTAGTTGGGAAATCGGACGCTTAGCTTACAAATCGGCCAAAGTAATTGACGCGACAGAGGTCAGAGTAATTGTCGCCTAATAGGCGTAAATTTCTCAAGGGGGCGGCGGCATTATCTTCTTTTGGGCTGATAAGCCCGGTCTGGTCTGAGTCGCGAAAAACGGATATCCCGGCGTCAACCTGCGTGGATAACAGAAGACGTTTTGTGATGACACAAACGTATCAATTGAAAGCGCCAGCAGGCTCAGAAGGTAAGGCCAATCTGTGGATCCCTGTCCCCCAGGACACCGCCTTCCAGCAACTGAAGCACATTTCTTTTTCTGGCAACTATCAGCAGGCCTACCTCACGGCAAATAATACCTACGCAGCCAAAACGTTGTTTGCTTCCTGGCCGGATTCCAAAGGCCCGATGGAACTGAAAGTGGAAATGCTGATTGAAACCTTGGACTGGGAACCGCTGAAGAGCAACCAACTGGCCGAATGGCACCTCCCGCAAACCGATCTGGTTTTCCCTGCAGAGATACAACCCTATCTTAACGCAACCCCACATATTCCGGTGGATGGGCTAGTGAAAGAAACGGCGTTGAAGATTATAGGCAGTGAGAAATCTCCTTTACAGCAGGCGAGGCTAATTCATGAATGGGTAAGAACCCATATGCATCGCGACGATGCGGTGATTGGCTGCGGTACTGGTGATGTGGGGCAAATCCTTAAGGCCGGCAAGCTGGGCGGGAAATGTACCGATATCAACTCCGTGTTCGTCGCGTTGTGCCGTGCCAGCGGGATCCCGGCGCGTGAGATGTTTGGTATTCGCTTGGGCGCATCCCGCAAGTTGGGGAGCTATTCTAAGAAGGCATTTGGCAGCGCTGATGAGCAAGGCGTGGCAAAAGTCAGCGGCGGGCAGCATTGCCGGGCGATGTTCTGGCTGGCAGGTTTCGGCTGGTTGCCGGCCGATCCGGCCGACGTTACTAAAATGCGTCTGGCAGAGAAAAAAGAAAACGGCGATGTCGCCGTTGAAGCCGTCAACGATTACCTGTTCGGCAACTGGGAAATGAACTGGGTTGGTTTTAACTACGCCCGTGATTTCGCGCTTTCGCCAGAGGCAGAGCAGGGGGATCTCAATAACTTTGGTTACCCCTATGCTGAAGTAGATGGCGACCCGTTAAACTTCTACGATCCGGCCGAATTTAGCTATGACTATGTCTCTGTCGAACAGCGTTAAGGGCAGCATAGTGACGCTGCTGGCGGCTCTGCTTGCCGCCGCAGCATCAACACTCTGTTGCCTCGGGCCGTTGTTGTATCTGGTGTTTGGTATCTCGGCTGCCGGGCTCACGGGGATCCTGGCGCTATCCTGGTTGCAGTGGCCCATGATTATTGTGGCTATCGGATTGATGCTGCGAGGATTTTGGCGGCTTTATCTGTCGCCACGCCCGGTTTGCGTGAACGTCGTCAGCCGTCGGGTACTGATTTGGCTTTACTGGCTATCAGTACCGTTGATGTTGGCGTTGATGACCTACCCCTACGTATTACCTTGGATTTGGGAAATGATGGAATGAAAAAGCGCATTTTTCTGCTGTTGGCCCTGGTGCTCATTGCGCCGCGGCTATGGGCGGAGAATCAGAAAGTCACTATTGATATCAAAGCCATGACCTGCTCACTGTGCGTCATCTCTATCAATAAAGCGTTGCGCTCTACTGATGGGGTGATTAAGGCCAAAGCCTCACTGAAAACGCACCAGGCGGAGGTGATTGTGCCCGAAGGTTTTGATAATCAGCTATTGCTGACGGCAATTTCCCGCACCGGCTATAGCGGCGAAATCCAGAGTGTGGCGCCAGCTCCTTAATTTTTACTCAGCATTTAGCCATTGTGAAAGCAAAGCATGAAGCTGTGAGGGTTCCAGTGGTTTATACAACACCATATACCCCTCGCTTTCTGCCTGCTGCAATATCGCCGAATTAAACTCACCGCTTACCATCGCCCCGCTGGCCTGCGGGAGCCGGTGGAATAACTCCTGCAAAATGTCGAAGCCACTTTCACCCGAACGCAGGCGCTGATCGCACAAAATGGCCTGGGGGGAGAATCCGCTCTCAAGCTCGGTAAACGCCTCTTGTGCCGAGGCAACGCAGCGAACCGTTACGCCCCAGGCCTGCATCAAGCTTGTCCAGGCGGAGGTGACTAAAGGGTCGTCATCGACCACCAGACAGGTGCCTGAAAGTGCTCGATGTGCAATCAGGAGGGGCTTTTGCACTGTGGCAAATGGCTCCATGACGGGAACCGTATTGCTGGCTGGCAGGCGCAGCCAAAAACGTGAACCTTTGCCTTCAATCGAACTCATCGCACACTCGACTTTCATCAGTTTCGCGCATCTAGCTACCACGGCCAGGCCTAACCCATGCCCGGCGCTGTCTATTCGCCAGGCAAGCTCAGGGCGATAGAAGGGGGAGAATATGCGGGATTTTTCGGCATCTGCAACGCCAATCCCCGTATCCCACACTTCCAGTAACCAATCCTTGCCCCGTGGACGAACTGCGATCAACACCCCACCTTGTTGGGTATAACGTAGCGCGTTGTGCGTCAGGTTGATTAACGACTGTTTGATCAATGAGAGATCGCCCAATGCTACGCAGCGTTGTCGAGGAAGCCTTGAGCGCAGGATCAAACCCCGGTTATTTGCCTCTTCACGAAATAGCGTGACGATCGAGTCAACTAACGGTGCCAGATCCACTTGGGTCTGGGGAACATTGACGGCTTTATTTTCAATGATGGTCAGGTCCAGCAGCGAGTTGAACATTAAATGCAAAGAACGCACGCTTTGTTGCAAATCATGGAGTTGTGGGTTTAACAGCGCATCGCGATTCTTATGGATGATCGCTTCTATCAAGAATCCCATCGCGTGGATGGGTTGACGAAGGTCATGGCTGGCGGTAGTCAGGAACAGGTTTTTGTCCTGCAATGCCTGCTCTGCTTCCTCTTTTGCCACGCGGAATTGCTCAGCCAGCAGGATACTGTCCTCTTCCAGGCGGACCTGCTGAAGGAAGAACGCATGGGAGGTCAAGGCATGGCGATAAATAGCAAAGCCATATAAGAGGTTAAGCAACACAATGATGGGCCAGGTATCACCGTATCGCCAGGGGATTAATAGCAACAAGATCCCCCAACAACTGATGAAAAACCGCTGGAATGCGCCCAGCAGTGGGGTCAGATGCGTGGCGTTGGCTGCAACGATAGCGGCGATGCTGATATTGAGCAGCAGAATAAAATCAAAGGAGGGGTTAATGGCCGTTACTGCCACCAGTGAAGACAAGCCGATGCCATGCAGCAATGCCAGCCGATTGACCCAAGGCAGCCACTGGGCCAGCATGGTGTTTTCTGTTGTCGTACTCAGCTTACGGCGATAGTGGCGATGACATAACCAGACAAACAGCGAGGCTAAAAAGTACAGCGCAATCCAGCAGACGATCGGGGTTAACGGTAAGCGCAGTTGATAGAGCCAGATGGCAAATACGATCCCGACGAAAGGGACCGCATAGATGCTGAATACCAACCGTGCCAACACATCGTTCAATAACCGGAGCTGTGAGTGCGGGTTGATATCTTGCGTGGTTTTATCGCTGATTGGGTTCATAGCGTGAAGCGGCGCCCCTGTAGCAACGTAATGGCTTTGATGCGGTTGGTGACACCCAGCTTGCCAAGGATACTGGTGATATGCTCTTTGATCGTCGGCTCTGACACGGCCATAGCGAGGGCGATACGTTTATTTGAGAATCCGCGCAGCATCATCGCCAGCACTTCTGTCTGACGTTTGGTGAGCCCGAATTCCAGCGCGTGAGAGGCTGATGACGGACAACAGGTCAATTCCGAGCTATCAGGAAACCAGACTTGCCCATGCTGAAGCGCGGTAACGGCAAGGTGGAAGGTTTGTGATGAGTCGTGCTTGTGAACGAAGCCGTGCGCCCCAGCCTCCCGAGCTTTATGTTGTACTTGGTTATTTTCATCCCCGCTGATGGCCAGCAGCCGAATATTGGCATCCTGCTGTAGCAACTCTTTAATGAGGTGGAGTGCTGTACCATCAGACAACCAGAAGTCCAGTACCAACAAGTGGGGGTAGCCGTTCTCTGCGATATGGCTATTGCACTCTTTGCGGCTGGAGGCAACATACACCTGCTGGTAACCACAGTGCGTATTTAAAAAAACGGCGATGCCATTCGCTACCATTGGGTGATCGTCAACGACCAATGCATAGGGCTTACTCACGTCACTTTCCTTTTGTCTCCAATGTAACGCCTGCATTGATCATGGCATGCCAGATCAGTGGCCTGACTAAACTACCAATATGGTCACCTTAAGTAAACCCTACTTTGGTAGGGTTGTAGTTATATCATGATAAAAATATTCTTATGCTAGGTTAATAAGCGGTTAAGGGGATAGGCGAATTCTTAGTTATTATGACATTGTTAAGAAGTACTATCAAATGTCATTAATGAAACAGACCTGGAGTGCGCAAGTTTTTCTGGTTTACCGCCATTAACGAATCACTGTCGCTAATAATTGGTGTTGGCGACAATAATAAATTTTTGAATATTAGGTCAAGACATGCGTATATCTATATGGAAGTTGATGGTGATTTTTCTGCTTGTCGGATGCAGTAGCATGGGGGAAGACAAATTCAGTGCATCGTATATGAAGGCCCATATTATACCTCACAAGACCACCAAGGCCGAGGTGCAGGCAATTTATGGTGTACCGGATGACCAGGACGTGAGTTCGGATGGTAGTGTAGTATGGAAGTATGAAGCGAGAGGCAACTTGAGCACGGCTTCCTCCATTGTTGGCTACATCCCCGGAGCGGGGGCCGTTTCCAGTGCTCTTGGCATGGCTAGCACGGCATCGAATGCTTCAGACAGTGCAGCCAAGGCATCGGCTAAAATGTCAGGCGATACTGAACACCATGGGACGCGTATTTATATCGATTTCGACAGTAAAGGGATAGTTGACCATTGGTATATGTAAATTGAACTGCGTTAGCTGCGTTTCGGTTAAATAATACTTGGATTTACATTACCCCGGATGAACATCCGGGGCATTCCTGCTTATCAGTGATGAAGAATAAAAACACCAGGGAACTCTCATCATAATGATTTTTTTGAATAACTAACAAGATGGTTTTTTCTATTTCCGCTTAAACCCGTCTTACATAATATCCCCAAGACAAATTAAACTCATTGGAGGAGTTTTTCATATGAATAAAATTTATCGTTTGGTACGCCAACGGCATACCGGCACTATGATCCCCGTTGCTGAGTTTTCCCGCGCTGGTGGCAAATCCGCACAAAATTGTAAAGTCGGAGTGACTCCCAGTTTGCTTCTGGCGATGGCGGGTCTGGTTGGAGTAGTAGGAAACGTAGGCGCGGCTGAAATCGTGATTGATGGCGGCACAGAAGAAACTGTACCGGGCACCAAGCCGGATGGCTGGAAAACGGGTAGCCGCGTTGATTTGGTGATTGGTGACACCGGTTCAGGCAAGTTAACCGTCAGCGATGGCGCTAAGGCAACGACTGTAGGGGCTGGCTATCTGGGTAGAGAAGCAGGCTCTGTTGGCAGTGCTTCAATCTCTGGTATCGACTCACGTTGGAAACTCTACAACTACGATCCCCTCTACGGCCAGGACTTGAAAGTGGGGGTGGGTGGCGAAGGTAACGTTTCCGTACTTGATGGCGGAACGCTGGACGTTGCATTTATTGAGCTGGGCGTGAAGAACGGTGCTAAAGGGGCGTTGACGATCGCGGGCGCGGGCTCGCAATTATTAGGCCATCAGATAATTGTGGGCAAGCAAGGCGTGGGTGAATTAACCCTTTCTGATGGCGGAAAATTTCGCATGGATACCTTCGACAAAGTGATCGTGGGTCATGATGCCAGTGGCGAAGGGACCATCAATGTCGACGGGGCCGGGAGCGAACTGTATTACGACATGTACGGCTCTTCAAACATCTATGTGGGCTACGCCGGTAAAGGGGTGATGAACGTGACCAATGGTGCCAAGGCTGGAGCACAGCAACTCAGCATTGGCACAACGGCCGGTGCCTATGGCGAGCTTAATCTTTCCGGAGTCGGTTCGGTAGTGACCTCCGGCGGTGTCATTGTCAGGGTAGGTGAAAAAGGCGAAGGAAAGGTCAGTATTACCGACGGTGCACTACTCAATGGCCGCGGCTCTGGCAGTTATATAGGTGATAGTCTCGGCGGGAAAGGGACCGCGCTGATTTCGGGGAATGGATCAAGCTGGAAGGCTGCAACGCTGACTGTAGGCAACAGCGGCGAAGGGCAGATGGATATCATCGACGGCGGCAGCATTGAGGCAGGCACAATGCGTATCGGTGCGCGTATCAAAAGTCAGGGCAATGTGCTGATCAGCGGAGCGGGTTCCTCAATCAAAGTAACCGGGCTTGATGTTGGTGTCGATGGTGTCGGCAGCCTGACCATCGCCAACGGTGCGCAAGTGACCAGCACGGGTGGCAAATTTGACGGTATGGCTATCGGTAAGCGTGAGCTTTATACCGGTACTGCACCCGCAAGTGGCACGGTTCTGGTCAAGGATACAGGCACGCTGCTGTCGGCCGGATATATCAACATCAGTGGGGATAACGGCGATGGCACCCTGACGGTCACTGATGGCGCAGTGGTCAAAGTGGGCAGCGAAGGTGTAGTGCGGGTCGGTAACAGTACCTTTTCCGGTAGTAGTTCGGTTAAACAGGCGGTGCTCAACATCGGTACTGGCGGTAAAGCCGGTTTTCTGGATACGCCAGAAGTCTTTGTGCATAGCCGCGGCGTTGTAAACCTCAATTACACTGATAATCAGGATCTCTCTGCCAAGCTGAGTGGTGCCGGGACCATCAATCATCTGGGGACGGGGATTACCCGCATGATGTCTACAGATAATATTTTCGGCGGTACGGTAAACGTTGTCGCCGGTACGCTGCAGGCAGGGGTAGCCAATGGATTTGGTGCTAACTTTTTAAGCCCTGCCGTTTTTAACGTGGGTAACGCAGGAACGCTGGATCTGGCGGGTTTCAGTTCTATCTTTAGTGGGTTAAGTAACGCGGGCACAGTCAGTCTGGGAGGCAATGGCCAGGCAGGAACGACATTGTCCCTGGCCAACACCAGCTTCTTTGGCGGCGGCGACGGCAGCTATAAAGGCGAAGGCGGTACGCTGCGGCTGAATACGGTACTCGGGGGGGATGACTCGGTGACCGATCGCCTGGTGATCACCGGCAGCAGCAGTGGTCAGTCGTGGTTACAGATCAACAACGTTGGCGGGCAGGGCGCGGCAACGGTTGAAGGGATTGAGGTGATCAGCGTTGCTAAAGAGTCTGACGGTGTGTTTAACCTGCAAAAACCGGTTGTCGCAGGTGCATACGAATATCTGCTGCATAAAGGGGGGAAACAGGATCCTGCCGACGGCAACTGGTACTTACGTTCTGAGGCAGTTAGCGTGCCCGAAATCCCTGAACCAGAAAAACCGAAGCCTGAGACACCAGAACCTGAAATACCGACTCCCGAAACCCCAAATCCAGAAACACCTAAGCCAGAGATCCCTGAGCCTGAAAAACCAGGGCCGATCACACCGCCGACCAGCGGTAAACCTTCTCTGCTGCGTGTTGATGCTGCCGCGTATCTGAATAATCAGAATGCCGCCGCGCATATGTTCGACCATAGCCGCACCGATCGTCTTGGGGAGCCTGGATTTGGCGCCAGAGGCAAGGACGGCCAGGGCGCGGTCTGGATACGAGCCCAGCGTAATAATCTTGATGCCGGCGTGGTTGGCGAGCAGTTGTCGGTCAAGACGGATCTTGATGTCATGCAGATTGGTGGAGAATTACAACATACCGTTGGTGAAGGCCGATTGCATACGGGCTTGATGCTGGGCTATGGCAGTGCTGACACCAGGGCGACTTCCGATCTCAGCGGGCGTGATGCCAAAGGCAAAGTCACGGGAACCAGCGTGGGTATTTACGGGACCTGGTACCAGAATGCTCAAGCACCAAGCGGGCTCTATCTGGACAGTTGGCTGCAATATGGTCGCTATGATAACGAGGTCAACGGCAGTGGGCTGGCACAGGAAAAGTATAAGTCCAATACCTGGAGTGGATCGTTGGAATTAGGTTATGCACTAGCGCTGTATGAAGATGCAAGCCGCGGCCTGTATCTGGAGCCTCAGGGCCAGGTGATTTTTACCCGTTATAGTGGCGATGCCCACACTGAAGATAACGGCACCCAGATTGCGGCGCAGCGTAAAAATCAGACCACGACTCGTCTTGGTGCCCGGTTGTTTAGCGATTCACTGGATCCTGCGGCCAAGCAGATCCAACCGTTCCTGCAACTGAACTGGTGGTCGGGTGGTAATGACGCGGCGATCGAGATGAACGGAACCAGGGTGAACCACAAACTGGCCGATAATGTTTACGAGGCTAAAGCAGGCGTCCAGGTTGAACTGGGTAAAGGCTGGAGTACCTCCGGTAATATTGGCATCCAGGGGGGCAAAGATGACTTCCGCGACGTTAATGGCCAACTGGGGTTGAGGTACAACTTCTGATCCAATAGGTAGAAAATGAAAACCCACGCAATTGCGTGGGTTTCAACGTTTTCAGCGCCGGTATTATATTCCACGACGCCATGATCCTTTCAGGTGTTAACGTCAGTCTCTTCAAGCAAAGCAGATATAAAGAACCTTAGGGCGCAACTCGGGTAACTTTCATATCTGGGTAATCAATGCATAGGCGCTTGAATTATTTAAATTTGATACTTAGCGATTTTATCCCAAGCGGCCATAAAACCGTCTACACTTTGCAGAGCAATGTTGAACGCTATCCACTTTCTCATCGTCGAGTTAACCAATTGGGTTGAAGGCTTTAATAGGGATTAACATGAAGACTAAGCAAAAACGTGTTGAAATACCTGGAGTTGAAGAGATAAAGCACAGTTTGATTAGTAAGTTGAGATACGATTTATGTTTGGAGCTTAAAGATGCCACCGCAACAGACATCTTTAATGCCCTGGCTCTGGCTCTGAGAGATTACCAGTTGGATAGCTTCTTCAATACCAAACGTTGTCAGGAGGAAGCAAGGCCTAAGCGACTCTACTATTTGTCGATGGAGTTTTTACTCGGCCAGTCGCTGCGTAATAATTTGATGAACCTGGGGTTGCTAACCAGTGCTAAACAGGCTGTGAGTGAGCTAGACTTTGATTTTGAAGAGATTATTAATCAAGAGCCGGATGCCGCACTGGGTAATGGGGGATTAGGTCGACTGGCCGCCTGTTTTATCGATTCAATGGCCACGTTGGATATTGCCGCTTCAGGCCATGGTATCAAATATGAGTATGGTCTGTTTAAACAATCCATACAGAATGGCAAGCAGGTTGAACAACCGGATGACTGGCACAGCACCCATTCTCCCTGGCTGATTGATCACCCTTCACAGCTGATGCTGATCCCTATCGGTGGTCATATCGAAGAGAGTGAAGATATTGATGGCAACTACAATCCTATGTGGATGGACTGGAAGGTCATCGTGGGTGTACCGCATGATTACTTCGTTACCGGCTATGGGGGTAATACGGTAAATAAACTGCGATTATACAGTGCCAGCGCCTCTGATTCATTCGACGTTCATATATTTAACCGCGGTGACTATCTGCGGGCGGTAAGCCAGAAAATAGCGTCAGAAAATATTTCGAAAATACTTTATCCGGCCGATGAGATCCCGTCAGGTAAGGAATTGCGTCTGACGCAAGAGTATTTCCTGGTTGCCTGCACCTTACGCGATATTCTGCAAGAATATGCTCAGCGCTCGGAGGACATCAGAGCATTACCCTATGCGGTTGCCATCCAGTTAAATGATACCCATCCGGCTCTGACCATCGTCGAGATGATGCGTACGCTGGTGGATGAATACCGGCTGGATTGGGAAATGGCCTGGAGCATCACGCAAAAAACTTGCGCGTTTACCAACCACACGTTGATGCCGGAAGCGTTAGAAACCTGGCCTGTTGCTCTGTTTGAGAAGTTGCTGCCACGCCACCTGCAGATTATCTACGAAATCAACCATCGGTTCCTTGCCGATATAGCTCAGAAATGGCCAGACAAACCGGAGTTGCTGGCCTCACTTTCGTTGTTTGAAGAAGGGCCCGAGAAAAAAATCCGTATGGCTAATCTGGCCATCGTTGGCAGCCATAAAGTGAATGGGGTGGCTAAATTGCACTCCGAGCTGATTAAACAGCAGTTGGTTCCGCACTTTTATTTTATCACCCCGGAAAAATTCACCAACCAAACTAACGGCGTAACGCCAAGGCGCTGGATCCAGCAAGCCAACCCGAACCTGGCCGAATTTTTGTCCCGCCAGTTAGGCGCCGGTTGGGTTACCGAGCTTGATGAATTGCAACGATTGAAAACGCTGGCCAGAGACAGTGCAGCCCTAGAGGAAATCCAGAGCATTAAACTGCATAATAAACAGGCGCTTTGCCGGCTCATCGCCACTCATCAGGGGATAAAGCTCGATCCGGCAGCCATGTTTGACAGCCAGGTAAAGCGTATCCATGAGTACAAAAGGCAATTGCTGAATATTCTGCACGTCATACACCTGTATTTGGGGATTGTTGAGTCTGGTCATGTTCTGATTCAGCCGAAGGTCCACCTGTTTTCTGGCAAGGCCGCGCCAGGCTATGCCATGGCCAAGCTGATTATTCAGTTGATTAATGAAGTGGCAAGGACGGTTAATCACGATCCGCGAACCAAAGGGCAGCTCAACGTGGTGTTCCTGGAGGATTATAAGGTCTCGTTGGCCGAACATATTATTCCTGCCACCGATCTTTCAGAACAGATCTCAACGGCTGGCACCGAAGCGTCAGGCACCAGTAACATGAAGTTTGCCATGAACGGGGCGTTGACCATCGGTACCATGGACGGCGCCAATATTGAGATCCGTGACGCGGTGGGGGCCGATAATTTTTATCTGTTTGGTGCCGATGCGGCTGAAATCAACACCCATCGGCAGGCGGGGTCCCATAATCAGGTCTACCAGGATGATCCGGCAATCAGAGAGGCCGTCGATGCCTTGGTATCAGGCCGCTTCAATCTGGACAAGTCGCTGTTTGAGCCGATTTACCGCATGCTGACAGAGGGCGATCACTACTGCCATTTGCTGGATTTTGACAGCTATCGTCAGGCCCAGCATCAGGCACTGCATGATTTTTCCCAACCCCAGTTGTGGCACCAGCGGACGCTGTTGAACATTGCTGGCATGGGGGGCCTTTCAAGCGATCGCACTATCAAGGGGTATGCCAACGAAATCTGGGGGATCCCTTGTTAAGGGGATCGCAATAGAACTGGCCTCGGTCAGGGTGACTTCAACCTGAGTTGAACATGGGATCATGACGTATGGAACCGCTTACCCTCGGTCAGCCTTCGGAGACACAGCCAGTGAGCGTGCTGATTGTAGACGATTCAAAAAGCTATCGGCATCTGATGGCGGCAGCCTTGACGAAATGGGGATTTAATGTCTGTGAGGCTGAAGATGGTCGGCAGGCATTGCAAAAGTTGAACCAACGGTCAATCCATATCGTCATCAGCGACTGGGAAATGCCCGTGATGGACGGAGTCGCCCTGTGCCAGGCTATCCGCAGTGGCGATTTCGGCCATTACGTTTATGTCATTCTAGTCACGGCCCGCCAGTCTTTGGACGATTTGGTGACGGGAATGGAATCGGGTGCCGATGACTTTTTATCGAAACCGGTGAATCAAAGCCAACTTCGTGCCAGGCTACACGCGGCAGAACGCGTGTTGACGCTCGAAAGCACGCTGGCAGCGCGTAATGAAAAGCTCACTTATGCTTATCAACAAATAGAGTCGGACCTGCAGGTGGCAGCCAAGCTGCAGCATAGTTTCCTGCCTGCCCATAACCTGTTATTGGCTGGGTTCGAGTTTGACTGGATGTTTTTACCTTCGGCATATGTGTCGGGGGATCTATTAAACTATTTCCCGCTGGGGGAGTACCACATCGCTTTCTTTAGCGTAGACGTTGCCGGGCATGGCGTGAGCGCCGCCATGTTGTCACTGGCGGTTCTACGTGAGTTTATGGCGGGCCGAATCAGTAGTCATTTGTTATTGGAACTCTCGGCAGAGGGGGAAAGGACTCCTGTGGCACCGCACCGCGTAGTAGGGGAGTTGAATCAGCGTTTTTGCCTGGATAATGAGCAGGTCACCAGTTATTACACGCTGATTTATGGTGTCATTGATACCCGTAACGGCAAGGGTATTCTTTGCCAGGCTGGGCATCCGACGCCGTTTATCATCCGCGCAGACGGAGATAGGGTTTGCGTTGGGGACGGAGGTATGCCCGTGGGGCTGTTTGAGGAAGCCGAATATCAGGATAGTGATTTTAACCTCGACATCGGGGATCGGCTCTATCTTTACAGCGATGGCATCATTGAATGTGAGAGTCACAGTCAGGAACTCTACGGCGACCAACGCTTACAGACATTACTAAGCGAAAACCGGCATTTGGCTAAGAACCAACTGTTTGCCAGGGTGGAAAATGCCTTGAACGCCTGGCGCTGCCATGAACCTTTGCAAAAACCGCACGCAAGGCTGATGCAGTCCTTTGCTGATGATATCTCGCTGATGGCTGTGGAACGTATCGGTGTAGCAACGTTTACCAGGCCAGAACAACTATGACATTGTGAAAAAGGAATCGTTATGAACTTTGAGATCCAGTCTGAGAGTGGCGTAGAAATCATTGCTCCTCTGGTCCGTCGCCTTGATGCGTCAGTGGCCGCGGTGTTCAAGCAGGAAGTATTGTCTTTTATTCAGCAGGGTAAAAACAGCATCCTGCTGGACTTCAGCCATGTCGAGTTTATCGACAGTAGCTGCCTCGGCGCGCTGGTTTCTATTCTCAAGACATTAAGTGGCCGCGGCGATCTGGCGCTCTGCGCCTTGAACAGCAACATTCAGAATATGTTCAAGCTCACGCGGATGGATCGGATTTTTATTATCGGCAGCGATCGCGCTGCGGCATTGAAGCTTATGCTGGGTTGAATCTGGCCTTGCGCTGAGGGAATGTCATATGACAAGTGCCAACACTACGCTGTGTTTACCGGCATCATTGGACAGCCTCGCGAAGCTGAGCAACGACCTGCATGACTTTGTTGCACCGTTTTCGCTGGATCCCGCGCTGGTTTATCAGCTTGATTTGGCCTCAAGTGAAGCCTTTAGCAATATTGTCAGACATGCGGTGAATTATGATGATACGCAGAGCATCGTTATTACCTTGGTCAATGATGGTCATCGCTTGACGCTCACTCTCTCGGATACTGGTTTGCCGATACCAGAGAACATTTTACAGCAATGGCGACAGCCTTCAGACCTGGCTCCAGACCCTCTCAATCAAACCAGTTGGCCGGAAGGCGGGATGGGCTTGATATTGATTCAAGCCATAATGGATCAGGTGCAGTATGAAACGGCTAATGGCCGCAATAGGTTGACGTTGACTAAGAACCTGTCGTAGCACGGAGGCATCAGGCTTCCTTTGCCGCTGCGAGGGAGGTCCGCAACCGCTGGCATAATTCATCCACGCCGCGATATTGAGCCGTGATTTCAGGCCAATCGGCTATTGCCGCAGCCTGCTCAATATTGCCTAACCTGCTTTCCAGGGGCTGGCAAACAAAGTGCAGGCACTCTCCTTTTAGCCGATGGGCGCTGCGCCTGATGGCTTCATAATCTTGTCTCTTTATGGCGTCATGTAGCGCACCAGTCAAGGAGGGGAATTCCTCCAGGAAGATCGCCACCAACTCGTTAAATAAGGCTTGATCGTCGCCTAACTGCGTCAGTGATTGTGCATAATCGAAGATCTCGTCTTCTGGGCGTGGTTGAGCCGCATTCAGGGTTCGCTCGAGCTCACTGGCAAGATTATCCAACAGAATGGGTTTGCTGACATAGCCGTCGAATCCTTGGGCCAGGCATCTTTCACGATCGCCTTTCATCGCATGTGCGGTCATGGCAATGATTGGTATGTGTTGGCCTGGTTGCTGTTGTTCGCCAGTTCGAAGGTGTTGTACCGCTTCGAGCCCATCCATTTCGGGCATTTGCAGGTCCATCAAAACCAGGTCGTATTGATCCTGCTGTAACTTTTGCAACGCCAATTTACCGTTGCCCACTACGTCGCAGGTATGACCCAATTTACGGATAAAGTTGATCGCCAATTGTTGATTAATAAGATTATCCTCCGCCACCAGAATGTGTATCCCAACCCCTGTAACCCTTACTGGTGCTTCCAGCACGGGCTCAGGATTGGCCATTTCTTGCGGAATAAAGCTGGCTATGATGGCCTCTAGTAACTCGTTGGCATCGATAGGTTTGGTTAAAAAGCTTGAAACGCCCACTTTACGCAATACGCCTGTGTCTATCCGATTCCCCATTGAACTGAGCATGATCAATTTACTTTGGCGAAGCTCCGGCGTTGACCTGATCTCCAGGGCTAGTGCCATGCCATCCATTTCCGGCATTTGCGAATCCAGCAGGATCAGCGGAAAGCGCTGGCCAGTGGCCATTAGCTCCAGTGCGGCCTGGCCAGAGTTGACCGTTTGTGGCTTGAGACCAACGTTGCGCAGCATGTCAAACAGCAACCTTTGGTTGGTTTCGTTATCATCCACCACTAATACGCTCATCCCATTCAACCGGGCCGGCAACGTTATTGTCGTACGGGCTGACGAGGGAGTAACAGGCAAGGAAAAATAGAAGTGGCTGCCGTGGCCAGGCTGGCTGGAAACCTGCAGTTTGCCGCCCATCATGGCAACCAGACGGGCTGAAATGGTTAATCCTAACCCTGTGCCGCCGTATTTGCGGGTGGTTGAACTGTCTGCCTGACTGAAAGATTCGAAAATAACCGCCTGTTTATCTTCGGCAATACCGATCCCGGTGTCGATAATACTGAATGTCAGCATCTTCGGGGTGGAGAGTGAAGGGGCGATCTGTAAAACCACTTCACCGGTATGGGTAAACTTGAGGGCATTACCAATCAGATTGGTCACGATCTGTCGTAAACGCAGGGCGTCACTATGCAGAATGGTCGGTACCTCAGGATGAATGTCTACCAGTAGCTCAATTCCCTTTTCGGAAAACTTGGGCATCAAAGGGCGGGTAATTTCATGGATTAGCTGGCGCAGGGAAAAGTCCTCAAACTCCAGGCTGACTTTCCCCGCCTCTATTTTCGAAAAGTCGAGAATATCATCGATGATTTTCAACAGGGCGCGAGCCGAGGAGTACACCATATTGATGTAATCACGTTGTTCTTTATTCAGATTGGTTTCGAGACACAATTGAGACATGCCCAGGATCCCATTCATTGGCGTGCGGATTTCATGGCTCATATTGGCCAGGAATTCACTCTTGGCCTGGTTCGCGGCGTGGGCTAATGCAACGGCCTGCTGGGACGAGGCCTCTGCTTCCTTGCGCTCGGTGATATCCTGTAAAGTCCCAATGACTCGCTGCACTTCCCCTTTGATACTGACGCTGATGATTTGCCCCTGGATCAGTAACCAGTGTTCGTCACCATTACTGTGTTTGACACGCACTTCACAGTCAAAAACGGGTAATACCGCCTTGTTGGCTTGATGAAGGCAACGTAGGACCAGCGGTAAGTCATCAGGATGAATGACCTGTTGCCAAAGCGATGAGGAAAACTCCCCATTCTCACGATTAACCCCTAGCAGTAATTTCAAGGCATCGTTAACCTGCCACAGATCCTGGGTACATTCCCAATCCCAGATGCCGATACGTGAGTTTTCTGCCGCCAGAATAAAGTTACTATTTGGGATAGAGCTGCTATTGGCGTGCATTTTTATTGCCTTGCACTGCATCATGGTGCAACTCTGCCTGCCGCCGCATAAACTCCAACCCTGGGGCCATAAAAATTGCCCATGCGGTCAGGACTTCTTCATCGCATAACGGATCGAGATCGCGTACCGTTTGCAAAACGGCTCGCCGCCAATAGGCAAAAACAGACGCGGGCAGATTCAAACCCTGGGAACTCTGTTCCCGCGCCACGTGCTCCAGATAGTCGGCCACGATATGGCTAGTGGCAACAGAAAGCATATAAAAAAAGGATTTGTAGATAATTTTTTGTTGCGCTTGCTGATGCTCGGGTGTGGGCTGAATTTTCAGCCCCTGCGTGCTTTCAACGAATAATTGGTAGAAATGAGAGAAAAACAGGTCGCCCTGGTCTTTGGCGGTGATCCGATCGTAACTGCTATTGAACAACGCTTCATAGTTGGTACTCACGGCATGCTCTCTTTTCGCTAGTTACCCGATAGTTGGTATGGCACCGTTATCCTATAAGGGAGGGCCAGGGAAGGTGATGACTTCTCGTGTAGAGAGCAAGTCGTTTTCATTAAATCAGTCTAGTTAACGCTTGGGGAAGCGCAAGGATAGGTGGTTATGGCGCATGGTTTTTTGGCTATGAGCGGGGGGCGTTCTGCGTGGATATGCCTGCTCTCAACATGGTAGATAGAGTGAAAATCACAAAAAAATCCACGCGAGGCGTGGATTTTAAGTGTTTTACTTGGTCTTCATAGATCATACTGAGATGAGTGACATCATTTAGACGTTAAACAAGAAGTTCATCACATCGCCATCTTTAACGACGTAGTCTTTCCCTTCTGAACGCATCTTGCCGGCCTCTTTGGCACCTTGCTCACCCTTGTAGGTGATAAAGTCTTCAAAGGCGATGGTCTGCGCACGGATAAAGCCTTTTTCAAAGTCGGTATGGATTTTACCGGCCGCTTGCGGGGCAGTAGCGCCAACTGGGATGGTCCAGGCACGCACTTCCTTCACGCCAGCGGTGAAGTAGGTTTGCAGATTGAGCAATTCATAACCTGCGCGGATCACGCGGTTCAGACCTGGTTCTTCCAGACCCAACTCAGCCATAAATTCAGCGCGGTCTTCATCTTCCAGCTCTGCGATGTCGGATTCGACAGCGGCGCAAACCGCTACCACCACGGAACCTTCTTCGGCAGCAATCTTGCGTACAACATCCAGATACGGGTTGTTCTCAAAACCGTCTTCGTTAACGTTGGCAATGTACATGGTTGGCTTCAGGGTCAGGAAGCTCAGGTAGCGGATCGCGGCTTTATCTTCAGTAGTCAGATCCAGCGCACGCAGCATACCGGCGTTTTCCAACTGCGGCAGGCATTTTTCCAGTGCGGCCAATTCGGCTTTTGCGTCTTTATCGCCGCCTTTGGCTTTCTTTTGCACACGGTGGATGGCGCGTTCGCAGGTATCAAGGTCGGACAGCGCCAACTCGGTGTTGATGACGTCGATATCGTCTGCCGGATCCACTTTGTTATTCACGTGAATGATGTTGTCATTTTCAAAGCAACGCACCACGTGGCCGATGGCTTCCGTTTCACGGATGTTGGTCAGGAACTGGTTACCCAGGCCTTCGCCTTTGGAAGCCCCTTTTACCAGCCCTGCGATATCAACGAATTCCATGGTGGTGGGCAGAATGCGTTGTGGTTTGACGATCTCAGCCAGTTGATCCAGACGTGCATCGGGCATCGGTACCACGCCGGTATTGGGTTCAATGGTACAGAACGGGAAGTTGGCCGCTTCGATACCCGCTTTGGTCAACGCATTGAACAGGGTGGATTTGCCAACGTTAGGCAGACCGACGATACCGCATTTGAATCCCATGTTTATATCACCTTAAATATCTTGACTATCAACAGGTTAACATTAGCCTGCTGCATAAAGGACGAAATTATCCCGCCATTATACACGTAATGGGCAGTTATCTCGATCTGCCCGTTGCTGGCGCTATCACCTGAGGTGTTCCTTACGGCTGCTAACGCCCGGGTCGGCTCAATTCAACGTCGGTAGAGGTGTTCTGTAGGCAAGGTACAGATCCAGGTTGAATACATCTGGCAAAAGGCCATAGAACACTAATAGCGGAGATTATTCTGGCTATTTGTTATCAGATATTTAGTAATATAAGTGAGTTAATGTTTTATTTTAAATGCATGTTTATCCACAAAGGCACTTTTTGTATAGGGTTATTCTGAGGCGTGCTGTTCCTCATCTAATGTATGACCTGGCAACATATCATAATAAAAGCTGGCGGATTACAGCGGGTAAAGAGTTACAGAACGTTAAACCTCAAGTTGTAACTTGTCTTATGGTGGGCTATCTATATAGGCTGGGAAATCCATTAATTTTAAGCTGAATCTTGTAATAAATATGATTATTATTTGTTCGTGCTGTCGATTTACAACCGTTTTTTTTTCAATAAGTAATTACCCTATTGCCATGTTTTTATTGTTGTTTTTTTATTTTTTGAATGGTTCTTTGTATTAAGCCTGAATAGTTAATATATTTAATATATAACTGATGCTGATTTTGAATATATAAGATTTATCTGCTTCAATTAAAAGAATTATCCTATACAGCAAGTAAGATATTGCCTCTAATGCCTAAGTAATATCTTAATTATATTGAGGTATGCCGAGAGGGTTAACGATAAATTTAACTATAAGTATTGTTGGGCGTATTTTTTTAAGATATTATCCGCGTATTATTTGCTGTGCTATTTGAATTCAAGGAGGAATTTATTCCATGAATGGGATTGATGTGCTTTCCGCACCGATTTTATTATTACTTTCAGTTATTTCTTTTATTATTCATTTCAGGAACGAGCGGAGGAAGAGCCTGATTGAGCGGCCTTTTTTTGGTGGAAATGCGGATTTGAAAAAGAAAACTACGCCGGATGTGGTTGATGTTGTTGTGCAAAACAGCGTGCAACCATGCTGTACCCGCAAACTGTGCCGCTATTGCCCGATAAGTAGTAGGCCAAGCAAGTGATAGTCACATTACTTGGCCTAACCGCTTAGCTAGTCGCTTTAAATGCATGCAAACGATTCATGGCTTTAGTCATACCTTCCTTCAGCAAGATCTCCGTGCAACGTAGCGACTCATCGATGGCATCATCAATCAGCGTTTGCTCTGATGCTGGCGGCTTACCCAGCACAAAGCCTACCACCTTGTTTTTATCACCTGGGTGGCCGATGCCAATACGCAAGCGATAAAAGTTCGGGTTATTGCCCAGCTTGCTCTGGATATCCTTCAGGCCATTGTGACCACCGTTGCTGCCACCTAATTTGAGTTTCGCCACTCCCGGTGGCAGATCCAACTCGTCGTGGGCTACCAGGATCTCCTCCGGCAGAATCCGGTAGAAGGTAGCCAAGGCGCCAACGGCTTTACCACTCAGGTTCATAAAGGTAGTAGGAACCAACAGCCGAACGTCGTTACCGGCCAAATTCAGGCGTGTGGTGTAACCGAAGAACTTACTCTCTTCCTTCAACGGCTGGTTGTAGCGTTGCGCCAGTAGGTCAACATACCATGCACCGGCATTGTGCCGTGTCTGGGCATACTCAGCGCCCGGGTTGGCCAGGCCAACAATCAGTTTGATACTGCTCACAAGAGATTCACTATGCTAGAAAAATGGAAAGGGCGTGCCCGTTGCCTTCCAGGTTGCAATCGCCTGAGGTTTCACAGCGGCACAGCTCGAAATTTATAGGCCGTTAGTGTACCTGCCTGCGTGCAGAATGACAAAAATCTGGCGTCGCCCCCGTGAATAGCTGAAAAGTGAATAATACATTAGTAAAATAATTCAGTTATCTCGCTAACTTTTAACATAAAGTAAAGAATTGTCAGCCTTTAGTTGCCATTTGTGATCGGTCACGCAATACCCATGCTGAAATAATGACTATACTTAACTAATCAAAGTGGGATAACGAGTTAGGATTTTCCCGCTATTGGCACATGGCACTCTGGAGGTGGCATATGAAACGTAAAAACGCTGAGGTCATTGGCAACGTTTTAATGGGAATGGGTATGGTGGTAATGGTTGGCGGGGTGGGATACTCCATCCTGGCTGAAGTATCACAGTTCAATTTGCCGCAGCTCTTTGCCCACGGCGCCATCATGAGTATCTTTATCGGCGCCTTGTTATGGCTGGCCGGTGCACGTATTGGTGGGCGCGAGCGGGTAGCAGATCGTTATTGGTGGGTAAAACACTTTGACAAACGCTGCCAAGACAACCCGCGCCGCCCCTCGCATTGATTAACCACAACCAGGGATCTGGCGTACAAAGGCAAGGGAGCTTGGCCGTATAAGGTTTAAGGTTATGTCCCGCATCCCGTAAAAAACCCGTTGTTGCTCACGCTTCAACGGGTTTTTCGTTTTCTGAGATGTTCACCCGAACAACCTGGCGCAGTGGAGGTAAACTGCGCCAGAGAAGGGATTAATGTTCGAACATCGCGGAAATTGACTCTTCATTGCTGATACGGCGGATAGCTTCAGCCAACATACCGGACAAGGTCAGAGTACGGACGTTTTTCAACGCCTTGATTTCTGCTGACAGCGGAATAGTGTCACAGACGATCACTTCATCAATCACCGAGTTCCTGATGTTATCCACGGCGTTACCGGAGAAGATCGGGTGCGTGGCGTAGGCAAATACGCGCTTGGCACCGCGTTCTTTCAACGCTTCGGCTGCTTTACACAAGGTACCACCGGTATCGATCATGTCATCGACCAGTACGCAGTCACGGCCTGCCACGTCCCCGATAATATGCATCACCTGAGAAACGTTTGCGCGAGGGCGACGTTTATCAATGATGGCCATGTCGGTATCGTTCAGCAGTTTGGCGATCGCGCGGGCGCGCACGACACCACCGATATCTGGGGAAACCACGATCGGGTTTTCCAGGTTCTGTTGCAACATGTCTTCCAGCAGGATCGGGCTTCCGAATACGTTATCTACCGGGACATCGAAGAAACCTTGGATCTGCTCGGCATGCAGATCGACTGTCAATACGCGGTCAACCCCTACGCTGGAGAGGAAGTCGGCAACAACTTTGGCAGTGATTGGCACACGCGCAGAACGCACGCGGCGATCCTGGCGGGCATAGCCGAAGTAAGGAATTACAGCAGTAATACGACCTGCGGAGGCGCGACGCAGGGCATCAACCATAACAACCAGTTCCATCAGGTTGTCGTTGGTGGGGGCACAGGTGGACTGGATGATGAAAATATCACCGCCGCGTACATTTTCGTTGATTTGCACGCTCACTTCGCCGTCGCTAAAACGACCTACAGCGGCGTCACCAAGGCTGGTGTACAAACGGTTGGCAATACGTTGTGCTAGTTCCGGGGTGGCGTTACCAGCAAAAAGCTTCATATCAGGCACGAGAAGAACCTCAGCATGCGTCCAGAGAAGATATTGTCATACGGTCTTCGCCAAGGGGCAGTTGGCGACGCCGACGCAATATACATACGGGTGTGTAAAACTAACTTGAACTGCAGAGCAGCGCAGAGATGACAGGGCCAGGTAGACGACCCTGCGCAACGACACGTTGAGCTACGGCTCAAACTGCCCGGAACGGATGCGATGTAGTGGTGAGACGTTAACGCCACGCGCTACAAATCCACGCAACCAGGCCGGGGCTTGATTTAACACCTGAAGAGCGGCGGGCTCGGAGTCGAATTCTGCAAACACACAAGCACCTGTGCCAGTCAGGCGTGACGGCGCGTATTGTAACAGCCATGAAAGAAGCTGTTCAACCTCGCGAAAACGTTTTCTTGCGATCGGTTCGCAATCATTTGCGTAAGGTGCCTGTAATAGGGCGTTCAGCGGGCGAACCGGGGTGTCTCTTTTTAATTCGGCATCGGCAAAAATCACCGGTGTGGGGATGCTGACACCGGGATGAGCGACCAAATACCACTTTTCTACCGGATTTGCTGGCTGTAGTTGCTCACCAATCCCTTCGGCAAATGCCGCATGGCCGCGCACAAAAACCGGGACATCGGCACCTAGGGTTAGCCCCATATCGGCCAACTGGTCGTCGCTCAGGCCACATTGCCAAAGTTCATTCAGCGCGACCAGTACCGTCGCCGCGTTGGAAGAGCCGCCGCCAAGGCCGCCACCCATCGGCAAGCGCTTGTCGATGCTGATGTCTGCCCCACGGGGAAGGGTGGCAATGGAATGGGTAGTGCAATGTTGCTGTAACAGACGAGCGGCCCGAACAATCAGGTTCTGCTCATCTGGCACCCCTTCTACGGGCGTTAGCAGCTGGATCTGGTCATCCTGGCGGGGAACGATGGTGAGCGTATCGCCGTAATCCAGGAACTGGAACAGCGTTTGCAACTGATGGTAGCCGTCTGCTCGACGGCCGGTGATATAGAGAAACAGGTTCAGCTTTGCCGGGGAGGGCCATTGGTGGATCATCACTTGAGCGTCCAGTTATCCATTTTCAGCTTGATGCGTTGATCGCCCTGTTGCAGCTCAAGGCGGCTCGGTAACGGGATTTTGAGATCGGTGTTGTAGTCCTGATAGGTGACAACCCAGGTCAGATCGCCCTGTTTGTAGGTCAGCTTGTTCAGGCGGTACTGGGAGTCCAGGCTGAAGTCGGTGGCTTGCCCTGGCAGGCCAAGCATCCACTGGCGCAGGTTATCCAGCGGGATCTGCATGCCGGTCAGCTTGCGGATCATCTCTTCCGGGTTGTCGCTGACATAGCGTTTGCCCTGGTTATCCGTTAGCTGCACTACGCTTTTTTGCACGTTAAGTTCAAGCTCGGTGCTGCCAAGCGGATTGGTCAGCAGCAGGCGGTAGCGGTCGGGCGTGTATTGTTGCCAGAAGAAGCGAGCATAGACTTTCTTCTGATCGGTAAGGTAAGCGAAAGCGCCCCGGGTCTGATATTGCTCAAGCTGTTGCACCGCTTGCTCATGAGCGAGCCACTGCGGAGACGTCGGGCTGGTGGCCGGGCCAGGCTTGGTGAGGGTACAGGCCGTCAGCACCAGGCTGGCTAATGGGATCAGGCGAAGCAAACTAACTTTGCGGATAGGCATAACGTTTTGTTGTCCTTTTGTCCTTGCGGGGCAGTGCGGGTTAGCATTTCTGCCACCACGCTAACGGGCGAGTGGCGTAACGTCAATAATACAATGGCGCAAAAGCCTTGCGGCAAGGGTGGTGTCTGGCGTGGGGAGGATTGTAAACGATGGCGGAGCTTTTTGGGTTGGAAATCTGTGGGCGTAGCATGCCACGCCCCTTCAGAGCGAGTCTGCCCTCAAAGCGCGCCGTATAATGGCGCGCTTTGGTGGGTCAGAAATCGTAACGCAAACGAACAACCGTCATATCGCCCAGATTATCGGTGCTGGACGTCAGCACGTGTTCAACGTCGGCGCGGAAACCGTAGTCAAACTGGAAGGAGATCCCCAAGCCATTATCAATACGCTGATAATCGCGGCCAGTGGTGTACTGCAGGCGGTCGCCCATAAAGTAAGGCATGATGGATTTCACCGCGTATTCGCCAACCGGGAAGCTATAACCGGCGAAGTATTCAATCCCCCAGGCATCCCCTGCGAAGTAGTTGTTAACATCCTTCTTCTTGGTAGTCAGGTAGTTGTCATACCAGCCGCCGCCGAAGCTGAGCGTCCAGTTATCCGGCTTCCAGCTCAATGCGGTACCGATGATGTTCTGATTGTAGTCTTTGTTGTCGTTATTACTGGGGTTGCGCATCTCGGCGCTGGTGTAGTTCCAGGCGGTGCCCCAGGTGAGGTCTTTGGTCAAGTGATAATCCACACCCAGCGAACCGCCGCCCTTGCGCTTGTAGCGCAGGCCGTTACCTGGCAAGTATTCATCGTCGTTGAACAGGTAAGCGGCATAAAGGTCAGCGTCGCCAAAGGTATTTTTATATTTCAGCATGCTGCGTGAACGATAGGAACCGTCATAATCGCCGTTAATGCCGTTGCCCGGCGCTTGGGCAAGCATGTCGTAATCCCAGATGTCGGTTTTGGCCCCGACCACGTCGTAATAAACGCTGTTTTGCTTACCGTAGGTCAATTGGCCCCAGGTTTTGCTTTTTAAACCGGTATACAGCATGCGCCGCGAGGTGTTGTTGGCACCCTCGGCGTAGTGATTGTCCCAACTGAACAGCGCCGGGATGTTGACGCCTAACTCGTAATAGTTGATCCAACTGATGTCGTCGAACAGATAGTAATCGGTGGCGAAGCGAAAACGTGTGCCGCCGTCAAAACCGTTGCGTTTATAAGAGCCGTTATCGCCATCGCCAGTCATCATATTGAACTGAGGACGAATACTGCCGCCAACGGTAAAGGTGAGGCGGCTAAGGGGATCGCCCGCTTGCGGGTCCTGCTTTAATAGGGTGATTTCAGCATGTGCTGCGAATGCGCTACAACCCGCTATGAGCCCTGCGGTAACCGCCTGGCTTAATCTACGTAATTTCATTGAACGTCCCTTCTTACGTGCTGCTCAAGATACGAAAACCCATCCATCGGCCAACACAGCCTGGGGCTTTCTGGTTTGCTCACTTTCCGGAAACAGAAAGTGAAATCCCGAAACGGTTTCTATGTAAATAGTTCGTCAGCTAACCATTTTGCGGGATTATGGGAACATGCCGAAAAAATTGCAATTAAAACAATGGAAACCGTAACTTATTGCGATTATCAGTAATGTGTAATGTTAAGCAGTGGGAATACGAAGGATGTCGCCAGCCAGGCTGAAAGGGGCGTTTGCAAGGGCTAGCGCTGCATTTCAGCGTTTTTCCCTTGAGGTTTCTGAGGAGTTTGAAACATACCGAGTTTTGTCGTGCTGACGGATTTGTCCCGCCAATACCAGCGATTGGCCGGAAGATGCGGTTGTCACTTTAATTGATGTCGCGCATCAAGTAGAATGCCGGACAACGAGAACCCGTACCAAGAGAAGTATTACTCGAAGCAATGACCCTTCTGGCGTTAGGTATTAATCACAAAACCGCTCCGGTTTCTCTGCGAGAACGGGTGACCTTCTCCCCAGAGTCGATCGACAAGGCGCTGAATAGCTTGCTGCAACAGCCATTGGTGCAGGGCGGCGTTGTGCTGTCTACCTGTAACCGCACCGAGCTGTACCTCAGCGTGGAGCAGCAGGATCATCTGCATGAACAACTGGTAGCCTGGTTATGTGATTATCACCATCTGCGTGCGGAAGACGTGCGCAAAAGCCTGTATTGGCATCACGGCGACGAGGCCGTCAGCCACCTGATGCGCGTTGCCAGCGGGTTAGACTCTTTGGTACTGGGTGAACCCCAGATCCTCGGGCAGGTAAAGAAAGCTTTTGCCGAATCCCAGCGTGGTCAGTCACTTTCCGGTGAGCTGGAGCGCCTGTTTCAGAAATCCTTCTCCGTTGCCAAGCGTGTACGCACTGAAACCGAAATCGGTGCCAGCGCGGTATCCGTTGCCTTTGCCGCCTGTGCGTTGGCGCGTCAAATCTTCGAATCTCTTGCCGAACTGAATGTGCTGTTGGTCGGCGCGGGGGAAACGATCGAGCTGGTTGCCCGCCATCTGCGTGAGCATAAAGTGCAGCATATGATCATCGCTAACCGCACCCGTGAACGCGCCCAGGTCTTGGCGCAAGAGGTGGGGGCAGAGGTGATCTCATTGCCGGAGATTGACGCACGTCTGGCAGATGCCGATATCATTATCAGCTCCACCGCCAGCCCGTTGCCCATCATCGGCAAGGGCATGGTCGAGCGGGCCCTGAAGGCACGCCGCAACCAGCCGATGTTGCTGGTGGATATTGCCGTTCCGCGCGATATAGAGCCGGAAGTGGGCAAACTGGCGAACGCCTATCTCTACACCGTGGATGACCTGCAGGCCATTATTCAGAGCAATATGGCACAACGGCAGGCGGCGGCCGTACAGGCCGAGACCATTGTGCAGCAGGAAAGCAGCAATTTCATGACCTGGCTGCGCTCACAGGGCGCGACAGATACCATCAGAGACTACCGTTCGCAGGCCGATCAAATCCGTGCGGAAATGGAGTCAAAAGCGCTGGCAGCGATTGCTCAAGGCGCTAACGTGGAGCAGGTGATCCATGAGCTGGCCCACAGATTAACCAATCGTCTTATTCATGCCCCTACCAAATCCCTCCAGCAGGCCGCCGGTGACGGCGACATGGAGCGGTTGCACATTTTACGCGACAGCCTCGGGCTGGATCAGCATTAGTTCTCTTTTATTAACAGGGTTTAAAACCACGCATGAAGCCTTCTATTGTTGCCAAACTGGAAGCGTTACAAGAGCGCCATGAAGAAGTTCAGGCGCTGCTCGGCGATGCCAGTGTCATTGCCGATCAGGATCGGTTCCGTGGCCTGTCGCGCGAATATGCGCAGTTGACCGACGTCAGCCGTTGTTTTCTGGAATGGCGTCAGGTGCAGGACGATCTCGCCACGGCAGAAATGATGCTGGACGATCCGGAAATGCGTGAAATGGCGCAGGAAGAGCTGAAACAGGCCAAAGCGGCGACGGAAGAACTGGAACAACAGCTGCAGGTGTTACTGCTGCCCAAGGATCCGGACGATGAGCGCGACTGCTTCCTCGAAGTGCGCGCCGGAACCGGTGGCGACGAAGCGGCCATCTTTGCTGGCGATCTGTTCCGTATGTATAGCCGTTACGCTGAAACTCGCCGCTGGCGAGTTGAGATCATGAGCGAAAACGTGGGCGAGCACGGCGGTTACAAAGAGGTGATTGCCAAAGTGTCTGGCGACGGCGTTTACGGTCAACTGAAGTTTGAATCTGGCGGTCACCGCGTTCAGCGCGTGCCGGAAACCGAATCTCAGGGGCGTATTCATACCTCTGCCTGCACGGTGGCGGTGATGCCAGCGGTGCCAGAGGCGGAGCTGCCAGAAATCAATGCGGGCGATCTGAAAATCGATACCTTCCGTTCTTCCGGGGCCGGTGGCCAGCACGTTAACACCACCGATTCGGCGATCCGTATTACCCACTTGCCAACCGGCATTGTGGTTGAATGCCAGGACGAACGTTCACAGCACAAGAACAAAGCCAAGGCGATGTCGGTGCTTGGGGCACGTATCCGCGCGGCAGAGATGGCGAAACGCCAGTTGGCAGAGGCTTCCACCCGCCGCAACCTGCTGGGCACCGGCGACCGTTCCGATCGTAACCGTACCTATAACTTCCCGCAGGGGCGTGTGACCGACCACCGTATCAACCTGACGCTGTATCGTCTGGATGAGGTGATGGAAGGCAAGCTTGATATGCTAATCCAGCCGATCGTGCAGGAATACCAGGCCGATCAGTTGGCTGCACTCTCTGCCGAGCCTGAGTAATGGATTATCAAACCTGGCTGAAAACCGCGACCTTACGCCTGACGCACAGTGATAGCGCCAAACGTGATGCGGAGATCCTGTTGGGTTTCGTAACCGGTCGGGCCAGAACCTACCTGTTGGCATTTGGCGAAACTCTGCTGACGGCAGAGCAGGCTGAGAAGCTAACGGTGCTGCTGGCTCGCCGTGAACGCGGGGAACCGGTGGCGTATCTGGTTGGCGAGCGTGAGTTCTGGTCGCTTCCGCTCTCGGTTTCGCCCGCTACGCTAATCCCGCGCCCGGATACCGAATGTTTGGTGGAGTTGGCTCTGGAGCGCCTGCCCGCAACGCCGTGTGCCATTCTGGATCTTGGTACCGGTACCGGCGCGATTGCCCTGGCGTTAGCCAGCGAACGGCCAGACTGCCAGCTTACCGGCATCGATCTGCAACCGGAAGCCGTGGCGCTGGCGCAGCATAACGCGCAAAAACTGGCGATTAACAATGCGCGCTTTTTGCAAGGGAGCTGGTTTACGCCGGTCGCCGGGCAAAAGTTTGCGCTGATCGCCAGTAACCCCCCCTATATTGATGAAGCCGATCCTCACCTTGCGCAGGGCGATGTCCGCTTTGAACCTGGCAGTGCGCTAGTGGCCGCCGAGCAGGGTCTGGCCGATCTGGCGGCGATCGTGCAGCAGGCCGCAGATTATTTAGAGCCGCAGGGTTGGCTGTTGCTTGAGCACGGTTGGCAACAGGGTGAAAATGTACGTACGCTGTTGAATGCTGCGGGATTTATCGCGGTGGCAACGCATCGCGACTATGGCGGCAACGATCGCGTGACTCTGGGCCAAAAACCACTATAAGAAACCAAGGAAACCACTATGGCCGCTTACATGGCGCTAAAACATCTGCATTTATTAACGGTAGCCATCAGCATTACGTTGTTTGTACTGCGTTTCTTCTGGAAGTGGCGTGCATCGCCGATGAGCAACAAGCGCTGGGTAAAGATCACGCCGCATATCAATGATACGGTGCTGTTTGCCACCGGTATTGCCCTGGTGGTGATGTTCAAACTTTACCCACTGCTTGGCATGGACTCGTGGCTGACCGAGAAGTTGTTTGGCGTTATTATCTATATCCTGTTGGGCTATGTCGCCTTGGGCAAGAAGACGCAAAGCTGGAATATCCGCACCTTGGCATTCGTTCTGGCACTGGGCTGTCTGTATCTGATCGTTAAACTTGCCACGACCAAAATACCGTTCTTGATGGGATACCTATGAGCAGCATTGCCGATTTTGAATTTAACACTTCCTCACTCAGTGAGGGGGTGATCCTGGTATCAAAGATCATTCGGCGGGACTTTCCGGTGGCGGAAGTTGAGCGCAAGTTACAACAGTTGAGTGAAGAAGCGCGCGCAATCATCCCGGACGATCTCAACCAGGATCAGCAGTTGGAAGCGCTTATCGAGTTATTCTTTAAAACCTGGGGATTCGGCGGTGCCAGCGGTGTTTATCGGCTCTCTGACGCTATCTGGCTGGATAAGGTGTTGGAAGCCCGCCAAGGTACGCCAGTCTCTCTGGGAACCATTTTCCTGCATATTGCCCACCAGTTGGATCTGCCGCTGATGCCGGTGATTTTCCCCACTCAGTTGATCATGCGTGCTGACTGGCTGGATGAGGAGATGTGGCTGGTCAACCCGCTGAACGGGGAAACGCTTAACGAACATCAGTTGCAGGTTTGGCTCAAGGGTAATCTGGGGCTGGGGGCTGAACTGGAAGATGACGATCTGGACGAATCGGAAAACATTCTGGTGGTGCGTAAGATGCTCGATACGCTGAAAGCCGCGCTGATGGATGAAAAGCAGATGGAAATTGCGTTGCGAGCCAGCGAGGCGGTGCTGAGTTTTGACCCGGACGACCCTTACGAGATCCGCGACCGTGGTTTGATTTATGCCCAGCTGGAATGCAACCATATCGCCATTTCCGATCTCAACTATTTTGTCGAGCAGTGTCCTGAAGACCCGGTGAGTGAAGTGATAAAAATTCAAATCCACTCCATCGAGCTCAAGCAGGTCACGCTGCATTAATTCACTGATTCCGATTTATTAATCAATAAGGTGCAAGCATGGAACAGAAAGTAGTCAGCATTGGCGACATCAAGGTAGCGAACGATCTGCCGTTTGTACTGTTCGGCGGTATGAACGTACTGGAATCACGCGATTTGGCGATGCGCATCTGCGAACATTATGTCACCGTGACGCAAAAACTGGGCATCCCTTACGTTTTCAAAGCCTCTTTTGATAAAGCCAACCGTTCATCTATCCATTCTTACCGTGGCCCAGGCCTGGAAGAAGGGATGAAGATTTTCCAGGAAATCAAAAGCACCTTCGGCGTGAAAATTATCACCGATGTGCACGAAGCCGCACAGGCGCAGCCAGTTTCTGAAGTGGTTGATGTGATCCAGCTGCCCGCCTTCCTGGCACGCCAGACCGACCTGGTTGAAGCCATGGCGAAAACCGGCGCGGTGATCAACGTCAAGAAACCGCAGTTCGTCAGCCCGGGCCAGATGGGTAATATCGTTGATAAATTCAAAGAAGGCGGCAACGATCAGGTTATTCTGTGCGATCGTGGCAGCAACTTTGGCTATGACAACCTGGTGGTCGACATGTTGGGTATCAACGTGATGAAGAATGTGACCGGTGGTCATCCGGTGATCTTTGACGTGACCCACGCCCTGCAAACTCGCGATCCGTTTGGTGCGGCCTCAGGCGGCCGCCGTGCGCAGGTTGCCGAGTTGGCTCGTGCTGCTATGGCGGTAGGTTTGGCTGGCCTGTTTATCGAGGCGCACCCAGATCCAAGCAATGCCAAATGCGATGGTCCTTCGGCGTTGCCGTTGGATAAGCTGGAACCGTTCCTGGTACAGATGAAAGCCATCGACGATCTGGTGAAAAGCTTTGCTGAGCTGGATACCAGCAACTAACGACTGCTGACAAATCGCTCAGTGGGGGCGCGCATGCTGCGCCCGCCAATCTGAAGGCCCGACATTAAGCTGTCGGGCCTTTTGCTTTAGTGGGCGTTCAGCGCGGTGAGCGCTTCTGGCAGGGTGGGGTAGAAATGCAGCTTACCATCGATTGGCTTCATGCGAGCACGAGCCAGGGTTTTTAGCGGCTGGAATGGAATATCGGTGATCACCAGCTGTTTTTCGGCGGGCAGGGCGTCGATATAACGTTGCAACGCGTTGAGCCCCCCGGCATCCAGCACCGGCACGGCATCCCATTGCAGTACGATGGTGTGATAGTTTTCACCGCGTACCAGCAGATCGTTGAACACGCGTTCGGCAGCGGCGAAGAACAGCGGACCGTTGACGCGCAGCACCAGCCGGCCATCTTCGGCGCTCAACTCGCTTAGGCGGGTCATGCGTGCGATTCGGCGCATAAACAGCAGTGAGGCCAGTACGATGCCAACGGTAATGGCAATCACCATATCAAACAGTACCGTTAGCGACATACACAGCAGCATCACCAAAATGTCGTCTTTAGGCGCCCGGCGCAGCAGATAAACCACTTTATGCGCCTCGCTCATGTTCCAGGCAACCAATAGCAACAGCGAAGCCATCGCCGCCAGCGGTAAGTAGGACAGCCACGGTGCCAGCATCAGCAAGGACAGCAGCACCATTAACGAGTGGATGATTGCCGAAACCGGTGAGGTTGCCCCTGCACGCACGTTGGCTGCCGAGCGGGCAATGGCGGCGGTTGCGGTGATCCCCCCGAAGAACGGGGCGATGATGTTACCCGCGCCCTGGCCAATCAGTTCGGCGTTGGAGTGGTGCTTTTTGCCCGTCATGCCATCCAACACTACCGCGCAAAGCAGCGATTCGATCGCCCCAAGCATTGCCATGGAAAAGGCTGCCGGTAATAGAGCGGAAAGCAGCTGCCAGCTTAGTTCCGTCGGTTTACCATCGCCAGCAGGCAGATGCCAGGGCAATAACCACTGCGGCAGGATCGGCGGGATACCTTGGCCTTGGCTGCCGTCGGCCAGTTCGAAACTGAAACGAGAGCCAATGGTCGCAACCTGATGATCGAACTGAGCCAGGATAGCCATCACTGCGGTGCCAGCCAACAAGGCGGGCAGGTGGCCGGGAATACGCAGCCCCAGCTTTGGCCAGAGCAGCAGGACTACCAGAGTGACCACGCCAATCAGCGTATCGCCATAGTCCAAGGTGGGTAAAGCATGCAACAGCGCATTCACCTTACCGATGTAGTTTTCCGGTACTTCCGCCAGCTGTAAGCCAAAGAAATCCTTCACCTGCATGGTGGCGATGGTAATGGCAATCCCGGAGGTAAACCCAAGCGTGACCGAAAGTGGAATGTACTCGATCAGGCGGCCAAGCCGCGCTAACCCCATAATCAGCAGGAATACGCCGGACAGCATGGTGGCAATCAATAAGCCAGAGAGCCCAAACTGCTGTGAAACGGGGAACAGGATCACCACAAACGCCGCGGTGGGGCCGGAAACGCTGTAGCGCGAACCGCCGCTGACGGCGATCACGATGCCAGCAATGGCGGCGGTATACAGCCCATACTGTGGGGGAACGCCGCTGGCAATGGCTAGCGCCATCGCCAGCGGTATGGCAATGATGCCGACGGTAACCCCGGCAATGGCATCTTTCAGTAGACGTTGAAGGGAATAGGGCTCGCGCCAGCAGGCATCTATCAGGGCGCTGAAAGGGCGGATACCGTTGATTTCGTGCGTTTTCATCAAAGTTGCAAACCAAGTCTATAAAAGAGAACGGAATGGCGGGCCATGGAGGTCCGTCTCGGAATAGCTGGTAGATACCATACCCCTTTCTGCCCGCCGATACCTAGATTTGTATCAAAGCATCTGGATTGTGATTAATTTATATTTGTTCAGCGGACTATGTGCGCCAAGCGCCAGCCTGTGCAGATCGTCCGCTGCGGATGGGGGGAAAAGCGCAGCTTTTATCGCTTAGTGTACTGCGGGTAAGGATAAGCCGAGAAACAGAGCAAGAGTGCTGACCAACAGATGATGGTCTTCGAGCTGCGGAGAGCCAGAAAGCGAGATGGAACCGACGCAACCCACATTGAGCAGGTTGATAGGGAATGCGCCGCCGTGGGCGGCATAGTCACGTACGCTAAGGCCATATCTTTCCTCCAGCGTAACCTGCCGCTGTTGCAGGCGTAAGCCCACGGCATAAGAGCTTTTATGAAAATGGTTGACCACGTTGCGCTTGCGCCGCACCCAGTCGGCAATGTCTGGCGTTGCCCCTGGCATGGCGTAATAAAACAGCGTTTGTCCGTTCAGCTGAATTTCGATAGCGATGGGTAATTGGCGATGTTCTGCGGCATTTTTTAGCGCTACACCCAGCTCCCACGCGGTGGCATGGTCGAAATGGTGGAAGGTAAGGTCCGTTTCTTGGGTCACCAGCGCTTGCAATTCATCATCGATATTCATCAGATTTTCCCCGTGGTGTGATGGATAACAGACTATCCTGAATTGAGGATAGGACATAGATTGCCTGGCAATAACATATACCCGCCTAGTCATTGTGATTTTTAGTATGATGAGCGCTGTCGGAAGCGGTATTACAGGGGGCCGTTGTCAAAAATAACCCGAAAAACTTCATTGCCGCATCCTGGAGTATGCCGAATAGTTATGACATATATTGCGTCGATCTCGTCTTTTTACAGTGACGCGTGCATCACCTATGCCACGCTGTCGGTCGCCTACTTTGCGCTTAGCAAAAATGCCCCTTTTTCCTTCCAGTCCGCCGTGTGCAAACGGGTGTTATTTGGTGTGCTGGCAGGGCTGGCGGTGTTGTATCTGAATCAGTCTCGGCTGTTGCTCACCGGTAATATTTATTACAGCTTTGCCATGATCCCGATGATTTTGGTGCTGTTTTTCGGAGGTGCAGTCAGTGGGATAGTGTGCTATCTGGTAAACTTTGGCTTTAACGGTGGCTTCACGCTGGATAATCTGTTTATCGGTTCGATCATCTTGCCGCTGTTGCTATCGGGGGTCTGGCGGAAAAAATCGAACCGGGTGTTTTACCTTACCATCGGTATCATTGCGCTTTACCGTATTGCCGTGGTCGGCTTGTTCGTCAACTTCCGTGAACTGTGGCTGGATATTCTGTTGTATCAGGCTGCATCGGCGCTTTGCCTGGCGATTTGCTACCACGCCCTGAGCTTTAAAGAGCGCCATATCAACGCCTTTTTCTCCATGCGCAACAAGGCGACGACCGACAGTCTGACCCACATCAACAACCGTGCCAGTGTGGACTACAAAATGATGCTGCAGCATGCTCAACGAGAGTCTTGTGGCCTGATGTTGCTGGATTTGGATAATTTCAAACAGGTCAATGACACCTATGGCCATTTGGCCGGTGACGGTGTGTTAGCCAGCGTAGGGGCCATTTTGCAAGAGTGCGTTCGCGATGAAGACTTTGTCGGGCGCTACGGTGGCGAGGAGTTTATGGTCATCACTTCCAGCTATGAACCGCAGCAGATTGCTGCCGTGGCGGAACGTATTCGCAGCAGGGTGGAAGGATTTGATTTTATTACCGATAACGGGTATCCGATCCGCATGACCATCTCCATCGGGACCTCGCTCTATCTGGCCGGTATGTCGGTGGAGAAAGCGATAGAAATGACGGATGAAGCGCTGTATGACGCTAAACGCGAGGGTAAAAACCGCGTGGTCAGCAGCCGGTTGATGTTGTTATCCCAGCTGGGGAGGAAGTTTAGCCCTATGGCGGCTAAGAAGTCTTAGCCTGGCCCAGGAGTTAACCGTGCTTTTTTTTACGTCTTCACTTTTTTCCTTCCAGCGTTGTTGCGTCGGTTTTAGCTTCGACAGCAACATTGTTTTCGGCATAATCTAACTCTTTAGATAAAAAGTAATTAAGGAATGTACGTATCACGGCAATGATGACCAGTTTAATCAACTCCTCCATGCTAGGGTTGATTGTCGTTGCCAAGATATCAGCCGCTAATTGAAACTCTAACGCCAAAGCAAGCCAGGTTCCAAAGCGCGCCCTGATTAAATAGAGTATAGACTGACTTTTAACTTTGGTTATTGTGGTATAAAGTGCCTTTACCAACCCGACAAAAACGCAAATAACGGATAGAAACTCTAAAAAAACCTGTAGCATTAGAGAGAAATAGATAATTATTTCTTTGATACTTTCCAATTAGATAGCTCCATTTTCCATGTTTATCAGCCTCTCACCAACAAACCGTGTTTAGTGAATGGCTTGGAATAGGGCGTTTTAGCTCAGGCCCTAAAGGATTTTACTTTTCGCTATGCTTGTTGTTTAAGTGGAGTGAAAAACACCTGTTGAAATAAGCCTTGAGGTGTTCTTCCATCGCGTGAACTTTTTCGTCAATGCGCTGGCAAAGGAATTCGTCGCTATTCATTGCCTCGACTCGTTGTAACGCTATTAAGTCAATTTCTTGTTTTTGTTCTTCAGTCAATTCGCCGCCAGTGTGCTGATTAGTCATGATGATACCTGTATCCTGAGTAAAGTAACTAAATTATAACGCTATGGGTATTGTAGCAAATACTTTCTAACTTTTGTTTAAACGGAGTGTGGCGATAAATTGTCCGTTTTTATCGTTGTGACGTTTACCACTACCTTGAAGCCGCGCCACTCAGACTGGCCTTTTACCAAAAGAAAGGGGACATGCAAAAAAGTCTGAGCGTGAATTCAGACTTTTTCTTTAGAATATGGCGGTGAGGTCGGACTTGATTCGCAAGCTCACCCTGCGGGCGGCCTGTCGGCCGTCCAAAATGTCTCTGCGCTGCGAGCCATTTTGTCGAACCCTGTCGAGGTTTCTCACCCCTCTCTGATTGGGGTACATGCAATAAAAAAGCCTGAACGTTAGTCCAGGCTTTCTCATTTAATATGGCGGTGAGAGAGGGCTTGATTCGCAAGCTCACCCTGCGGGCGGCCTGTCGGCCGTCCAAAATGTCTCTGCGCTGCGAGCCATTTTGTCGAACCCTGTCGAGGCTTCTCACCCCTCTCTGACTGGGGTACATGCAAAAAAAAGTCTGAACGTTAGTTCAGACTTTCTCTTGGAATATGGCGGTGAGAGAGGGGTTCGAACCCTCGATACACTTTCGCGTATACACACTTTCCAGGCGTGCTCCTTCAGCCACTCAGACACCTCACCGTACGTTGCGCTTGCTCAGTGCAACGGGGCGCTACTATAGGGAGAGTCGGCTAACCGGTCAAGAATATTTTTACGGTTTTAGCTCAGGTGGTTAAGCCGTGGTCGCTTTGCCGTAAATCAAGGCCGGAAAACCGGTTTTACTAGCCCATCGACATCCACACCTATCGCAGCCGCCGGTTTTGCGTTCGGGATCCTCAAGTCGGCGCGCAAACGGTATATCGATGCCAAGTATCTGCAGGTTGCCGAAAAAGCACTGCAAGGAAACAAATCAACACCGATGGCGAACTGATGCAGGCCTCGTTCGGAACCGCGATGGGCAAAAACCTTGACTATTATCGCCAGGTCCCGCTGACTTCGATACCTGGTGGTCAGGCAACGAGCTGCTGCCGTGGCCCGTAAGAGAGAGGCTGCTGAGATAACCTCTCTTCCCCCAACAGCGCAGGGGCTATCATCTCCCTTTCCCTGTGGGTGAGGGCATCAAACCAATAAAGACCGTCTTTTTGCGTGGGCCGGTCATCAAAGACTCCAGCTCTTTGACACAGGCCAGGTAGTGCGGGGTCGTTTTATGGAAAGCCACGGCCTGCTCATCGGCGTAAGCCTCGTAAATATAAAAGCGCGTAGGGATGTCAGGGTCCTGTAACACATCGAAGCGTAGGTTGCCCTTTTCCTGGATCGCGCCCAGATGGTTTTGCCGAAACACCTCGATAAACCGTTCAACCTTGTCGTCATGAACGTTAATTTCGACCAGGGTAACGTGCATAATCAGCCTCCTTGAATGGGCGGGCCTGGAAACCGGCCCGCATTTCAGCCGTATCAGCCTTTTTCGCTGAGGAAGAGTTCGTAGGCGTGTTCTACCGTTTCGTTCTGATGAACGATGGTGTGCACCGCCTTGATCATGGCAACCGGGCTTGCTGACTGGAAAATATTCCGCCCCATATCGACCCCGGCCGCCCCTTGATCGATGGCCTGGAAGCACATCTCCAGCGCCTCGCGCTCTGGCAGTTTTTTCCCACCGGCGATGACGATAGGGACTGGACAGCCAGCCACAATGCGTTCGAACCCTTTATCCACGTAGTAAGTCTTGATGATTTGCGCCCCCATCTCGGCGGCAATACGCGTGGCCAGTGAGAAATAGCGCTGATCGCGCGCCATATCTTTCCCTACGCCGGTCACCGCCATGGTGGGCATGCCGACTTTAAGACCTGCATCGACCAACTGGATGATGTTTTTAATCGACTGGTGTTCATGTTCCGTACCGATGTAAACCTGCGCGGCGACGGCACAGCTATTAAGACGGACCGCGTCGTCCATGGCGACAGCCACCGCCTCATTGCTCAATTCGGTCAGAATGGAGTTTGCTCCTGAAGCGCGCAGGACGATGGGTTTGTTAGTGGCAGGCGGGATCACGCTACGCAGAATACCCCGGGTACACATCAACACGTCTGCATGCTGAAACAGCGGCGCAATATTGATATCAATCCGCTCCAGCCCGGTCGTCGGGCCTTGGAAATAGCCGTGGTCAAAGGCCAGCATCACGGTTCGGTTAGTGCGGGGGTTGAAAATGCGTGCCAGGCGGGACTGCATACCCCAATCCAGCGCACCACACCCTTTTAAACTAAACAGGGCATTTTGCTGCGGTCGGTCAATATGGAAGTCTTTACCGTCTTTGATGTCATCTAAATCAGCCATTGTCTTACTCCCTCCAAATAATCGGGGCGATGGTTAGAAGTTGTATTTGTCGATATTGTCTTTATTGAACACCACGCGCTCAGGTAGCAGCACGATGCCATTGCCTTTTGCCTGGTAGTCATAGCCTTGAACGCTGTTTGGCGAAACCTCTACCTGGCCCACACCAGGGATGTCGAGCTTGTCGCCAACCTTCAATTCACCGTTTTTCAGCAGGGCGTTGGCCACGTAAACCGAAATTTTCCCCTGTTCGACCACATCCCACAGGCCGAACTCTTTAACCGTGCCGCGCTGAATATAAGGGCGCATGACGTTTGGGGTGCTGAATCCCACAATCGCCACGTTGTCACGCTTGAGGTTTTCTGCCGCCTGGGCCGCTGCGGGCAGGGCATTGGCATCCGGGGCGATGATGGCGTCCAGATCGCCGTAGGCTTTCAGGATCCCTTCGGCGGTTTGCAGTGACTTGGTGGCATCGTTGTAACCAAACTGCGTGGTGACCACTTCCCAGCCCGGATGGTCTTTCTCGATTTTACGTTTGGCTTCATTCACCCACTGGTTTTGGTCGGTGACCGTCGGGCTGGAATAGAAGAAGGCGACTTTGGCCTTTTCTTTCTTCACCTGATTGGCTGCCATATAGACCAACATGCCTCCGAGTAGGGCTGGCGTACCCTGATTGATGTAATAAGAGCGGCATTCGGGCTTGGTGTCTGAGTCCCAGGTCAATACCTTCACCCCACGCTGCATGGCTCGTTTTAGTGCCGGGCATAGTCCTTCCGGGGAGACGGCAGAGACGATAATGGCGTTATAGCCCTGGTTAACGAAGTTATTGATCAACTGAACCTGGCCGGAAACACTGGGCTCGGTTGGGCCATCGTAGGTTACGTCAACGCCCAGCTCTTTCCCCGCCTCTAATGCTCCATTACCGCCGCTGGTGAAAAAGCCGACGCCCACCAGCTTGGGGATAAAGGCAATGCGCTCTGCTGCCTGTACGCCAATGCTTAGCGAAGCCATGCCGAGTACGCTTAAAAGCGCGATTTTTTTGATACGTTGTAGGCTCATGTTGTTCTCCGTATATCGCGTTGTCAGAAGATGTATGTCATCGTTCAAACCTGATGGATGCTGCTGCGCCGTTGGATCCACTCTCTGATTTGATGCCGATGCAGGCTGATGGAGCGGCCAACGACGACAATAATCAGCAGCGCTCCGGAAAGTGCGCTGGAGATCTGATTGGGCACGCCAGCCATTTGTAATCCTTGTTGCAGATAACCGACCAGCAAGACGGCTACGGCGGTACCGAGAATGGAACCTGAGCCGCCGTAAATATTTGCCCCGCCAAGTACTACCGCCGTGATGGCTGGCATCAGGAAAGAGGCGCCGAGGTCGGAACGAGCCGAACCAAAGTAGGAAACCAGCAGCACCGCAGCGATGGCTGAAGCAAAGCCGGTCATTGCATAGAGTGCGTACAGCGTTCGGTTAACCGGGATCGCACTGTATTGCGCCACGCGCTGGCTTTGGCCAATCAGGAAGATGTTGCGCCCTGCATGTGTCCGGTGCATCAGCAGCCAGCACAGCAGCACACAGACCATAAAGAAGGTCAGCGGTACTGGTAGGCCGAACACGGTCAGGTTGGCGAAATCGGTAAAGACCATCGGGAATCCGCCGATGCCTTCATAGCCGGTGGCACCAGAGATGCCCGAAAGCAGCAGGGCGCTACCGCCAAACAGGTACATGGTGCCGAGGGTGATCACTAGAGGATTGATACCGGTGTAGATGATCAAGCCGGCGTTGATCAAACCGCACAGGGCGCCCAGGGCCAGCGTTATCGCTATTGCCAACGGCAAGGGCAGGCCCGCCTGGAACATCACTCCTAGCGCAATGGCGCACAGGCCAATGGTGGAACCAAATGAAATATCAATGCCGCCACTGACGATCACCATGGTTAACGGCAGTGCCACAATGCCAATACAGATAAAATCGCTGGTGCTGAACAGCAGGACATTAATGTCCAGCATGCGTGGATTTACGACCCCGAACGCCAGGATCTCAATCAGCAGCAGGGCGGCCAGCGCCAGTTCCCAGCCGAAACGTCGCCATTGTGCCATCATGCGATCTCCCGTTTTTTTCCCTGGGCAGGGCGTTGGGTGGTGTGAGGGGATGTGGGGGCCGAGGGGGGAGGATCGATAAACCTGGCATACTTCTGGCGGCGGATATTCTTTTGCAGGGCACAGCGCAGGCGGCCATCAAACACCAGAACCCCCAACAAAACCAGGCCAGCGATAAAGTCGTTCCACCAGGCAGGAATGCGCAACAGTACCAGCACGCTGTCGATCTGCGTCAGGAAATAGGCTCCCAAAATGGCCCCCACCACCGTGCCAGAGCCACCAAGCAGGCTGATACCTCCCAGCACGCAGGCGGCAATAGCCTTCATTTCCAGGCCGGTGCCGGTTTGATTTGGAATAAAGCCAATCTGTGCGGCAAACACGATCCCGGCGAGCGCTGCCATTAGCCCATTCAGTGAGAAAGCGATGATGCGGATGGCCTCGGTGCGGATACCGAGTTGACGAGCCCCCTGCAGGTTGTCACCGGTGGCATAGAAGCTGCGGCCGAATGAGGTTTTCAACAGTAGCCAGGCCATTAACGCCACCAGCAGTAAGGTTAGCCAGCCAATCGGTGAGATGCCCAGCAGCACCGGTGAAGAAAGCTGCTTGAGCGAGCTTGGCAACCCTTCGATCCATTTACCGCCGGTCCATAGCAGCATGATGCCACGATAAAGACCAAGGGTGCCCAGAGTGGCGACTATGGCAGGAATTTTAAACCAGGCGACCAGCACGCCATTAAAAAAGCCCGCCAGCAAACCGAGTAGCAGCGTGACGCCAAAGGCGACGGGCAAGCTGTACCCGGCATTGAGCGTTATCCCAAGCAGCACCGCACACATCCCGGTGATGGAACCGACGGAGACATCAATGTTACGGGTCAGCATGACCAGCGCCGCGCCGATGGCTAGCAGCATCAGGATTTGCGAACTGCTGAAGATCATGGTCAGCGTCTGAAAACTGAAATAGCTGCTATCAATGCTCCCCAGTAGCGCAAACAGAGCGATGATGGCCAGCAGCGCCGTCAGCTCTCGGTTGTTTTGTATTATCTTTAGCATGAGGTCTCCCCGTTGGTATGAGGTTGATAGGAGGAGGGAGATACGACGTGTTGTTCGCCAAAGGCCATATGCATGATGGTATCCACAGTAATCTCGTTGCCACACAGAGCGCTGCTTGCCACCTCGCCCTGGTGCATGATGCAGACGCGATCGGACATCATGGCTATCTCTTCGAGATCGGATGAAATAAACAGGATAGCGACATGCTGTTGGGCAATGCTCCGAATGAGCTGATAGATATCGTTGCGTGCACCGACGTCGACGCCACGGGTCGGTTCATCAACGATCAGCAACTGTGGCGATGCTTCTAGGCATTTGGCGATCAGTATTTTTTGTTGATTACCGCCAGACAGGGTGCGGGCCGGTTGTTCTGGGTGGTTGAATTTGATATTCAGTGCCCGGCGATAACGTTCAAGCGTAGCGTTATCACGCTGTGGATGGGCCCAGAACCCGCCGTTATTATGGGTCAGGGCACAGACGTTCCAGGATAACGATGAATCAAGATACAGCCCGGAAGACTGCCGGTCTTCCGGTAAATAGATCAGCCCGCGCTGCAACCGCTGGCGGGTGCTCAGTTGCGCGATCTCTTCACCATTGAGCAGGATGCTGCCCGCACTGGCTGGGCGTAATCCATACAGCGTTTCAGCCAACTCGGTGCGCCCGGAACCGACTAGGCCAGCCAGACCCAGGATTTCCCCGGCGTGGACGTTGAGTGTCACCTGCCGGAAGCCTTCTCCAGTGAGTTCCCTCAACTGCAATACGGCTTTGCCCTGAGGGTTGGCTGGCCGATTGCCAGGCAGTTCGAGCCACAGTTTCTGGCTAGCGGAGAGATCCACATTACGGGCGGCTGGGGTGATTGCCTGAATAATCTCATCCGTGGTCAGCGAGGCGGTTTTCCCCGTCAGGGCGATTTTGCCGTCACGCATTACGCTAACGCGGTCGGCAATCTGGCGGATTTCCGGCAGCTTATGGGAAATAAAGACGATACCGACACCTTTGCCAAGCAGTTCATGCAGGCGGGCAAATAGTCTGTCCGTTTCGGCAGGCGTCAGCGACGCCGTGGGTTCATCCAGGATCAGGATCTGGGAATCACGCATTAATCCCCGCATGATCTCTACAATCTGGCGGTCAGCCACATCCAGCGACCCTGCCATACTGTTGGGCTCAAGCTTGCATCCCAACAGTTCGAGTAATTGCTGCATTTTTTCAACAGCAGCCCGCTTGGCAGGCAGACCAAACAGAATATTCTCTTTAACCGACAGGCTGGGGAACAACAGCGGTTCCTGCGGCACCAGATAGATCCCCAGTTGATGCGCTTTTACCGGGGTCAGGCTGGCACAACGCTGGCCATTGATCTCGATAGCGCCGCCGTCCGGTGGTACTACGCCAGCAATGATCTTCATCAGCGTGGACTTCCCTGCGCCATTGCCACCGAGCAGGGCATGTACCTCCCCGGCGTGCAAGGTAAAGTCGATGCCTTTCAGCACCTCAACACCGGAATAGTGCTTATTGATATTTTGTACACAGAGCAGAGGTGGGTCTGGGTATTCACCGGTTTGCATCTTGCCTCCGTTCACTCAAAGATGAGCGACTGAGTTGAACAAATATTTTTTAGAAAACTAATTGTTCATAACCTTAGTCATGGTTTGGCGATAAAACCATCACTGCGATCACGTTTTTTGAATAATTGTGTTCTGTAGAAACCGATGTTCAAATTTGGTGTATATTTGTGGCATGACTCACAGCTATTGTTGAGCGATAGCGGAACAATTGTGTTCAAGATTTAAAAATGTTCAAAGAGAAGCGGATTTATGACGATAAATGACAGTGCATTGATTACCGAACATGGCATGTGCGAGGAGGAGCAGGTTGCCCGCATCGCCTGGTTCTATTATCACGATGGGCTGACGCAAAGCGAGATCAGTACCCGGCTTGGGCTAACGCGGCTTAAAGTTTCGCGTTTGCTGGAGAAAGGGCATCAGTCTGGGATCATTCGGGTGCAGATTAACTCCCGCTTTGAAGGTTGCCTACAGTATGAAGATGCGTTGAAAAAACATTTTGACCTGAAAAACATTCGCGTATTGCCCTCTTTGGCCGATGCTGATGACAGCGCGAGGTTGGGGATCGGTGCGGCACACATGCTGATGGAATCGCTGCAGCCGCAACAGATGTTGGCGGCGGGATTTGGTGAGGCCGCCATGAGCACCTTGAAAAGGCTCAGCGGCTTCATTTCTTCGCAGCAAATTCGCCTGGTTACGCTTTCCGGTGGTGTCGGGCCTTATATGACCGGGATTGGTCAGTTGGATGCGGCCTGCAGCGTCAGCATGATCCCAGCGCCATTGCGCGCTTCCTCTGCCGATATTGCCCGTACCCTGCGGGATGAAAATAGCGTCAGGGACGTGCTGCTTGCGGCCCAGGCTGCCGATGTCGCCGTCGTTGGGATCGGTGCGGTGAGTCAAAAAGATGCCGCTACCATTTTACGCGCTGGCTATATCACCGAAGGCGAGCAACTGATGATTGGCCGCAAAGGCGCTGTTGGCGATATTCTTGGCTACTTTTTCGATGCCAGCGGCGACATTATTCCCGACATGCAAATTCATCAAGAATTGATAGGGCTGAGCTTGAGCGCGCTTGCCACCATACCTACCGTTGTCGGGGTTGCGGGGGGAGTAGCAAAAGCCGAAGCGATCGTGGCGGCATTGAAGGGCGGCTATATCAACGCGTTGGTCACCGATCAGGACACGGCGGCAGAAATGCTCAAACTTATTGGAAAGTAAAGGTTAATAACGATGTAACAGACTGTCTCAAACACCAGCCGAGGACAAACTCATGGCTCGACTCTGTACTCCTGCCACATCAGGCCAATACCTGATGGCTCTGGATGCCGGTACCGGCAGCATCAGAGCGGTAATTTTTGATTTGGAAGGCAATCAAGTCTCAGTAGGGCAAGCCGAATGGCAACATTTGGCAGTCCCTGATGTACCGGGCTCCATGGAATTCGATCTTGCCAAAAATTGGCACCTCACCTGCCAATGCATCCATCAGGCGTTAAAGATGGCGGCCATTGCGCCGGAGACGATTGCGTCGGTAGCTGCGTGTTCAATGCGTGAAGGGATTGTGATCTATGATGCAGAAGGTCAGCCGATCTGGGCATGTGCCAACGTAGATGCACGGGCAACACGTGAGGTCAGCGAGTTAAAAGAGATCCACAACCATACTTTCGAAGATGAGGTTTACCGTTGTTCAGGGCAGACACTGGCACTCAGCGCCATGCCCCGGCTACTGTGGTTGGCGCATTACCGCCCTGATATCTATCGCCAGGCAGCCGCGGTCACCATGATCAGTGACTGGCTGGCTTATATGCTTAGCGGTGAACTTGCGGTCGACCCATCAAATGCCGGGACGACCGGGTTGCTTGATCTGGTCACACGAGACTGGAGAAAAGGCCTGTTGGAAATGGCGGGCCTGCGCTCTGACATCCTTTCACCGGTAAAAGAGACGGGAACGCCGTTGGGGTCGGTGACGGCCAATGCCGCGTCATTGTCAGGCCTGAGGGCGGGCACACCGGTGATTGTCGGGGGAGGTGATGTCCAACTGGGATGCGTGGGTCTTGGCATTGTCAGGCCAGCACAGACCGCCGTATTGGGCGGAACGTTCTGGCAGCAGGTGGTGAACCTTCCTGCGCCGGTTACCGATCCCAATATGAATGTGCGCATTAACCCGCATGTGATCCCGGGAATGGCTCAGGCTGAATCCATCAGCTTTTTTACCGGCCTGACCATGCGTTGGTTCCGCGATGCCTTCTGCGCCGAGGAGAAGCTGATTGGTGAACGTCTGGGCGTGGATACCTATGCCTTGCTGGAAGATATGGCCAGGCGGGTACCATCAGGTGCTCATGGCATTATGCCTATCTTCTCCGATGTCATGCGCTTTAAGAACTGGTATCACGCCGCCCCCTCATTTATCAACCTGTCGATCGATCCGGAAAAGTGCAACAAAGCTACGTTGTTCCGCGCCCTTGAAGAGAACGCGGCCATCGTGTCGGCCTGTAATCTACAACAAATCGCCGAGTTTTCAGGTGTCAAAGCCGATTCGCTGGTGTTTGCCGGCGGTGGTTCAAAAGGCACGCTCTGGAGCCAGATCCTGGCCGATGTCACCGGGCTGACCGTACGAGTCCCGGTGGTTAAGGAAGCTACCGCGCTGGGATGTGCTATTGCGGCTGGTGTGGGGGTAGGGGTCTATTCGTCGTTGGCAGATGCGGGGGAGAGCCTGGTGCGTTGGGATAGGGAACATATCCCGAACCCAGATAACAGTGAGGTTTATCAACATGCACGTCAAAAATGGCTGGAGGTGTATCTGGATCAACTTGGTTTGGTTGATCACGGGTTGACGACCTCAATGTGGAAGGCACCCGGCCTTTAAAGGAGGCATCATGATCAAGACCAATGAAATGGATCACGACTATCGCTTCGGCGACAATGGCCCCAAATACCTGATCCGTGGGCCGATGTGCGATATGGGCGTCGTGGTGTTACAGCCAGGGCAGTCATTCAGAAATCACCGTCACAAGGAGGTTTGCGAAGTCTTTTATACTATCAGTGGAGAAGTGTGCCTGTATCTGGAAGGGGAGATGCACATGCTGCGTGAAGGGGATGTGTTGCAGTGTGATCCTGGCGAGGCGCATTTCCTGGTCAATACTGGCTCGATACCGTGGAAAGGGGTATTTGTGAAATCGCCGCATATTTTAGGGGATAGTCATCCCGCAGAGCCTGAGAGTTATTAAGGCGAAAGCCTGAGTTCCCGCCTTGAAGCCAGGTGATTTAAGTTGTCCTGTTCTGTTTGGCATGTTAAATAAAACATAATACTAAAACAGGTACTTAAAAATCCTATCCTCTCAAGGACAAGCGAGTAACAATGCAGATAATGAATGTCAAACAGGCCAGGATAATCAGTTTCATCTTTGTGATGGGGGGGATCCTGCTGCTGTTGCCGTTGCATCTTCTTACCTGCTTTATGGCGGGTTTTCTGGTCTACGAGATCGTGAATATCCTTACGCCACATTTTCAGAAGGTGATTGGCGGCCATCGGGCCAGGTGGCTGGTGGTGGCGGTGATCAGCACGTTGGTGGTCAGCCTGTTGATCGCCATTGTGGGGAGTATCGTCGGCTATCTGATGCAGGATATGAAGAACATCTCTGGCATCAACACCCGTATTGCGTTCATCCTGCAGGATGTCCAGCAAGAGGTGGCAAAATATATGCCGGGCTATCTGCCGTTGAGTGTGGCAGAACTGAAGAACGAGATCCTGAGCCGTCTGCAACAGCACATAGCGCTGCTGCAGACTATGGGCAAAAGCGTGCTGCATGGCCTGGTGACCATGCTGATCGGGATGGTGCTCGGAGCCATCGTCTCACTGTATAACATTGATAGCAGCGAGGAGCGGCCATTACTGAAAAGTGAGCTGATGAAAAGGATTTCCCTGCTATCGCAGGCGTTCCGCAATATTGTGTTTGCTCAGGTTAAAATATCGGCAATCAATACCTTCTTCTCGGCTATCTTTATCCTTGGTGTGCTACCGCTGTGCGGGATCCATATCCCGTTGGCGAAAACGCTGGTGGTGTTTACCTTTATCTTTGGCCTGCTGCCGGTGATCGGCAATCTGATCTCCAATACCATTGTTTTCATCTCTGGCCTGTCGGTTTCACTCGGAGTGGCACTGATTGCGCTGCTCTACCTGATCGTGATCCACAAGTTTGAGTATTTCCTCAATGCCCGCATTGTCGGCACTAAGATCAGGGCTAACTCCTGGGAGATCTTGCTGGCGATGTTGGTGTTTGAGGCGGCATTCGGCCTGGCTGGCGTGGTTGCCGCTCCTATCTATTACGCCTATCTGAAAAGTGAACTCAGGGAAGCCAAGCTGATTTGAAGGGGGGGAACCCTGTCGAGACTTCTCACCCCTCCCAGAGAGTGGTACATGCAATAAAAAAGCCTGAATATGAATTCAGGCTTTCTCATTTAATATGGCGGTGAGGGAGGGCTTGATTCGCAAGCTCACCCTACGGGCGGCCGGTCGGCCGTCCAAAATGTCTCTGCGATGCGAGCCATTTTGTCGAACCCTGCCGAGGCTTCTCACCCCTCCCAGACTGGGGAATATGCAAAAAAAAGAGTCTGAACGTAAGTTCAGACTCTTTCTTATAAGATGGCGGTGAGGGAGGGGTTCGAACCCTCGATACACTTACGCGTATACACACTTTCCAGGCGTGCTCCTTCAGCCACTCAGACACCTCACCGTTTTGTCATCGGCAACGTTTACGTTGTCGACGGGCGCTAATGTAGGAGAATCTGATCCCAGCGTCAATAGTCTTGTGACATTACCGCGCGCGTTTAGCCAAACTTCCAGCAATCTGCTGATTTGTCGCACGATAATTCCTCCCTCCCAGTGTCAGTTTATTCTTGCATCGTGCGGCAAAGCGCGAAAGGATAACTAAAATCCACCCAACAAGGGAACCGGCAGTGAATATCATTTTCTATCACCCGTTTTTTGATGCGCAAGAGTGGCTGGCAGGCATGGCGAAGCGCTTACCACAGGCGAATATCCGGGCATGGCAACCGGGCGACGATCGTCCGGCGGACTACGCGCTGGTATGGCGGCCACCTTATGAGATGCTGGCCAACCGCCGCGATCTGAAAGGGATCTTTGCCCTGGGGGCTGGCGTCGACGCCATCCTTGAACAGGAGCGCCAGCATCCCGGCAGCCTACCGGCGGGAGTGCCGGTGATCCGGCTGGAGGATACCGGCATGGCACAGCAGATGGATGAATACGCGTTGGCCGGCGTGTTGCGTTATTTTCGCCGTTTTGATGAGTATCAGTTGCAGCAACAGCAGCAGAACTGGTTGCCGCTTGAGCCTCATCAGCAGAGCGATTTCACTATCGGCATTCTGGGCGCTGGGGTGTTGGGGAAAAGCGTGGCACAAAAGCTGGTGGCGTTCGGTTTTAACGTCCGCTGCTGGAGCCGCAGCCCCAAGCAGATTGAGCATGTACAGAGTTTTGCCGGGCAACCTCAGCTAGCAGCGTTTCTTGATGGCACGCGCTTGCTGATCAACCTGTTGCCTAATACGCCTGAAACGGCGGGTATCCTCAACCGCCAGTTGTTTAGCCGTTTGGTGCCGGGCGCTTACCTGATCAACATTGCGCGCGGTGCCCATCTGGTGGAAGACGATCTGCTGGCGATGTTGGCACAAGGACAACTGACGGCCGCCATGCTTGACGTCTTCGTCAACGAACCTTTGCCGTCCGCTCATGCCTTCTGGCGTCATCCTCGTGTCACGATTACGCCGCATATTGCTGCTGTTACCCTACCGGAACAGGCGATGGATCAGGTTAGCGCCAACCTTCTGCGGCTTGAGGCGGGTGAACAGCCTTCAGGCCTGGTTGATATTCAGCGTGGCTATTGATGCTTTCACAACCCGCTAACATGTCGATAGCGGCGTTAACTGCTATCATGAACAAGGATCGGCCCGCCATCCGCTGACCCTGGCGAGGGCCTAAGAAGGAGAAAGAATGTACCCCGTTGATTTACATATGCATACCGTAGCCAGTACCCATGCCTATAGCACCCTGCACGACTATATCGCCGAAGCGAAACAAAAAGGCATCAAACTGTTCGCCATCACTGACCACGGGCCGGATATGGCCGATGCACCACACTACTGGCACTTTATGAACATGCGTGTGTGGCCACGCCTGGTGGATGGCATTGGCATTCTGCGCGGCATTGAAGCCAATATCAAAAACCTGGCCGGTGATATCGACTGCACCGGACCCATGCTCAACGAAATCGATCTGATTATTGCCGGGTTCCATGAGCCGGTATTTGCACCGCAGGATCGGGCCGCCAACACTGAGGCGATGATTGCCGCCATGGCGCAGGGCGATGTCCATATCATCAGCCATCCGGGCAACCCCAAATATCCGGTCGATATCCCGGCGATAGCCGCAGCGGCAGCCAAATATCAGGTAGCGCTGGAACTGAATAACTCTTCGTTTATTCATTCACGCAAGGGCAGTGAATCAAACTGCCGTGCGATAGCGGCCGCCGTGCGTGACGCGGGCGGCTGGCTGGCATTAGGCTCAGACTCGCACGTGGCTTTTGCTCTCGGTGGTTTTGAACACTGCGAACGTATCATTGAAGAAGTGAATTTCCCGCAGGAGCGCATTTTAAATGTGTCACCGCGCCGGATCCTGAGCTTTCTTGAGCAGCGTGGAAGACCGGCAATTGCGGAATTAGCCGATCTGTGACATCGTCACGGCAAATTTTAGTTTTATAGGGTGTTATCATGAATGAGTTTTCCGTTGTCTGCCGGGTGTTGGGCACGCTGTTTTACCGCCAGCCACAGGATCCGTTGTTGGAGCCGCTGTTTACCTTGATCAAAGAGGGCAAACTGCAACAGCACTGGCCGCTCGAGCAGGACGAACTGCTGACTCGTTTGCAACAGCATTGTACCGATCCGCAGTTGGCCGCCGATTTTAACGCTCTGTTTGTCGGCAGCGAATGTAGTGTGTCACCACTGCGTTCGTCCTACGTTGAAGGTGCCAGCGAAGCGGACGTGCGGGTATTTCTCCAGCAGCGTGGGATGCCATTAGGCGAAGCGCCAGCCGATCATTTCGGTTTGCTGCTGCTGGCCGCCTCCTGGCTGGAAGATCAGTCGCAGGAAGATGAGGTCCAGGCGCAAATCACGCTGTTTAACGAGTTCTTGCTGCCTTGGTGTGGCCGCTTCCTGGGTAAGGTTGAAGCACATGCCACCAGCGGTTTTTACCGTACTTTGTCAGAGATCGCTCGCCACGCCATCGCAGCTATGTGTGATGAGCTAGCAGAATATGAGCAGGATGAAGAAGGGAAGGACGAACAAGAGTAAATGAGCGAGGGCGCAGCAAGCACTGCGCCCCTAACAACGATTAGTCGGTAAACGGGATCACCAACTGACCGGGCTTCACTTCCAACCCTTTAGCCAGTTTGAGTGCCATGGCTTCCGTTTTGCTCTTATCCGCATTGAGAACATATACCGGTTTCTGATCGAAATACGATTTCAACGACTGGTTCAGGTAAGGCGATAAAGCCTTCATCACCGTATCCATCTTCTCCGGCTGTACCTGGTAATCGACCAACTCCATGTCTTTGAGGAAGATCGCTCCCTTTTCGCGGTCGTAGACCGGTTGCGCCTTCAACGTTAGCTGCAAATCGGAGGCCTGTGGCCCGAGGATCGAAGTGATATTGACCTTGGCATTAGCAGACAGTGTCACCTTGTTAGGTTCAGTGCGGCCAATCTGGCTCTGCAACTGGGTTAACACGATATTGGCATCAACCAACCCCGGCACGCCGATCTGCTTTTGGTAGTCGTTGTGTTTTTGCAGGTAATTATTCACTTCCTGCTCGCTGACGCTGTATTGGGTAAGCTGGTTACAGCCGACAAGCGTACCGGCAACGACCAGGGCGGCCATGCCCATCAGGATCTTCTTCATTCAAACCTCGTAAAACGAAAATGCGGCAGACTTTGACTGTTGCAAACCAAAGGTGACTGCCAGCAAAGAAAAATTTCAGCTTGCAGGATAACAGATGACGCGGCGCAAAGGGTTTTTTACCTGGTCGGATAAGGCTGAAATTACCTATCGCCGCAGCCGCCATACCAACAGCACCACGCCTCCCAGACAGGTTAACCCGCCAAGCGCCGGGAACAGAGGAATTCCCCACAGCTGGCTGGTGGAACGCATTAGATAGGGAGCCAGCCCCAGTGCGAATGCCGCCGTGACGATCGCAATGGCCAGCGTGACAGCCGCACGTTCCAGAGCCTTGCTGAGCTGGCTGAGGTTCTTGACGTTGATTTCGGCGTCTATCTTGCCCTGCTTTAAACGGCGCATCAGCAAACGAATGGCCTGCGGAAGTTCCTCTCCGGCGTCCAGCGCCTCACCACCCAGCAATAGAGCACGACGGCGCAGCGCTTCAGGCGTATAGCGCTGGAGCATCACCTGGCGCAGCATCGGTTTCAGGGTGGCAACGATATCAAAGGCGGGATCCAAGCGGTGCAAAACGCCATCTGCGGTGATCAGTGCCTTGAATAACAGCACCAGATCGGGGGGCAACTGTAGTTGGTGCTCGCGGGCCATCACCAACAGGTCGGTGAGTGCCTTGCCTAGCGTCAGGGTGCTCGAAGCCTGCTTATCGAGAAAGTTTTGCGCAGCTTGTTCCAGATCGATCAGATCCAGCTCCTGGCTGTCAGACCAGGCGATCAGCGTATTGACGATGCCGTCGCTCTGGCGCTCCGCAATGGCCTGCAGCAACAGCAGCAGCTGATTGCGCCGCCGTTCCGACAGTTGGCCAACCATGCCAAAATCGATAAACCCTACGTGGTTGTCACCCAGGGCCATTACGTTACCGGGATGAGGATCGGCGTGATAAAGCCGATGTTCCAGCACCATGGCCATAAAAGCCTGCGCGCCACGCTGTGCCAGCAACGGGCCATCGAACCCGGCGGCGGCTAATTGTTGGGGATTTTCGGGCGCGATGCCGGGTAGATATTGTTGTACCAGCAGGCGTTTTGACGAGTGCTGCCAATAAATTTTCGGGATCACCACGTCGGGCTGTTTGGCAAAGTGTTGCGCAACCCGATCGCAATTATTACCTTCATGCGTCAGGTCCAGCTCGTGATTAAGCGCGGTAGCCAGCGTTTGCACCATCTGGTGCGGGCGATAACGCGCCAGCGCCGGGCTTTGTTGCTCCACGGTTTCTGCCAGATAGGCCAACAGGCGCAGATCGGCATGAATGGTTTTGGCTAATCCGGGGCGCAACACTTTTACCACCACCGACTAGCCACTGTGCAGGCGGGCGCGGTAGATTTGTGCCATGGAGGCGGCGGCTAGCGGGATCGGATCAAATTGGGCAAAGACCTGCTGAGGGTCGCTGCCCAGGTCGGCGGTGATCTGCGCAGCCAGCTTTTCCCAAGGAAGGGTTGTCGCCTGGCTATGCAGGCGCTCCAGCTCGTCGGTCCAGCGCTGTTCCAGCAGGTCGGTGCGGGTGGCCAGGATCTGGCCGAATTTAACGAAGGTGGGCCCCAGAGCTTCCAGAGCCGCGCGCAGACGTTCTGGCAATGTCTGATTATCAACCTCCACGCCGCCGCTGCTCAGGCCGCCAAGCATCTTGCCTAACCCGAGCAGCCTGATCACGTCCTGCAAACCGTAACGGATCAGTACGGATGAGATTTCTTGCAGCCTGGCGCGGTCACGAGCGGTGACAAAAAACATTTTTAGCATCTGCGCGTGGCTCCCTTATCGCCGTTGCGGATCATTGCTCCATATCGAACAGCAACGGAATATCAACGCGCTGCGCCATGCGGTTGCGGTAAGCCTCCACGTTGTCCGGCAGGGCGACACCGGCCACGATCGACAGTGAGCGTAACAGCGGGAACAGATGGATATCATCTTCACTGAGAGTGCCGTTGACCGCTTCCGAAGACTGGATCAGCGGGGAGAGCGTGGCCAGATCCTCTTCCAATTGGGCGATCAGGTCGGCACTGTCGGCCAGTAACACGGCAAAATCACCGCTGGCAGCCTGTTTTTTGTCCCTGAAATAGCGGCGTGCGTTGTCAGTGGCGAACTCTTCGAAATCGGCATTGGCAAAGCGCGGTAACAGCAGTTTGTTGACGTAGGTGGCAGTGTGTTGCAACCACGCGGCGATGGCCGGATTGGTTTTCCCCGTCAGTAGCGGTTTACCGTCCAGGTTATCGACGTAATGCACGATATCCATGCTTTCGGGTAGATAGCTACCGTCGTCTTTTTGCAGGATAGGCGCCATTTTCTTGCCGATCATGCTGGTGGGGGTGATTTCGTCATCGCTTAGCAGGGTCACCAAACGCACCGGCAAATCCTTGAGGCCGAATATCATGCGGGCCTTTACGCAGAACGGGCAGTGATCGTAAATAAACAGTTTCATGCTTGCTCCTGTTGTCGGGTTTAGCAGCCAGTCTGGGCCGCTGCGCAGGTTGTTGTGGGATGATGCTCCATCATAAGCCTTTCTGCGCCGTTTTTTGTACTATCAGGATAGCAACTTTGGCAGATTAGGTCGCCAGAGACTGGGCGCAAGGGATGCGCCCGGGCAAAAATCAGCCACCACGGAGGATTGCGGGGGCCGCAGTACGCGGATTAAATTGCCAGTACAAGGCAAACAGCGTGATAAAGCCCACCAGCCCCAGCAGGAACCAGGGCAACTCCGGCATGCCCATCGCATTGCCGGTGTCATACATCCAGCCACCGCCGGTATAACCCAATGCGCCGCCGAGTGCCAACCCCAGGCGGCTAAAGCCCATGTAGCTGCCGCGTGCCCGTGAGTCGGCCAGCGAGGCGCTCAAGGTCTCACGCGCCGGTTCAGCAATGATCGATCCCAGATAGAAGCAGCAGATCAGAGTAAACACCGCTTGCAGGCTGGTGGCAAAGCCGACAGGCAATAGGCTGAGGGTCATCAGCAGCAAGCCGGCCATCAGGCGTTGTTCCAACCGGAAGTGTTTTTCGCTCCAACGTGCCAGCGGGTATAGCAATGAAAGCGATAGCGCAGCTTCTATGGCGTACATCCATTTGACCGCCGCCGGCGAACCGGCGATTTCGTTGACCACGATTGGCAGCATCAACATTACCTGTACCGATAACATGTAATAGCCGGTCAACGTCAACACATAGGTCAGGAAGCGGCGATCGCGCAGCACGCGCATCATGCCATCTTTCATCGGTGCGCGTATGGTAGAGATCCGGTAGTTGGGTAACAGCCAGGCATTCCAACCGGCGGCCAGTACGAAAATACCCGCGCCCACCCAGCAGACGAAATGAAAATCGTACTGCAGCAGCCAACTGCCGATTAACGCACCGATCACGGCACCGGCGCTGTCTTGCATCATCAGCAGCGAATAGAAACGGCTGCGCTCATGTGGGCGGGTCAGCTTGATCACCAGCGCGGTACGGGGCGGATCGAACAGGGTGCCGCCAATAGCGGACAGCGCGCAGGAAAACCACAGTATCCAGGGTTGATCGGCCATCGCCATGGTGGCAAAGCCCGCAGCGCGCAGCAGCATACCGGTGACGATCATCGGTTTGGCGCCAAAACGATCGGCAATTGCCCCGCCAAAGATCCCCAATCCCTGCTGAATGAGCTGGCGTAATCCCAGAGCCAGCCCCACGACCACGGCCGCCCAGCCAAGTTGATCGACAAAGCGAATAGAAATAAGTGGGAAGACGACGAAAAAGCCTAAAACCACCAACAGGTTATCGAACAATAAAAAATACTTACCCAAGCTCCGAGCTTGCGATACCAGAGACATGCTTCACCACGAGCAGTTGAAAGGAGAGAAAGACTACCCGGTTATTCTCTACCCAATACATGATGGCTGATAGGGGGGAGATAGATAATATTTTTTAATCGTCAATACGTTACCTGAGTGGCAAAACTACACTTAAAACTGGGCAAAACGGCTAACTGGCGATTTACTGAGCGCTCAGGGGCTTACCTGCCGGGCGGGCTACGGTTATATTACCGGGGGAATACGCGGTTTTACGCCGATAGTCTGCCATGAGTCATGCGAGATAACGCCTGGGCCCGTAGACGTTGACCCAATCAATACTTCTTATCGAACCGTTCAGACCGCGGGGGAAATGATGTTTGGCTATCGCTCTGCATCACCGAAAATACGCCTTACCACCGACCGGCTGGTTGTCCGTTTAGTTCACGAACGTGATACCTATCGCCTGGCCGAATACTATGCCGAAAACCGGGCGTTCCTGAAGCCCTGGGAGCCGGTGCGCGATGATAGCCACTGTTACCCTTCCGGCTGGCAAGCTCGCCTGGGTATGATCACGGAAATGCAAAAGCAGGGCAGTGCCTACTATTTTATCCTGCTCGATCCGGAAGAACTCCATGTGTGCGGCGTCGCCAACTTCAGCAATGTGCTGCGTGGATCGTTCCATGCCTGCTTCCTGGGGTACTCCCTGGGTGAGAAGTGGCAGGGGCAGGGGCTGATGTACGAAGCGTTGCAAACGGCCATCCGTTATATGCAGCGCCAACAGCGGATGCATCGCATCATGGCCAACTATATGCCGCATAACCAACGCAGCGGAGCGTTGCTGACCCGGCTCGGTTTTGAACGCGAAGGCTATGCCAAGGATTACCTGCTGATCGACGGACAGTGGCAGGATCATGTACTCACCGCATTGACCAATAAAGAGTGGCAACCACCACGCTGAGGCCGTACCAATGAAATATGAATTAAATGCCAAAGAAGCCCGAGTGATTGGCTGCATGATGGAAAAGCAGGTGACCACCCCTGACCAATATCCGCTTTCCCTCAATGCCATAACGCTGGCCTGCAATCAAAAAACCAACCGCGAGCCGGTGATGGACCTGTCGGAAAGCGAAGTCCAGCAGCAGCTTGATTTACTGTTAAGAAGGCACTTCCTGCGTACCTTAAGTGGTTTTGGTAATCGGGTAGTGAAGTATGAGCAGCGTTTTTGCAACTCCGAGTTCGGCCAACTGAAACTGTCACCGGCCGAAGTGGCGGTGATTGCGACCCTGTTATTACGCGGCGCGCAGACGCCGGGTGAACTGCGCACCCGCACCAACCGGATGCATGAATTCAACGACGTCAGCGAAGTGGAAGAAGTGTTGCAACAGTTGACGACGCGTGAGGATGGGCCGTTCGTGGTGCGTTTGCCGCGTGAGCCAGGCAAGCGTGAGAGCCGGTTTATGCACCTGTTCAGCGGCCAGATTGATGCGGCTCCGGCTGAAGCTGAGGAGGCCAATGCGGGTGAATTGACTGAACGGGTGGTGCGTTTGGAGGCCGAAGTTGCCGAATTGAAACAGCAGGTGCAGCAGCTACTGGCGCGGGGTTCACATGAGTAAACTACGTATCGGAGTAGTGGGTTTAGGCGGTATCGCGCAAAAGGCTTACTTGCCCATTCTTTCTCAAGCGGTGGACTGGCAGCTTGTTGGCGGCTTTTCACCGAATCAGCAAAAAGCCCAGCCGGTATGCGACAGCTATCGTATGCCCTATTTCTCTCGCCTTGATAGCCTGGCGCAACAGTGTGATGCGGTGTTCGTACACAGCAGCACTGCCAGCCATTTTCAGGTAGTGGGTGAACTGTTAGCGCAGGGCGTACACGTCTATGTGGATAAACCACTGGCGGAAACGTTGGAGCAGGGCGAACAGCTGATCGAACTGGCCGCAAAGCAGGGCGTAGCATTGATGGTGGGTTTCAACCGCCGTTTTGCGCCGCTGTATCGCCAGTTGAAACAGCAAATGCAGCTACCGGCCTCGATCCGCATGGACAAACACCGCGCCGATAGCGTCGGGCCAAATGACCTGCGATTCACCCTGCTGGATGATTATCTGCACGTGGTGGATACCGCGCTGTGGTTAGGCGGCGGTAGCGCCAGCTTGCAGAGTGGCCAGTTGCGCGCAAACGAAGCGGGCGAGATGCTTTACGCGGAACACCACTTTGCCTGCGGTGACACCATCGTTACGACCAGTATGCACCGGCGTGCTGGCAGCCAACGGGAGAGCGTGCAGGCAGTCACCAACGGTGCGGTCTATCAACTGAACGATATGCGACAATGGCTGCGGGAAGACCCGCAAGGCGTGCTCGAGAAACCAGCCCCAGGCTGGCAAACCACGCTGGAACAACGCGGTTTTGCCGGTGCAGTTCACCATTTTATTCAGTCCATCAGCAACCAGACCGCTCCGGAAACTGCCGGAGAACAGGCCATTTACGCCCAGCGATTGATCGAGAAAATGCTGCGTGATGCCAGTTAACCCCATGTAACATATGGCGGTAGCTATTAATGGCGTGGAGCCGTAGACTAACGCCACTCAACTGACGCCTGCCGATGCAGGCGTTGATATTTACCCGTCGTACTCATCAGAAAAACCACATGAATCTACTTAAATCACTGGCAGCCGTTAGCTCGATGACCATGTTTTCACGGGTGCTGGGCTTTGCGCGTGATGCCATCGTGGCACGCGTTTTTGGGGCAGGGATGGCTACGGATGCTTTCTTTGTGGCGTTCAAGCTGCCAAACCTTTTACGCCGCATCTTTGCGGAAGGGGCTTTCTCCCAGGCGTTTGTGCCGATCCTGGCGGAATACAAAAGCCAGCAGGGTGAAGAGGCAACGCGCACCTTTGTTGCCTACGTTTCCGGCCTGTTGACGCTGGTGCTGGCGGTAGTGACCGTGCTTGGCATGCTGGCCGCGCCCTGGGTGATCTTTATTACGGCTCCGGGGTTTACCGATACGCCGGATAAGTTTGCCCTGACCTCGTCGCTGTTGCGTATCACCTTCCCTTATATCCTGTTGATTTCGCTGGCCTCGCTGGTGGGGGCGATCCTCAATACCTGGAACCGTTTCTCCATTCCGGCCTTTGCGCCAACGCTGTTGAACGTCAGCATGATTGGCTTTGCGCTGTTTGCCGCGCCGTACTTCAATCCACCGGTGCTGGCTTTGGCCTGGGCGGTGGTAGTGGGGGGCGTGCTGCAACTGGGTTATCAATTACCGCACCTCAAGAAAATTGGCATGCTGGTATTGCCACGCCTGAAGCTAAATGACGCGGGCGTATGGCGCGTGATGCGTCAGATGGGGCCCGCAATCCTGGGGGTTTCGGTCAGTCAGATTTCGCTGATCATCAACACCATCTTTGCCTCTTTCCTGGTCTCTGGCTCGGTGTCGTGGATGTATTATGCCGACCGCCTGATGGAATTCCCTTCCGGGGTGCTGGGCGTAGCATTGGGCACCATCCTGCTGCCGTCCTTGGCGAAGAGTTTTTCCAGCGGTAATCATGAACAATATAACCGCCTGATGGACTGGGGCCTGCGTCTGTGCTTTGTGCTGGCTTTACCGAGTGCCATCGCGTTGGGCATCCTGGCCAAGCCGCTTACCGTCTCGTTGTTCCAGTACGGCAAGTTCTCCGCCTTTGATGCGGCGATGACCCAGCGTGCGCTGGTGGCCTACTCGGTTGGCTTGATGGGCCTGATCGTGGTGAAAGTGCTGGCACCGGGTTTCTACTCGCGCCAGGACATCAAAACCCCGGTGAAGATTGCCATCATTACGCTGATCCTGACCCAGGTGATGAACCTGATATTTATTGGCCCACTGAAGCATGCCGGGCTTTCGCTGTCGATTGGTCTGGGGGCCTGTCTGAATGCTTCGCTGTTGTATTGGCAACTGCGCAAGCAGGATATTTTCCAACCGCAGCCCGGCTGGGCGATGTTCCTGTTCAAGCTGGTGGTCGCCGTGCTGGTGATGGCTGCGGTACTGCTTGGCGTGATGTGGCTGATGCCGGAATGGGATCAGGGCAATATGCTGGCTCGCTTACTGCGTCTGTTGGTCGTGGTGGCTGCGGGGATTGTTGCCTACTTCGCGGTGTTGGGGATCCTCGGGTTCCGTCCTCGAGACTTCGCTCGGCGGGTAGACTGATACCCCACCGCTAATCATCAGATAAAAAAAGGTCGCTAACGCGACCTTTTTTACGGCTATCGAATGGATTACATACGTTCGACGGTTTCGATCCCGAGCGTATCCAGGCCGGTTTTCAACGTCTTGGCGGTCAGCAGGGCCAGCTTCAGGCGGCTCTGACGGGCCTCTTCGCTTTCGGCGTTGAGGATCTGGCAATGCTCGTAGAAGCCAGAGAACAGCCCCGCCAGGTCGTACAGATAGGTACACATTACGTGCGGTGTACCTTCACGGGCGACTACGGTAAGGGTTTCTTCGAACTGTAGCAGGCGAGTTGCCAGCGCGACTTCACGCTCTTCGGTCATCACCAACGGTAGCGTCAGGTTGCTTTCATCCACGCCAGCACGCTTGAACACCGAGGCAACGCGGGTATAGGCATACTGCATATACGGCGCAGTGTTGCCCTCGAAGGTCAGCATGTTATCCCAATCGAAGATGTAGTCCGTGGTGCGGCTTTTCGACAGATCGGCATATTTCACCGCACCGATGCCGACCGCATTAGCCACGTTCTGCATTTCATCGGCAGGCATGTCCGGGTTCTTCTCGGCAATCAGTTTGCTGGCGCGTTCAACGGCTTCATCCAGCAAATCGGAAAGTTTGATGGTGCCGCCTGAACGGGTTTTGAACGGTTTGCCGTCTTTACCCAGCATCATGCCGAACATGTGGTGTTCCAGCGAGACGGAGTCTGGCACGTAACCTGCTTTGCGCACGATAGTCCAGGCTTGCATCAGATGCTGATGCTGGCGCGAGTCGATGTAATAGAGAACACGATCGGCACCCAGGGTCTCGAAACGGTATTTGGCGCAGGCGATATCGGTAGTGGTATACAGGTAACCGCCATCTTTCTTCTGGATGATGACACCCATCGGATCGCCGTCTTTATTTTTATACTCGTCCAGGAACACCACGGTAGCGCCTTCGCTTTCTACCGCCAGTCCTTTCGCCTTGAGATCGGCAACGATGCCCGGCAGCATGGCGTTGTACAGGCTTTCGCCCATCACGTCATCTTCGGTCAGGGTGACATTCAGACGGTTATAGGTCAGTTGGTTCTGCGCCATGGTGATATCCACCAGCTTGCGCCACATCTTCAGACAGTATTGGTCGCCGCCTTGCAGTTTGACCACGTAACCACGGGCGCGCAGAGCGAAATCTTCGTCTTCGTCGTAGTTTTTCTTGGCTTCGCGGTAAAATTGCTCCAGATCCGACAGCCCCATATCGCTGGCGTGCTCGTTTTGCATCTTTTCCAGGTAGGCGATCAGCATGCCGAACTGGGTACCCCAGTCGCCCACATGGTTGGCGCGTATCACTTTATGGCCCAGGAATTCCTGAGTACGGGCAGCGGCATCGCCAATAATGGTGGAGCGCAGGTGACCCACATGCATTTCTTTCGCCACGTTGGGCGCAGAATAGTCGATCACGATGGTTTGCGGCTTAACGGGGGCAATGCCCAGCTTCTCTGCGCTCAGAGTGGCATCGGCCTGGCGGGCAACCCATTCGCTGTTCAGGAAAATATTGATAAAGCCTGGGCCGGCGATTTCCACTTTGCTGCTGATGTCACCCAGGTCAAGCAGTTGGACTACTTTCTCTGCCAGTTGTCGTGGCGGTATACCAAGAGTTTTGGCAACGGACATCACGCCGTTGGCTTGGTAGTCACCAAACTGTGCTTTCGCGGACTGACGAACCTGAGCTTCGCAATCGGCAGGCGCACCTGCGGCAATCAGCGCCTGGCTGACTTTATCTGATAGAAGAGCCTGAATATTCACCGGGTTACCTTAAATGACAAACGAGGGCCGTGCAGTACGCCCTCCGGATCAAAAGGTGGTTTTACTCTATTGGTTTGCAAAACGCCTTGACGCACAACTTGCAATCCAGCAGGGACGACGCCGCATATCGCAGGCGACGCTCAACCACAAAACAGCCTGCAATTGTACCCGATTGACGGCACCGCGTCAGTAGTTGACGCGGGCTGGCATGGTGAAAGATAGGGAAAAGTGAAGACCAAAAAGGTAAGTAGGTGAATCAAATCGTCCGCTGTCATTGGTTTGATGGGAGCGGATTAATGGACGCTTTAACGCTTTTTATTGCCTCGGCCAGAACGTAACACACTATTCTGGCGAGTTTTGAAATGGCGATAAATCGCGTAGCCAGCAATGGCTATTAAAACAAGGGATATACCTAACAGGGTCATGTTTATTTATCCAAAATCAAATACTCTCCTAACCTAACTTATTAACGCCACCTAATCAATTGTAATGCCTCTGTTTAGGATTTTCTCGCATCATTATTATTTTTTTTTGAATAAAAACATAGTGTTAAATTTTACTCTGGCTGAGGTGTCAGTTTCATTGTCAGCGATTGGCCTTGTGGAAACTAAAACGATTAAACATTAGTCATTCTTAATGGTTTTGATGCGAATTAATGGAGTGCGATATAAGATGATTCTTGATTGTTTCTTTCCTCATGAAGGATAGTTCGGTCTTAAATAGGTCGTTGCGCACCAAATGCAACATTATCTTTATCCTCTAGGTTTTTATTCTCTGATCCATAGCCTCCAGGCGATTCGACGTGTAGATTATTGGCCTGCCAAAGATCCTGGAGAACCTGAGAAACTTATGACTACCTTGTCATCGATCGCCGAACTTAACGACCTGACGCTGGACTTACCTCGCTTTGAACTGGCTCTGGAGCAGTTTGCACAACGGCTTCATCTTGAGCTGGCAACATTCAGCGCAGACCATATCTCGCTGCGTTGCCATCAGAACAGCACCGCCGATCGTTGGCGGCAAGGGTTACTGCATTGCGGATCGCTACTTTCGGAAACGATGATTAACGGCAGGCCGATTTGCCTGTTTGATCTCCATGAGCCGTTGAAGGTTGGCCCTTGGCAGATTGACTGTATCGAGCTGCCATACCCCGGTGAGAAGCGCTATCCGCATGAAGGATGGGAACATGTAGAGCTGGTGTTAAGCGGCGATCCCGCTACCCTGTATGCCCGCGCCCTGGAACATCTGCCTGACGAAGCCTTGCTGCTACCTGGCATCAAACTCAAGCAGAGCTCACCTAAAGGTCAGGGCGAACGCCTGGCCAATCCGACCTTGGCGATCAGCGATGGCAATGTCACCATCAAATTCCATCCGCATCATATTCGTGACATCGTGGCCAGTGAACGGGTGAAACCGTAGCGTGTCGTTTGTTGCCGATTTCGAATGGGGTGTCAGGGAGAAAAATGATGCGTTCGCGTTATTTATCCGACTTAACGCCGCCACTGTGACTGCGATCGATCCATTAATCAAAATTGAGTGCCATAGTTAGCACCTTGTGCCATTAAGACTTTTATCAGATTGTCATCCTGTGGCCTGTAGGGCGGCGGGTAAACGTTTGCTGTAGCATTTTTGACCGTTATCTGGGGGTAACAATAATGAAGCTGGAAGTTTGTTGCTATAGCGTCGACTGTGCCATGACAGCAGAGCATGCGGGCGCTGACCGCATAGAATTGTGTGCCAGCCAGAGTGAGGGCGGGTTGACGCCGAGCTTTGGATCGTTGCGGCTGGCTCGGGAGCGGGTAACGATACCCGTTCATCCAATAGTCCGGCCGCGCGGGGGCGATTTCTGCTACAGCGCCGTCGATTTCGAGATTATGAAGAACGACGTGGCGCAAATCAGCGAGATGGGTTTTGCCGGTGTGGTCATCGGCATGTTGGACGATGAAGGGCATATCGATCTTGCGCGGATGCGCGAGGTGATGAAATTAAGCGGTAATATGGCGGTGACCTTCCATCGCGCGTTCGATATGTGTCAAAACCCGATGGTGGCGCTGGAACAACTGACGCAGCTCGGCGTGGCGCGCATTCTGACCTCTGGGCAGCAGCAGAATGCCGAGTTGGGCTTACCGCTGTTACGCGACTTGGTGCATGCCAGCAACGGTCCGGTGATCATGGCCGGTGCCGGTGTCCGTTTGAGCAATATGCATAAGTTTGTGGATATCGGTATTCAGGAGTTGCATAGCTCGGCTGGGCATACGGTGCCTTCCACCATGCGTTACCGCAAGGCGGGTGTCACCATGTGTGCCGACAATGAGTTTGACGAATTCAGCCACTACTGCGTGGACGGGGAAACGGTAGAGGCGATGAAGAACGCGTTGGCCATGCTGACTCCTGTCGAATGAGATCCTAGGGAGCCGTATGCTGAGAGCGTTTAGCAATGGTCCAACGTTGTGAGCCTGGTTTGAAGCCCCGAATATTCGGGGCTTTTTGCATTTGTGCGCAAAAAAAGCCCTGAACAGGGTAGAGGTGCTCAGGGCAAACAGGTTCATACTTCTCTGGTGTTGGCGCGATACCAACACTTTAACTCTAGTTAACGATGAGCCACTGCCTTAAGTTTAAATGTTGATAAAATGTAACCGGCTGTTGTCGCTTATCGCAGACTCTCCACCCAGTGACAAATGGCCGAGAGTATTTGCACGGTGCCGCCGATATTGAATATGACGGCAATCCCTATGCCGGTCATGATGGTCAGCAATGCCATCAACAGTCTGTCAACACCTCGCATTAATCACCCTTATGAATTTGTTGAGTTTTTCCAGTCTACTAAAAGCGTTCAGTCTTCACGCTGAGCCTCGATAAGATTTCCCCACGATTGTATTGCCAGCGCTGACACACATGACAGGAGGCGACACGTTGGTATGCAGACGATACCGTTTGATGGTGCTGTTACTAAACAAGTTCAACCGCTTTTGGTCAGGAGGATACATGAGAGTTTATGTTGTGTGGTTAATGCTGGTTTGTTGTTCATTATCGGGCTGTGTTGCGGCTTATTATCGTTAACGGAGGAGGGGGAGATGCGTTATTTACTGATTGTCGGCCTTGTCATGTCGTTAACGGCCTGCGCAACGCTGTATTACAGGTGAGTGATGAGACATTTATTTATTTTGCTGGCCTTGGCATTGAGTGGTTGCGTCTCGGTGTATGGGCCAACTAAAACCGGTAACCAGCCCGGCAGTGCGGCTGAAACTGCCGCTGGCGAGCCGACTGCTGGTGCGAAGCCCACCTTGATAGGCAACCGTAAGCCAGATGAGCTGTTAACCCGTACTGAGGAAATTTTTGCGCAGAAAGGGTTAGTGGCCACGGTTGTCGATCCGCATCTGGGGATCGTTGGTGCGACGGGCAATGACGCTGAACTGGCCAGCCTGTATCTGACTTGTTCAGACCAGCCAGGGCCATCTAATCTGAATGTTACCTACCGGATCCTGGTGCAGACTTTTAGCGCTGGAGAAGGGACTAACGTGATGGTGCAAGTCAATGGCGTTGCGGGGCTGGTGGCTGCGGATGGTAACGATAAGGTCAAGCCCTTCGAATGTTCATCCAGCGGGGTGTTTGAAAAGGATCTGCTACAGGCTTTGAGAAAATAACGGTGGCAACTAAAAGGGCGTAGCATTGCTACACCCTTACATAATGAGTTGGTTATGGCTTACGGTTTTTTGGCGATCAGCACGGCGCGGATCGGTGCCGGGTAACCTTCAATCGTTTTGGTTGGATCCTGGGGATCGAGGAACTCGGCCAGTGACTCGCTGGTCATCCAGTCGGTGCGGCGCTGCTCTTCGGTGCTGGTTGGGCAGATATCGGCAATGCTGACGTCGACAAATCCGCATTTTTCCAGCCAGCACTTCAGCGCTTCGGCAGACGGAATAAAGTAGACGTTACGCATCTGCGCGTAGCGGTCGCCCGGCACCAATACCTGATGGCGATCGCCTGGCACGACCAGCGTTTCCAACACTAGCTCGCCCTCGGAAACCAGCTGGTTCTTCAACTGATACAGGTGATCCAGCGGGGAACGGCGGTGATAGAGCACGCCCATCGAGAAAACGGTGTCGAAAGCGGCCAGCTCGGGCAGTTGTTCGATACCCAGCGGCAACACATGGGCGCGTTGATCGCCACCCAGCAGTTTTCGCACCGCTTCGAACTGGCACAGGAACAGCTGCATTGGATCGATACCGACCGCCAGATGTGCTCCAGCACCGACCATGCGCCACAGATGGTAACCGCTGCCGCAACCCACATCCAGGATGGTACGGCCAGCCAGCGGGGAAATATGCGGCAGCACGCGATCCCACTTCCAGTCGGAATGCCATTCGGTATCGATATCAATGCCGTAAAGCGAGAACGGCCCTTTACGCCACGGCATCAGCGTACGCAGCATTTTCTCAATGCCTTCGAGCTGGCCAGGTGACAGCGGTTGTTCCATCTCGGCACGTACGCCATGCAATAAATCCAACTGGGTCGGCGTCAGGGAAGGCAGGTGCTCTACCGAATTGAACCACTGCTTGAACTTGCCATGCAGCGATTCGCGCTGCCAGGCGGTGATTTGGGCCGGCAGCGTATCCAGCCAGTGGCTCAGCGGGCTTTTGGCTATACGCTGGTAGAAGTCTCCAAACTCGATCATGCGGTTTCTCCTGATTTCAGGGCGATCAATGAGCCGAAGTTGAAGCATTGGAACCAGACTTCTGCATGTTCAAAACCGGCTTGCCGAAGGCGCGCTTTATGCGCTTCGACCGAATCGGTCAGCATCACGTTTTCCAGCATGCTACGCTTTTGGCTGATTTCCAATTCGCTGTAGCCGTTGGCGCGTTTGAAATCATGGTGCATGTTGAACAACAGTTCACCGACGTCCGCATCCTCAAAGCTGAATTTCTCTGACAGCACCAAGGCACCACCCGGACGTAGCCCACGATAAACCTGTTCGAGCAGGCGCAGCCGGTCAGCCGGTTCAAGAAACTGTAGGGTGAAGTTCAACACCACCATCGAGGCATTTTCGATGGTAATGTCTAAAATGTCCGCCTCAATGACGTCGACGGGCGTATCGGCGCGAAAAGCATCAAGATGGCGGCGGCAGCGCTCTACCATCGCGGGGGAATTATCGACCGCAATAATCTGACAACCTTCGACGCTGATGTTCCTGCGCATCGATAGCGTGGCCGCGCCGAGCGAGCACCCCAGGTCATACACCCGGCTGTGCGGCTGGACAAAACGTTCGGCCAGCATGCCAATCATCGAAATGATATTGGAGTAGCCCGGAACGGAACGCTGGATCATGTCTGGGAAGACTTCAGCAACGCGCTCGTCGAAGGTCCAGTCGCCCAGTTTGGCGATCGGGGCGGAAAAAAGAGTATCGCGGTTTGGCATAGCGGCAAATCAGGTCAGAATTCGAAGGGGCGTATACTAACAGAAAAGCGGCGCAGGCAGAAGCAGGCGGCGTGGCCGCCTGAACAGAGGGGATATTAGTGTAAACTAAAGATAATGTCCCACGGCAGATAAACGATATTGGCTATCACCATCAGTATCAATGAAAGATAGGTAGCCGCCATACCCGAACGGCGCCAGCGGACTTCACGGTTACGTAAACCGTAGTAGTGAACCAGCCGGCCTGCCATCAGCAGCAAACCACACAGATGCACCATCCAGACTTCAGCACCGTTCATCTCCATGATCACCAACAGGATGGCGGCGATCGGGATGTACTCCACGGCGTTACCGTGTACGCGGATCGCGGTTTGCAGCTCGTAGAACCCACCGTCACCGTAGGCAACCCGGTACTGCATTCTCAACCTGACCACGTCAAAAGAGAGTTTGATCAACAACAATGCGCCAAGCACCACATAGAGCGCGCTTACCATTCTTAACTCCATTCGTAACCAAATCTGGCAACGAGCATCATAACTGCCATCCTCGCGGCTGTCGCGAGGAAATATCCGATAGGACCCATCAGATTAATAGGTTAAAACAAGGCTTCTTGCTCAGGCCAGTCCGGAGGCATCGCTAAATTCGGAATTATGCCGTGTAGCCCTTGCCAGATTTTCTGTGCCTGCTGAGGAGAATCGCTGTTATCTGGCGTGTGAATAAACAGATAAGGCTGATGTTGTTGCGCCCAGTCAGGCAGCCTCTGTTGCCATGAATCAAACCAGCGCTGATTGTCCGCCAGCACGTCACCGCCGATAAAGCGGATCAACGGGTTGTCAGCCGTTATCACTGCATGTACCGGCAGCTTGGGCTTTTTCTGCTGCGCATCGCGGATCGCTGGGCTGTGCGGTTTGGCATGGTGCAGCGGGCGGCTATCGAGGATGGTCCGGTTAATGCCGCGTTGGTGCAAACCCTGATTCAGTTGGCGCTCTGCGTCACCCTTGGCGAAAAATTCCAGATGACGGACCTCTACTCCGTAGGTGAACTCCGGCGGTAAGGCATCAAGAAATGCCCACAGAACACCCAGATGCTCGGGTGCAAAGGCGGCGGGCAACTGCAGCCACAGTTGTCCGATACGCCCTTCGAGGGGGCGCAGGCAGTCATAAAATGCCTTGATATCGGCCTCACAGCCACGCAGTGCTGCTTTATGGCTGATCGCTGACGGGAATTTAAAGCAAAAACGGAAATCATCGCCGGTCATATCGCGCCAGCGATGCACAATTTCCGCCTTTGGCAGGGCATAGAAGGTGGTGTTACCTTCCACGCAGTTGAAGTAGCGGCTGTAGTCTGCCAGATCGCGCAGGCCGATACGGTTCCAGGCTGGATGTTGCCATTGCGGTAGTCCGATATACATCAAACGCTCATCTTCCCTGTTTTACATTTTGGCAACAACGGTAGCGTCATCCTGCCTTGCTTTCAAGTGCCTAAAACTGCGTTCACCATCGCAACACCTGAGCTTGAGGCGGGTGGAGGTCAATGCAGGTTAGCCGACCGTTGAGCGCAGGGATGCGCGATACGAGCCTCCATGGACGGATTTACGGCGTGTCGGCGTCCTGCATGACTTCCACCTGTTACTCTTTATCAACAGCTAGATGAGATTTTACAGCGCAGCAAGGATCTCACTGGTGCTACGCACACGGGCAATACGCGGGAAGATATTATCGAAGGCGAATTGGTGCATCTCGGCGCTGTAGGTGCTGCACATGTCTTCGGCGATCACCAACTCGTAGCCATGTTCCCAGGCCGCGCGCGCGGTAGACTCCACGCCAATATTGGTGGCGATACCGCCCAATACCACCGATTTGATACCCCGACGGCGCAGTTGCAGGTCCAGGTCGGTGCCATAGAATGCTCCCCATTGACGCTTGGTGATCAGCACATCGCTGTCTTGTACCGCCAGCGCTTCGGGGAATTCCCACCAGGAGGCTGGCAGCCCACCGACCGGAGACGGTGAAGGCTTATCTACCGGTTGCTTGAGCGCTTCGGCAAAGGAATCAGACCAGCCGACGCGCACCAGAAACACGGGGGCATTCAGCGCGCGGAAACGCCCTGCCAGATGGGCGGCATGGGTGATGACTTGGTTGGCACTGTGCGGGCCAGCGGCGTAAGGTAAAATGCCGTTTTGCAGATCGATCAGGACCAGGGCGGTGGTTTGGGCTTCAAGTTTCAACATTGGGAGCGTCTCTGGGTTAAAGTGGATTTAAGGTTGTGCTACTGGCATTTGAAAGACGACGGAGACATAGGCTACGTGATAAAACTGCTGCCAGTTAATGGGAAATTTGTTAACCGATGTGTTGTTTGCTACCGCTAGGTGCGATTTAGCATTGCAACAATGCCGTGTTCGCTCTTATCTGGCGCATGAATTTCCTTTATAATGACCGCCTTTTTTCACCAATCTTTAATCCAGCGATCTATGCCGATTTATGAATATGCATGTGGCTCATGCCAACATCGATTAGAGAAACTACAAAAATTTTCCGACGCGCCGTTGACCCAATGTCCGGCGTGTGGGCAGCCCGCACTGACCAAGTTGATCTCTGCCAGCGGTTTCCAGTTAAAGGGCACCGGCTGGTATGCAACAGACTTCAAACCGGGTGATAAATAACAATTCGTCAGATAATAGCCGTGCGGAAACAGCAACTGCTGCCAACCTCCGGCCGAATCGGCTTAAGTCAAAAGGATAGCGTATGCGTACTGAATATTGCGGGCAATTGAATCTGGCCCACGTCGGCCAGGAAGTCACTTTGTGTGGTTGGGTCAACCGCCGCCGCGATCTGGGTGGCCTGATCTTTATTGATATGCGTGACCGCGAAGGCATCGTGCAGGTGTTCTTCGATCCGGATCAGAAAGTGGCCTTCGACAAAGCCTTTGAACTGCGTAACGAGTTCTGCATCCAGATCGTCGGTACCGTGCGTGCGCGCCCGGAAAGCCAGGTCAACAAGGATATGGCGACTGGCGAAGTTGAGGTGTTCGCTCATCAGCTTGAGATCATCAACCGCTCCGAACCGCTGCCGTTAGACTCGAATCAGACCAACAGCGAAGAAGCGCGTCTGAAATATCGCTACCTGGATCTGCGTCGCCCGGAAATGGCCGACCGCCTGAAAACCCGTGCCAAGATCACCAGCTTTGTGCGCCGCTTTATGGACAGCCACGGTTTCCTGGATATCGAAACCCCAATGCTGACCAAAGCCACGCCGGAAGGTGCCCGTGACTATCTGGTACCAAGCCGCGTACATAAAGGTAAATTCTACGCGTTGCCACAGTCCCCACAGTTGTTCAAACAGCTGCTGATGATGTCTGGCTTCGACCGTTACTACCAGATCGTCAAGTGTTTCCGTGACGAAGACCTGCGCGCCGATCGCCAGCCGGAATTCACCCAGATCGACGTGGAAACCTCTTTCATGAGCGCCGAGCAGGTGCGTGAAGTGATGGAGCAACTGGTGCATGAACTGTGGCTGGACGTGAAGGGCGTCGATCTGGGTAAATTCCCAATCATGACCTTTGCCGAAGCGATGCGCCGTTACGGTTCCGATAAGCCAGACCTGCGTAACCCGCTGGAACTGGTGGACGTTGCCGACCTGGTTAAAGACGTTGAGTTTAAAGTGTTTTCTGGCCCGGCGAACGATGCCAAAGGCCGCGTGGCCGCGATTTGTGTTCCGGGTGGCGCGCAGCTGACCCGTAAGCAGATCGACGAATACGGCGCTTTCGTGAATATCTACGGTGCCAAAGGTTTGGCATGGCTGAAGGTTAACGATCGTGCTGCGGGTATGGAAGGCGTGCAAAGCCCGATTGCCAAATTCCTCAGTGCCGAAGTGCTGGAAGCGATCCTGGCGCGCACCAATGCGCAAACCGGCGACATTCTGTTCTTCGGTGCCGACAGCTTTAAAATCGTTACCGACGCCATGGGCGCGCTGCGCTTGAAAATCGGCCGCGATCTGGGCCTGACCAAGCTCGACAGCTGGGCACCGCTGTGGGTGGTCGATTTCCCAATGTTCGAAGAGGACGGCGAAGGTGGCCTGGCGGCGATGCACCATCCGTTTACCGCCCCGCGCGATATGAGCCCGGAAGAGCTGCAAAAAGATCCTACCTCAGCTATCGCCAATGCCTACGATATGGTGCTGAACGGCTATGAAGTGGGTGGTGGTTCCGTGCGTATTCACCGCAGTGAAATGCAGCAAACCGTCTTCGGTATTCTTGGCATCAACGAACAAGAACAACGTGAGAAGTTTGGCTTCCTGCTGGATGCGCTGAAGTACGGTACTCCTCCGCACGCCGGTTTGGCCTTCGGTCTGGATCGTCTGGTGATGTTGGTAACCGGTACCGAGAACATCCGTGATGTTATCGCTTTCCCGAAAACTACCGCGGCAGCCTGTCTGATGACCGATGCACCAAGCTTCGCCAACCCGGCTTCGTTGCAGGAACTGGCGATCAGCGTAGTGAAGAAAGCCTCAGCCGAACAAGAGAGCGAGTGATGAATTACAAGCGGCCCGAGTCTATTCTGGTGGTGATTTATGCAAAATCCAGTGGCCGGGTGCTGATGTTACAGCGGCGTGACGATACGGAGTTCTGGCAGTCGGTCACCGGCAGCCTTGAAGACGCCGAATCGCCGCCGCATGCCGCACAGCGCGAAGTCATGGAAGAGATTGGCATCGATATCGCAGCAGAGGGTCTGCCGTTGTTCGATTGCCAGCGCTGTGTGGAATTTGAACTCTTTGTCCATTTGCGACACCGCTATGCGCCGGGAACCACGCGTAATAAAGAGCACTGGTTCTGTCTGGCGTTACCTGATGAGCGCGATCCGGTCTTGACCGAACATCATGCTTACCAATGGCTTGAGGCGTCCGAGGCGGTCAAACTGACCAAGTCTTGGAGTAATCAGCAGGCGATTGAAGAGTTTGTGATCCATTCTGTCCAGTAGTTCTTTTTGGAGATATTTTTTATGGCAGGTCATAGTAAATGGGCCAACACCAAACACCGCAAAGCTGCACAAGATTCCAAACGCGGTAAGATTTTCACTAAAATTATCCGTGAGCTGGTGACTGCCGCCAAATTGGGCGGCGGCGATCCGGGTTCGAACCCGCGTCTGCGTGCGGCTATTGATAAAGCGCTGTCCAACAACATGACGCGCGATACCCTGAACCGTGCTATCGCCCGTGGCGTAGGCGGCGATGATGATACCAATATGGAAACCATCATCTATGAAGGTTACGGCCCTGGCGGCACTGCGGTAATGATCGAATGCCTGAGTGACAACCGTAACCGTACCGTGGCAGAAGTGCGCCATGCCTTCACCAAGTGTGGTGGCAACCTGGGTACCGACGGTTCCGTGGCCTATCTGTTCACCAAAAAAGGCGTGATCACCTATGCACCGGGTCTGGATGAAGACACGGTGATGGAAGCCGCATTGGAAGCGGGTGCTGAAGATATCCAGACCTATGACGACGGTGCCATTGACGTCTTCACCGCCTGGGAAAATCTGGGTGAAGTGAAAGACGCGTTGACCGCGGCAGGCTTTGAGGCAGACTCGGCCGAGGTTTCCATGATCCCGTCCACCAAAGCGGACATGGATGCTGAAACGGCGCCTAAGTTACTGCGCTTGATCGACATGCTGGAAGACTGTGACGACGTGCAGGAGGTTTACCATAACGGTGAGATCTCCGACGAGATCGCTGCAACGCTGTAATGCAGGTGAATGATGGCGTTGCCAACCGGCAACGCCAGGCAACAATCAATGCAGGGTGGTGGTAGCAATGGCGATCATACTGGGTATCGATCCCGGCTCGCGCGTCACCGGCTATGGCCTGATCCGCCAGCAGGGCCGCCAACTGACCTATGTTGCCAGCGGTTGTATTCGTACCGTGGTGGATGATATGCCAACGCGCCTGAAGCTGATTTATGCTGGCGTGAGCGAAATCATCACCCAGTTTCAACCGGACTTCTTCGCCATCGAACAGGTGTTTATGGCCAAGAACCCGGACTCGGCGCTGAAGTTGGGGCAAGCGAGGGGCGTGGCGATCGTTGCCGCCGTCAATCAAAACCTGGAAGTGTTTGAGTATGCGGCGCGTCAGGTGAAACAGACGGTGGTCGGTACCGGTGCGGCGGAAAAGTCTCAGGTGCAGCATATGGTTCGCTCACTGCTGAAGCTGTCTGCCAATCCTCAGGCGGATGCCGCGGATGCGTTGGCTATCGCCATTACCCACTGCCATCTCAGCCAGAACGTGCTGCGTATGAGTGAAGGGCGGTTGAATCTGGCGCGTGGGCGTTTACGTTAGGGGTCTGTAACGTAGAGGCTGCATGCTGGCTCGCCGAGGCATGGCCATTTTGTTATCGTTCGGAGGCTGGATATTCATCCAGCCTTTTTTATGGTATAAGCTGTATCAATACTGCGTGGCAGTTCGCCACGTACAGGGATCCATTCAGGAGGGGTAATGATAGGTCGTCTCAGAGGAATTATTCTGGAAAAGCAGCCACCGCTGGTGTTACTTGAAACCAATGGCGTCGGGTATGAAGTGCATATGCCGATGACCTGCTTTTACGAGCTGCCGGAACTGGGGCAAGAGGCTATCGTGTTTACCCAATTCGTGGTGCGTGAAGATGCACAGCTGCTGTATGGGTTCAATGATAAACAAGAGCGTGCGCTGTTCCGTGAGCTGATTAAAGTGAACGGCGTGGGGCCAAAACTGGCACTAGCGATCCTCTCCGGCATGTCTGCCCAGCAGTTTGTCAGCGCGGTGGAACGTGAAGAGATCACTACGTTGATCAAATTGCCAGGCGTGGGTAAGAAAACCGCCGAGCGTCTGGTCGTCGAAATGAAAGACCGCTTCAAAGGCCTGAACGGCGATCTGTTCAACAACAGCAGTGAAATCCCTCTACCGGCCAGTGCGGCCAAAGCGGCGGAGATGGATATTGAAGCCGAAGCGGCCTCCGCACTGGTGGCCTTGGGCTATAAGCCGCAGGAAGCCAGCCGCATGGTCAGCAAGGTTGCCAAGCCGGGTGCGGATTGCGAGGCATTAATCCGCGAAGCATTACGTGCCGCACTGTAGGCCGGAAAGGGGTAGACCATGATTGAAGCCGACCGCCTGATCTCTGCCGAGCCGTTCAATGAAGAAGAGGTGCTGGATCGTGCGATCCGCCCTAAGCTGCTGACGGAGTACGTTGGCCAGCCGCACGTGCGTGAGCAGATGGAAATCTTTATTCAGGCTGCCAAACAGCGCGGCGATGCATTGGACCACCTGTTGATCTTCGGGCCGCCTGGGTTGGGTAAAACCACCTTGGCCAACATCGTGGCTAATGAGATGGGCGTTAACCTGCGTACCACTTCTGGTCCGGTGCTGGAAAAGGCGGGGGATCTGGCGGCTATGCTCACCAACCTGGAACCCCATGACGTGCTGTTTATCGACGAAATCCACCGTCTTTCGCCGGTAGTGGAAGAGATCCTGTATCCAGCGATGGAAGACTATCAGTTGGATATCATGATCGGTGAAGGTCCGGCGGCGCGCTCAATCAAGCTCGACCTGCCACCGTTCACCCTGGTTGGAGCCACCACGCGGGCCGGTTCCTTGACCTCTCCATTACGCGATCGCTTCGGCATCGTGCAGCGTCTGGAGTTTTATCAGGTGGCCGATCTGGAGCATATCGTTTCCCGCAGTGCCAACTGCCTGGGGTTGGATCTGTCTCCCGATGGGGCGCATGAAGTGGCACGTCGCGCCCGCGGTACGCCGCGTATTGCCAACCGTCTGCTGCGCCGCGTGCGCGACTTTGCCGAAGTCCGTGCCAACGGAGTGATCAATGGTGAAGTGGCCATGCAGGCATTGGATATGCTGAACGTCGATGCGGAAGGTTTCGACTATATGGACCGCAAGCTGTTGCTGGCGATCATCGACAAGTTTACCGGTGGCCCGGTGGGGTTGGATAACCTGGCGGCGGCAATCGGTGAAGAGCGTGAAACTATAGAAGACGTGATCGAACCCTTCCTGATCCAACAAGGGTTTATTCAGCGTACTCCGCGTGGCCGAATGGCGACCAATCATGCCTATAAGCACTTTGGTATCGAGCGAGAAGAGAAGTAGCAATCCAGGAGTTACGCCAGGGGAGACCCTGGCGTAATGAGATCAAGCCTGCTGCTTTTTCGACAGGCTCAGTACAAACAGCACCGCAGCGCTTAACACTACCGAGGGCCCAGCTGGCGTATCGTAGAATGCCGAGAAGGTTAGCCCGCCGGTGACCGCAATTATCCCTATCAATACCGCATAACCGGCCATTTGTTCAGGAGTGCGGGCAAAACGCCGTGCGGTTGCGGCTGGGATAATCAGTAGCGACGTAATAATCAGCGCACCGACAAATTTCATGGCCAGCCCGATGGTCAAGGCGGTGACCAGCGTTAAAATGGTGCGTGCGCGTGGCAGGTTAACGCCGTCGACATGAGCCATCTCCGGGCTGATGGTCATCGACAGCAGATCGCGCCATTGCCACCAGAGCACCAACAGCACAATCACCACGCCAGTACCGATCATCCAGATATCGCCGATCGTCACCGACAGCAAATCCCCAAACAGATAAGCCATCAGATCTACGCGCACGTTGGACATCAGTGCGACCACCACTAAACCCAGCGATAGCGCACTATGCGCCATAATGCCGAGCAGCGTATCGATCGACAACTGCGGGCGGCGCTCCAGCCAAACCAGCACCAGGGCTAACAGTAGCGTGACGGCAATCACGGCGTAAAACGGGTTGACGTCCAGCAATAAGCCGAAGGCAACGCCAAGCAGCGATGCATGTGCCAGCGTATCGCCAAAGTATGACATTCGGCGCCAGACCACAAAGGAACCCAACGGGCCCGCCGCCGCAGCCAGCAGCACACCGGCCAGCCAGCCGGGCAATAACAGTTCAATCATGCCTCACGGCCCCCGGTTTTTTTCAGCACAATTCTGCCTTGCAGGTCGTGACGGTGATTATGGTGATGGCGATAGATCGCCAACTGCTCAGCGCCCCGGTTACCGAACATGGCGATAAACTCCGGGTGCATTGACACCACTTCCGGTGTGCCAGAGCAGCAGATATGTTGGTTCAGGCACAGGACGTCGTCGGTTTTGGCCATCACCAGGTGCAGGTCATGGGAAACCATTAGCACCGCGCAGCCCAGCTCTTTGCGCAATTGGTCGATCAGGTCGTATAACGCCAACTGGCCGTTAACGTCCACCCCTTGCGTGGGCTCATCCAGCACCAGCAACTGCGGTTGATTCAACAGCGCTCGTGCCAGCAACACCCGCTGGTTTTCGCCGCCGGACAGCTTTTGCATGGGCTGATCCAACAGGTGCGCGGCATGCACGCGTTTGAGCGCGGGCAAGATATCGGCCTTTTTCACCCCGGGTTTGAGCCGCATAAAGCGGTTGACGGTCAGGGGCAGGGTGGCATCGAGATGCAGCTTTTGCGGCACATAGCCAATGCGCAGCCCAGGCAGACGTTCCAGCGTGCCTTCCGTTGGGGCAATTAAGCCCAGCACTACGCGAACCAGCGTTGACTTGCCGGCCCCGTTAGGCCCGAGGAGCGTCAGAATACGACCCGGTTGCAGGTTAAGAGAGATATTTGTCAGTACCCGCCGGGTACCAAAAGAAACAGAGATATTTTTTAGCGTTGCCAGTGTAGACATATCGTGATTACATTTTGCAGAACTAACCGAATGTTATAATATCACGCTTCTTTACTGAAAACGACGGGATTACTGATGATGGTACAGAAAAATAAATGGCTGCAACGCACTCTGCTGGCAACGGCTTTGGTAATGGCTGGCAATGCGACGGCCGCCGTAGTGACCTCTATCCGCCCGCTGGGCTTTATCGCATCCGCTATCGCAGATGGGGTCACGCCTACCGAGATTTTATTACCGGACGGTGCCTCGCCTCATGACTTCGCCTTGCGCCCGTCGGACATTCAGCGGCTGCGTAGCGCCGACCTGGTGCTGTGGGTAGGACCAGATATGGAGGCTTTTCTGACCAAATCTTTGACGCAGCTGCCCGCCAATAAGCAATTGGCGATCGGTGAACTGCCTGCGGTACAGCCGTTGCTGATGAAAGGCGATGACGATCATGACCATGATCATGCAGACGAAGCGCATAGTCATGCGGATGGCGACGATGGACATGACCATCATCACGGTGACTATAATATGCACGTTTGGCTGTCGCCAGAGGTGGCAAAAGTGACCGCGATCGCGATTCACGACAGATTATTGGAACTTATGCCGCAAAAGAAGGACAAATTAGACGCAAACCTGCGCCAGTTCGAGGATCAGCTAGCGCAAACTGATAAAAATCTTGTTAAGATGCTAACGCCTGTGCAAGGTAAGGGATATTTTGTTTTTCATGACGCTTATGGCTACTTTGAAAAACACTTCGGCTTGAGCCCACTGGGCCATTTTACCGTTAACCCCGAAATTCAACCTGGCGCACAGCGTTTACACCAAATTCGAACACAGTTGGTTGAGCAGAAAGCAGTCTGCGTTTTTGCTGAGCCACAATTCAGACCGGCCGTAATTAATGCCGTTGCCAAGGGGACCAATGTGCGTTCTGGAACGCTGGACCCGCTGGGCACCGGCATCGAACTGGGGAAAGACAGCTACGGGAACTTCCTGACAGCGCTGTCCAACCAGTACGTGAGCTGCCTGAAGTAAAGATTATGAGGATATTATTGAGTGCAGAAGATAGTCCGAACTATCACTCTGGCGTATAACAACCTGCCTCGGCCCCATCGCGTAATGCTAGGGTCGTTGACAGTCGTTACGTTGGCCGTCGCTGTTTGGCGGCCTTCCGTTTATCACCCAGAACATAACCCTATCGTTAAAAGCGTCGAGTTGGAAGCCAACCAGTTAAGGGCATTGCAGCCCGAAGCCAGTGAACCTATTGATGCCGACCAACCCACCCCCGATGATGACATCCCTGAGGATGAGCTGGACCAGAAGGTCGCCGGAGAGGAAGGTGTGCATGAATATGTGGTTTCTACCGGTGACACGCTCGGCAGTATTCTGACTCAGTACGGTATCGAAATGTCGGATGTTTCGCTGCTGGCTTCGCAGAACCGCGATTTGCGTAACCTGAAAATCGGCCAGCAACTCTCCTGGACGCTTACCGAAGATGGCGATCTCAAGCGCCTGACCTGGGAAGTTTCACGCCGTGAAACCCGCACCTATGATCGTGTGGGCAATTCCTTTAAAGAAACCAAGGAAACCCAAAAGGGTGAATGGCGCAACAGCGTGCTGACCGGCAAGCTGAACGGCAGCTTTGTCAGCAGCGCCTCGGCGGCTGGCCTGAGCCGTGCCGAGATCAATGCGGTAATCAAAGCCCTGCAGTGGCAGCTTGATTTTCGCAAGCTGCGCAAAGGCGATCAGTTCGCGGTGTTGATGTCGCGCGAAGAGTTTGACGGCAAGAGCGAGCAAAGCCAACTGTTGGGCGTGCGTATGCGCAGCAGCGGCAAAGACTACTTCGCCATCCGCGCCGATGACGGCAAGTTCTACGATCGTCAGGGTTCCGGGTTGGCGCGTGGCTTTATGCGTTTCCCGACCATGAAGCAGTTCCGTATTTCTTCCAACTTTAACCCACGCCGCGTAAATCCGGTGACCGGGCGCATTGCACCGCATAAAGGCGTCGACTTCGCCATGCCGGTCGGCACGCCAGTGTTGGCGGTGGGTGACGGTGAAGTGGTGATCGCCAAACGCAGTGGCGCGGCAGGTAACTATGTGGCGATCCGTCATGGCCGCCAATACACCACGCGCTATATGCACTTGAAAAAGCTGTTGGTCAAGCCAGGGCAGAAGGTGAAACGTGGCGATCGCATTGCGCTTTCCGGTAACACCGGCCGCTCTACCGGCCCACATTTGCATTATGAAATGTGGACTAACCAGCAAGCGGTTAACCCATTGACGGCTAAGTTGCCTCGCTCGGAAGGGCTGATGGGCAAAGATCGCAGTGATTACCTGGCGCAGGTGAAGGAAGTGGTGCCACAGCTGCAGCTGGATTAACCATCGCTATCCCTTATGATTTCCCATCGGCCTGATTTCGGGCCGATGTTTTTTTATTAATGCCTGCTCGAGATAACGATAGCTGCATTTTGTCAGTGAACGGTGATGGTTTTAACCTGACTCACCCGCCTGACTGCAACTAGGTATATAGTTTATATCTTCCGAGCAGGTGCGTTGAATAAAGAGCAGGTCATGCAAAACGAGAAGAAATCGAACGTAGAGTTCATCCCACAATTTGATAAAGCCTTCTATCATCCGCGCTACTGGGGCGTTTGGTTGGGAACCGGGCTGATGGCCGGTATTTCTCTGGTCCCTGCTCGAATGCGAGACCCATTACTGGGTGCGATTGGTAAACTGGCTGGCAAGGTTGCTAAAGGGGCACGACGCCGCGCCCGTATCAATCTGCTTTATTGCATGCCGGAACTGCCAGAACAGCAACGCGAGCATATTATCGATGAGATGTTTGCTACCGCGCCGCAATCGATGATCCTGATGGCGGAACTGGCCTGTACCAAACCGGAGAAAGTACTCAAGCGCGTGCGTTGGCACGGTGAAGAAGTGCTGGATAAAATCCGTGAGGAAGGCCGCAACGTGATTTTCCTGGTGCCGCACGGCTGGGCCGTTGATGTGCCAGCGATGCTGATGGCTGCGCGCGGGCAACCCATGGCAGCGATGTTCCATAACCAGAGCAACCCATTGGTCGACTATCTGTGGAATAGCGTGCGCCGCAAGTTTGGTGGCCGTATGCATGCCCGCAACGATGGTATCAAGCCTTTTATCAGTTCGGTGCGCCATGGTTATTGGGGCTATTATCTGCCTGACCAGGATCACGGTGCCGAGCACAGTGAATTCGTGGATTTCTTTGCGACCTATAAAGCCACATTGCCTGCAGTCGGCCGCTTGATGAAAGTCTGCAAAGCGGCGATCGTGCCGCTATTCCCGGTTTATGACGGTAAAACCAGCATGCTGGACATTTATATCCGTGAGCCGATGGATGATCTGGCCGAAGCCGACGATGTTCGCATTGCGCGCCGCATGAACGAAGAAGTGGAAAACCTGGTGGGCCCTAATCCAGAGCAATATACCTGGATTTTGAAGCTGCTGAAAACGCGCAAGGAAGGTGAGATTGAACCTTACTCGCGGGACGATTTATATCGTTAATGTCGCTTATCAACTCTCTACCGGGCGTTACACTCTGCTAAATAAGCGCAGTATGCGGCGCCCCTACGCGCTAACCTGTTCGTTTCCTACAATTTCAGCAGCTTTTGGCAAACTGTAACGACGGGCTATAACCTGTCCTTTTGGTTTGTAGGAGAAGGGTGCTCCTAGATCTACACGCCAACAACCAACGGGCGGGAGCAGGCCCCCGCCGTTGGGTTGCCTTACCGTTCGGATTCGTAGGCCAAAATGGCCGCAACCTCCGTGTTGCCCGATCGAATACGCAACTCACAAAGTTTGCTGCGCGTTAGCCATACCAGCAAAATAACGGTGGTACAGATAACGACCAGTTTGACGATGTTTCCTTTATTCAACATTGTGTTTCCTTCTCCTTGCCTCTCGGCAGGTAAGAAGCTAACCTAACGTTGTCTGGCGTTAGAGTTGGCCTCGGGTTGATGTTATCGACTCGGGGCTTTTCTCTTTGTATCCATCACCTTGGCTTTTGGCTCCAGATACAAAGATCCAGAGCACCCACGCGTAGTATATTCATCACACCCGTCTGGCTCGTGTCTGTTTTATTCCCAAATACCAACTCTGCGCAGCGTTACGCAATGCTCTGCAACGGCCTGAAAAACCCACTGTTCACCGTTGCAGATTTTAGTCAGGCAATTAGCAATGAACCATACAGCCCTGCTGGATTAGCGGTTCAAGCACCGCTGGATAATGGTCGAAGTCATTCCAACGCAGGTCCAGTCGCCGTAGGTTTTTCATTTGCGCCATGCTGGTCGGTAATTGACTTAATCGGTTGGCACGCAAGTCTAATGAAACCAGTGAACTCAATGCACCCAAGTCTTCAGGCAGCTGGGATAATTGGTTGAAACGCAGATTGAGCGTAGCTAACTTGGGCAATTGGCAGAATTGATCGGGTAAGTACGCAATGGCGTTGTTTTCCAAATCCATCACCTGTAACTCTGACAGTTGAGCGATCTCGCTGGGCAGGGTAGTGAGACGGTTTTTCATCAGGTGTAATTCACGCAACTGGCCCAATAAACCGATCTCCGAGGGTAATGCGGTGATGGCATTATTGTAGAGACGCAGCTCTTGTAGCGCCGTCAGGCCGCACAGTGCCGTAGGGAATTCCACTAGCTGATTATCCGTCAGATTCAGATAACACAACGCTTGCAGCTGGCGCAGCGAATCGGGTAGCTGGCTGAAACCGTTATCACTCAAATACAGATACTTTAATTCACGCAATTCCCCGATTTCGGCGGGAATTGATGTTGCCTGGTTGTGACCAAAATCGAACATTTGCAACTGGCGGAGCAAACCGATTTCCGTCGGCAGTTCGGCAATCTGGTTGCAGGAAATGTTGAGCACTTTCAGGTCACGATGGTGAAAAATCTGCTCGGGGAAGCGGGTCAGGCAATTATTGTACAGGCTGATTTTTTGCAGGGAGGTGCCGCTGAGATCTTCACTATCCAGATTGGCCAATTGCCGTCCATCAAGATCCAGCGAGCCACGAGTATATTGCTGATGATGTTGATGCAGCATGAAGAGGTTCCCCAAATAGCAATAAAAAAGCCAGTCAGCGTAAACCGACCGGCCTTAACATTAAATGCGCGGTAATCAGTCTACGCGCAGGATGCGGCTGGTATTGGTGGTACCCACGGTGCTCATAACGTCACCTTGGGTAACCAGCACCAGATCGCCAGACACCAGGTAACCTTTATCACGCAGACGGGCGATAGCGTCATTAGCGGCGGCAACGCCATCGCTGTGGCTGCCAAAGTAGACCGGGGTGACACCGCGATACAGCGCCGTCAGGTTCAGCGTGTGCTCATGGCGAGACATGGCGAAGATCGGCAAGCCGGAGCTGATACGTGACATCATCAGCGCGGTGCGGCCAGATTCGGTCATGGCGATGATGGCGGTAACCCCTTTAAGATGGTTAGCGGCATACATGGTCGACATGGCGATGGCTTCTTCGATATTGTCGAACTGCACGTCCAGACGGTGCTTGGATACGTTGATGCTTGGGATTTTTTCTGCACCCAGGCAAACACGCGCCATGGCGGCTACCGTTTCGGCTGGATACTGGCCCGCAGCGGTTTCGGCAGACAGCATGACCGCATCGGTACCATCCAGCACGGCGTTCGCCACGTCCATCACTTCGGCGCGGGTCGGCATCGGATTGGTGATCATCGATTCCATCATCTGCGTGGCGGTGATCACTGCACGGTTCAGCGTACGGGCGCGACGGATCAGTTTCTTCTGGATACCCACCAGCTCCGGGTCGCCGATTTCGACGCCCAGATCGCCACGGGCAACCATGACCACGTCGGAGGCCAGGATGATGTCATCCATCGCTTCGTCGCTGCATACGGCTTCGGCACGTTCAACTTTCGACACGATTTTGGCGTTGCAGCCAGCGTCACGTGCCAAGCGGCGAGCATAGTTCAGGTCTTCGCCGGTACGCGGGAAGGAGACGGCCAGATAGTCGACGCCAATTTTGGCGGCGATCAGGATATCGGCTTTGTCTTTCTCGGTCAGGGCTTCGGCAGAGAGGCCACCACCCAGTTTGTTGATGCCTTTATTGTTCGACAGCGGGCCACCTACGGTGACTTCGGTGAACACTTTCATGCCCTGAACTTCCAGCACTTTCAGCTGTACGCGGCCATCGTCCAGCAGCAGCACATCGCCAGGCACCACGTCCGCAGGCAGGCCTTTATAGTCGATACCGACTTTTTCTTTATCGCCTTCACCCTTGCTCAGGTTGGCATCGAGCAGGAATTTGTCGCCGATGTTAAGGAAAATTTTGCCTTCCTTAAAGGTGGAAACGCGGATTTTTGGCCCCTGAAGATCGCCCAGGATAGCGACATGACGCCCCAGCTTGGCCGCAATCTCACGCACTTTATCTGCCCGTGCCTGATGGTCTTCTGCATTGCCGTGGGAAAAATTAAGCCGAACTACGTTCGCACCAGCAGCAATAATCTTTTCCAGATTATTGTCGCGGTCGGTAGCCGGACCCAGTGTGGTAACGATTTTGGTTCTTCTGAGCCGTCTGGTCATGTATTACTCCGTTGACTTGTGACGCAAGTATTGGTGTTGCTGAACGTCAGATAACGAAACCGGATGAGGGGGCAGACGCTTTTCGCCTACCCAATTTTCATCTGGGTTATCTGTATGAACGAGCTATCAGGGTACAACTATAATCCCGCGGGTCAACTTGTGATCTGACCGGCGGTTTTTAAAACCGTTTTCAGTCGAAACTGTTGGGGACGATCCCTTTATCAAAGCGCGATTCTTTCAACGCTTCCTTGACCCGCTTCAAGTTATCTCTGAATTTAGCCCCTCGACGCAAGGTAAATCCGGTGGCCAGCACGTCAATCAGGGTTAACTGCGCAATTCGGGACACCATTGGCATATAAACATCGGTGTCTTCCGGCACGTCCAGCAGTAGGGGGAGGGTCGCAGCTTGGGCCAGTGGAGTCTCTTTCGAGGTGATGGCGATGACCGTGGCGTCATTCTCTCGTGCCAGATGCGCCATCTCGACCAGATTCTTGGTGCGCCCGGTATGGGAGATCAGTACCACGACATCCCCCTCGACGGAGTTCATGCAGCTCATGCGCTGCATGACGATATCGTCAAAATAGACCACCGGAATATTGAAGCGGAAAAATTTGTTCATGGCATCGTGCGCCACGGCGGCAGAGGCCCCGAGCCCGAAGAACGAGATTTTTTTCGCCTGGGTAAGCAGATCAACCGCACGATTGATTGCGGTAATGTCGAGATTTGCCTTTACTGTATCCAGGCTGGCCATCACCGACTCAAAGATCTTACTGGTGTAAGCGGCAACGGTGTCGTTTTCTTCGACATTGCGGTTTACATAGGGCGTACCGTTAGCCAGGCTTTGTGCCAGATGCAGTTTGAAGTCGGGGAACCCTTTGGTTTCCAGGCGGCGGCAAAAGCGATTAACGGTCGGCTCACTGACATCGGCCAGTTTGGCCAGCCGGGCGATGCTGGAGTGAATAGCGGTTTGTGGGGAGGCCAGGATCACCTCGGCGACTTTCCTTTCCGATTTGCTCAGGAGCTCCAGATGGCTCTGGATTTTTTCCAGCGTATTCATATAACGGGAGTCACTCATGGTTTATACCTGCCGGACACCGGCTTTCACGGGTGATCCATCGGGTATGTCGATTTCAATCAAAGGAGAAATCAATCCGGTTTAATGAAAATATACTACGTGCTGGTAAGCGTTGGCAGTGTCGACAAGGGATAAGCTGGCTTTTTTCACCAGAACATGACCTGTGTCTAACTTTCATAATGGTAAAAGAGTGTCAAAAAAGACAGAAAATTACAGTTTTCCCTGTTGCCAACAGCGTTCGCGCTGCACCAGGGATAACGCCGTAGTTTCTGGGGCTTTTTTTCTGCTTTTGATCCGGGTTTACTGGCCGTAGCGAAAGAGAGTACATTAGTAATGTAAGAAAATTACAAATATCCTGCATCGAGGAGATGAACATGGCGGTAACCTCTACAGCCCAGGCCTGTGACCTGGTTATTTTCGGCGCGAAAGGCGATCTGGCGCGTCGTAAACTGCTGCCTTCCCTGTACCAGTTAGAGAAAGCCGGTCACATCCACCCGGATACCCGTATCATCGGGGTAGGCCGTGCCGAGTGGGATAAAGAAGCTTATACCAAGGTGGTCAAGGAAGCCCTGGGCACCTTTATGAAAGAAAAGCTGGACGATGAGCTTTGGGCCACGCTGAGCGCACGCCTGGACTTCTGCAATCTGGACGTCAACGACAGCAAGCACTTCGCCGAATTGGGCAAGATGCTGGACCAGAAACATCGTACCACCATCAACTATTTCGCCATGCCGCCAAGCACCTTTGGCGCCATCTGCAAGGGCCTGGGCGAGGCCAAGCTGAATAAAGAGCCGGCGCGCGTGGTGATGGAAAAGCCACTTGGTACTGACCTGGCATCCTCACGGGTGATCAACGATCAGGTTGCTGAGTACTTTAACGAATCCCAGGTTTACCGTATCGACCACTATCTGGGCAAAGAAACGGTACTGAACCTGCTGGCGCTGCGCTTTGCCAACTCCCTGTTTGCTTCCAACTGGGATAACCGCACTATCGATCACGTGCAGATCACCGTGGCGGAAGAGGTGGGTATTGAAGGGCGCTGGGGTTACTTCGATCAGGCCGGGCAGATGCGCGACATGATCCAGAATCACCTGTTGCAGATCCTGACCATGATCGCCATGTCGCCACCGGCAGACCTGACCACTGACCGTATCCGTGATGAGAAAGTGAAAGTGCTGCGCTCGCTACGCCGTATCGATCAGACCAATGTCCGGGAAACCACCGTGCGCGGCCAGTACACCGCAGGCTTTGTGCAGGGTAAAAAAGTGCCGGGCTACCTGGAAGAGGAAGGGGCAAACAAGAGCAGCAACACCGAGACTTTTGTGTCCATCCGCGTCGATATCGACAACTGGCAATGGGCCGGGGTGCCGTTCTATCTGCGTACCGGTAAGCGTTTGCCGACCAAATGTTCAGAAGTGGTGGTGTACTTTAAAAACCCACCGCTGAACCTGTTCCGTGACTCCTATCAACAACTGCCACAGAACAAGCTGACCATTCGCCTGCAGCCGGACGAAGGGATCGAAATCCAGGTACTGAACAAGGTGCCGGGGCTGGATCACAAACATCGTTTGCAAACCACCAAGTTGGATCTGAGCTTCTCGGAAACCTTTAACCAGGAACACGTGGCCGATGCCTATGAGCGTCTGCTGCTGGAAACCATGCGTGGCATCCAGGCGCTGTTCGTGCGCCGTGACGAAGTGGAAGAGGCCTGGAAGTGGGTTGACTCAATCATGGATGCCTGGAAAGCGGACAACGAAGCGCCTAAGCCATACCAGTCTGGGACTTGGGGGCCGGTGGCTTCCGTCGCGATGATCACGCGCGATGGCCGTTCGTGGAACGAATTCGAATAAGCAGCAATTAACCAGTTCCCTCTCCCAAAAGGAGAGGGAACCGATCGAGCTCGCCGCTACCCAGGTGTTCTTTCTGTGGCCATAGGTAGATTGAGACCGATTTATTTTCGGAGCGGTAGGGGCTGGTAACACGTCAACATAATTAGCCTAGGTGACCGGCGTCAGCCTGTCCGCTGGCTTTAGCGGTGCGATCGGAATCTGCAGCGATGCGGAGCCCTGTGGCAGGGGCGTGCCATACACCAACCGAAAGTAATGGAGAGAATGACGATGAAAAACTGGAAAACCAGTGCAGAACAGATCCTGACGGCAGGTCCGGTAGTTCCGGTGATTGTGATTAACAAACTGGAACACGCCGTGCCGTTGGCGAAAGCACTGGTTGCGGGTGGCGTGCGCGTGCTGGAAGTGACGCTGCGTACCGCCTGTGCGATGGACGCGATTCGTGCGATCGCCAAAGAAGTTCCTGATGCCATCATTGGTGCGGGCACGGTGATCAATCCACAACAGTTGCAGGAAGTGACCGAGGCTGGCGCTCAGTTTGCCATCAGCCCTGGCTTGACCGCCGATTTGCTGAAAGCCGCCACCGCAGGCAGCATTCCGTTGATCCCGGGTATCAGCACCGTTTCCGAGCTGATGTTGGGGATGGATTATGGCCTGCGCGAGTTTAAATTCTTCCCTGCGGAAGCCAACGGCGGCGTCAAGGCGCTGCAAGCCATTGCTGGGCCGTTCTCACAGGTGCGCTTCTGCCCAACCGGAGGCATCACGCCGAACAACTACCGTGACTATCTGGCACTGAAAAGCGTGCTGTGCATCGGTGGTTCCTGGTTAGTGCCTGCGGATGCGCTGGAAAGCGGCGACTATGCACGTATCACCGAATTGGCGCGTGAAGCCGTCAAGGGTGCTACCGCCTAAACCCGCGTTCGCTCCTGCTGATGCCAATCCTCTGTGATTGGCATTTTTTTTGCCTGTAAATACCACAACTTCACATATTGCGGTGGTTGTTTTCCCTAACCCTGTATTAGGATGACTTTTGGTTAGATTGGCTACCCGCTTGCCAATTACCGTCTATTTCTTCTTTATAACTAATAATAACAACAGGTTAAAATGAAACGTAAAGATGCAGTTCGCCAGGAGCTGGAACGTCTTACCCTTACGCTTAACCGGGAAACGCTTGAACAAAGCGCTGGCGGTTTCGCCGCGGAAACCATCGCTTTTAACCTGGGATTGGCACGTAACTCTGTCAGTAAAGAACTTAACGAGCTACACGCTGAGCGATTGGTCATCAAGATTAAATCCCGTCCGGTGCTGTTTTTGCACCGGGCAGTCTGTGAGCAGTTGATTGAGCAATCGTTGCCAGATGACAGGCTGGAAGCCAAAGATTTACTGGCGCTATTACCCGCCAAAGCCTTGCCGCAGCCAGCCAGTGATGATCCTTTTCATACGGTGATTGGCTATGACCGCAGCCTGCGGTTGTCGGTAGAGAAGGGTAAGGCGGCGGTGCTTTATCCCGGTGGATTGCATGTGTTGCTTACTGGGCCTTCCGGGGTGGGGAAAACCTTCTTTGCCGAGGTGATGCACCAATTCGCCATGGTGCAACAGCCCCAGCGGCAAATCCCGTTGGTGTATTTCAACTGTGCCGAGTATGCCCATAACCCGGAGCTGCTTTCATCCCATCTGTTTGGTCACAAACAGGGCGCGTTTACCGGCGCGATTGAAAGCAAACGTGGCCTGATCGAACAGGCGGACGGTGGCTTTCTGTTACTCGATGAAGTCCACCGCTTGCCCTACGAAGGGCAGGAGAAACTGTTTTCGATCCTGGATAAAGGTGAATATCGGCCACTGGGTTCAAGCGATAAAGCCCGACCCATCAGCGTACGGCTGATCTGCGCTACCACTGAAAGCCCAGACTCAACGCTGCTACGTACTTTCCTGCGGCGTATTCAGGTATCGATTGCCATACCGGCGTTGCGGGAGCGCTCATTGGAGGAACAGGTAGAAATCATTACCGGTTTCTTACAGCTTGAGAGCCGCAAGATTGGCCGCATTATCCGTTTGGATAAGGGGTTGCTGCTCTATCTGCTGGAGAAGCCGCTGAGCGGCAATATCGGCCAACTCAAAAGTGATATCCAGTTTCTCTGTGCCCAGGCCTGGGCCAGCGGTATGGGGCACAGTAGCCCAAGGCTGTTGCTGGATAAGCGGCTGATGGATGTCCCGCACTCTGCCAGCGCCAGCAGCCGCCTGTTGGTGGACGCGATATTTGGTCAGCAGGAGTATCTGGATATCAGCTCACAGCCTCTCGAGCAGCTCAAGCAATATCTGAGCGCCTTGAGCAGCGAGCAGGATAGCGATCTGTTTTATACCTATCTGACACGCGAATATGTCAACCTGCGCAACAGCAACGTGCCGCCGCAGGAAACCCTGTCGATCCTGAAGAACAAGCTACGTACCATTTTTGAATATGGGCTTTACAGCCGCAACGGTGGGGAAAGTGAGGAACGCTATTATGGCGGCCAGGTCGAGCAACGCATTACGTTGTTGATTGGCTGCATTGAACAGGTGTTGGGTTTCCCGCTACCACAGAATATGGCCGGTCATCTGCGTAAACACCTGCTGGCGCTGCTTTCCTATGTGCAAAAAGGCCTGATCCCCAACCTGTATTCCTCCAGTCTGATCCTGGATTACTGCAAGGATGAGTACGATAACGCCAACCAGCTATGCCGCAAAATCAATGAAATCTTCCACATCCAATGTCCGTCGACGGAAATCGTCTACCTGTGCCTGTTTTTGAAGGAGTGCCGCAGTTTCCGCCAGCGCAAGGAGATTAGCCCTGACTGCGGTGCCATGTTGATCGGCCACGGCACCACCACGGCCAGCAGCATGGCGCACTATGTCAATCGGGTACTGGAATGTGAGCTGTTTACCGCCATCGATATGCCGTTCGAGCAGTCGGTGCATGACACATTGGAATTACTGATCGCCACACTACGGGAAAAGCGCTATCAGCGCCTGATCTTGATTGTGGATATCGGCTCGTTGGTGCACTTTGCCAGCACCGTCAGCAAACTGTTCCACATTGATGTGCTGCTGATCCAGAACATCACCATGGGGGCGTTGCTGGAGATTGGGCTGGATCTGACCTATGAAACCAGTGATTTCTCCCCCTTGATGCAACTGATGGCCAGCAAAGGGATTGCCCATCAGCTTTACGACCAGCGTGAAGATGAGATCGGCAAGGTGTTGGCAATCTCCTGTATTACCGGGATGGGCACGGCGGTGAAGATCAAGAAAGTGCTGGAGGAAAGCTTCGGTGAGCTGATGGCGGAAGACACCCGCATGGTATTGGTGGATTACAACGAAGTGCGCAGCCTGGAGCGATTGCGTCAGGCGATAGGCGGTAACGAACGTCTGGTGGGTATCGTGGGGACCTTCCAGCCCGGCTTGCCGGATATCCCGTTTATCGCGTTGGAAGAGCTGTTCTCCGAACAGGGGCCGGAACTGGTTCTCAGCCTGTTGAACCCGGACCTTGGCAGCGCCGAACGCCAGTTGCAGGTGGAGCGCTGTTCAATGCGCTTTATCAGCGCGCTGACGCTGGAGAGCATCATCAACCATATTTCCGTGCTCAATCCTCAACGTATCCTGCAAGAGATCGAAGCGGTGTTGCATCAGATTTGTCGCACGCTGGATTTACAGCCCTCAAGGCAAGTGACACTTCGCTTCCTGATCCACTGCTGTTGCATGGTGGAGCGTATCGTTTTAAGCCACAAACCGTTACAGATTGCCCTGGATGCCCAGCAGGATATCGACCAACAGGCGTTTTCTGTCATCAAAGACGCGTTTTCGCCGATTGAACGTGCCTATTCTATCCGCCTGTCCGATGCGGAATATTTTTATATCTACGAGCTTCTCTACCGCTAGACCCTGCCATAGCGGGCCTTCACGGCCCGCTCACCACTGACCTCCCTCCGGTGTGCCACAAAATTGGCACAGGCATTGCTATATCTCTAGGGAACGGAAATTTTCAATGACTTTCAATAGATTGCCAGGAGGCCATTTTGGCTGCATTACCACAGATTTTACTACTGACCCACGGCGGCTGGGGCCAACAACTGCGTGAAAGCGTCCGCATGGTGATTGGCGAAACCAGCGGGATATTCGATATCGCGCTGATGCCGGTCGACACGCTGGCGGAGTTCCATGAACGCGTTGAACAACAGGTGAAAACTATGCCGGAGGGTTCATTGATCCTCACCGACTTTATCGGCGGCACCACCTCTAACGTGGCGGCTCGCTTGAGCCGTGACTACGCCATCGGTGTGATTTCCGGCCTGAATGCCACCTTGCTGCTGGCTGCCATCGATTTACGTGAGCAGGGCAATTTTCTCAACCATCTCGACGAGTTGGTTGAACTGGGGCGCAACAGCTGCCTCGACGTAGTTAAACAAATTAAATCAATAACATCAGGGGAATAATCATTATGGCCAACATCGTTTTATGCCGCATTGACAGCCGTTTGATCCACGGTCAGGTCGTTACCAAGTGGGTTGGGCAGTCGCAGGCCAACCGTATCGCGGTAGTGAGTGATGAGCTGGAAGCCGATCCGTTTATGAAAAGCATCTATCTGATGGCCGCTCCGCCGAATGTGAAAGTGGATTGCTATGGCAACCAGAGTTTTGCGGCGGCTTGGCGGGAGAATCAACTGGGGGAGGGCAACGTATTGGTCTTGTTCCCGAACCTGGTTACGGTGCAACAGGCGGTGGTCGACGGGTTTGACGTCAAAAATATCCAGGTGGGTGGCCTGGGTGGTGGGCCGAACCGTAAAGCGGTATTCCAGAACATTACGCTGGATGAGGCAGATGTGGCGATCCTGCGTGACTTACAGCAACGCGGTGTGACGGTGTTCTTCCAGACCATCCCGGAAGACAAGCCGCAGGCACTGGCAGATATTTTGAAGAAGTTCTGATATTCGGCATCTGATCGATTAGGAGCAATACCATGGATAACTTGACCGTTGCCATTTGTATGGGGCTGTATTACTGGTTTGCCCGCCTGCGCTTGGGCTACACCCTCTCGGGGATGTTGGTGCAACCCATCGCCATCGCGGTATTCGTCGGCTTCCTGCTGGGGGATATGAAAACGGCGATGATTATCGGCGCCGGGATGCAGTTGGTGTATCTGGGCGTCACCTCTACGCCGGGTGGGAACGTCCCTTCAGATCCGGCACTGGCGGCCTGTATCGCGCTGCCGATCGCCGTGAAAGCGGGGATGGATCCTAACCTGGCGATCGCGTTGGCAATCCCGTTTGGGGTGATTGGCGTGTTCGTTGACCAGTTACGCCGTACCGTGAACGCCGTTTGGGTACATATGGCCGATAAGCACGCGGAAGAGGCCAATATCAGCGGGATCATGCGCTGTGCCTTCCTGTATCCGGCACTGCTTGGCCTGGTGATCCGCTTCCCGGTGGTGTTTGCCGCCAACTATTTCGGCCAGGGCGTGGTCGAGAAGTTCCTGGCGTTGATGCCACATTGGCTGACCCACTCGTTCGAAATCATGGGCGGCATCCTGCCTGCGCTGGGCTTTGCGATCACCATCATGGTTATCGGCAAGAAAAGCCTGCTGCCTTACTTCATTGCCGGGTTCTTCGCGGTGTTGTATCTCAAGGTTGACATCATGGCGATGGCCATCTTCGGTACCTGCGCGGCATTCCTGGTTAAAAACATGGCCAAAGGTGAGGGAGCCTGATCATGAGCAGCGACATCATGCAACACGAGCTGGTGGAAAGAGCACGCCAAACCAACGTGCTGACCAAGCGGGACATTACCAAAGCCTGGTTTATTTACTGGCTGGGAGCCGAGGTCTCCAACTCTTATGAACGTTTACAGAGCCTGATTTTCTGCGCCTCAATGACGCCGATTATTAAAAAGCTCTATCCGAAGAAAGAAGAGCAGGTTGAGGCGCTGAAACGCCACCTGAACTTCTTCAACAGTGAACAGACCTTTGGTGCGGTGATCCAGGGCGTTGCCATCGCCATGGAAGAACAGAAGACCCGTGGCGAGCCGATTTCCGATTCGTCCATCACCGGGATTAAAACCGGCCTGATGGGGCCGCTGGCCGGAATTGGTGACTCGGTGGTCTGGGCGGCGATCATGCCGCTGTTGATCGCCATCTTCATACCCTTCGCGGCCAACGGCAGCGCCATGGGTGGCATCATGCCGGTGGTGTTGTATACCGTTATCACCATGGCGATCAGCTACGGCTTGGCCCACAAAGGCTATACGCTAGGGCGGGAATCGATCATCGGGCTGCTGCAAGGGGGCAAGATAAAAGAGCTGATCTACGGGGCCAACGTGCTCGGGCTGATCATGATGGGAGCGCTGTCTGCCAGCTACGTCAAGATCACCTCGCCGCTGAAAATCAGCGCGTTGGAAGGTTCCGAGGTGGTAGTGCAACAGATCCTGGACTCCATCGCCCCCGGCCTGTTGCCGCTGGCTGCGGTGTTCTCGATCTACTTCTATCTGGTCAAAAAAGGGCCGCGTTATACCACCATTCTGCTTTCGGTAGTGGTACTGAGCGTGGTGTGTTCCCTGTTAGGCATTTTGTAATGGAGCAGCGATGAATATTTATCAACGGCTCGGGCTGAAACGGGTGATCAACGCCAGCGGCAAGATGACCCTCCTTGGTGTTTCTTCGGTGCCGAAAGAAGTGATGGCGGCCACGGCCGAGGCGGCGTCGGCCTTTGTGGAAATTGATGCGCTGGTGGATCGCGTTGGCGAACTGATCTCTCAGCATACCGGTGCGCAAGACAGCTATGTGACCTCCTGCGCCTCCGCCGGGGTGGCTATTGCGGTCGCGGCAGCCATTACCCGGGGGGAGCCGGAGCGGGTGGCACTGATGCCATGTAGTGAAGGTTTGGCGAATGAAATCGTCATGCTACGTGGCCACAATATTGACTACGGTGCGCCGATCACCACCGCTATCCGGCTGGGCGGCGGTAAGGTGGTTGAGGTGGGGCAAAGCAATCTGGCGGCCCGCTGGCAACTGGCAAAGGCCATCACGGCGCAGACGGCGGCGCTGTTTTACGTCAAGTCGCATCACTGTGTGCAAAAGGGCATGGTTGCGCTGAGCGATTTTGTCTCCGTGGCCCGTGATGCCGGGCTGCCGCTGATTGTGGATGCGGCCGCAGAGGAAGATTTGCGGGCCTATGTTGCAGCCGGGGCCAACATGGTGGTGTATAGCGGGGCCAAAGCGCTGGACGCACCGACCTCCGGTTTTGTCACTGGCGATCGGCAATGGGTCGCCTGTTGCAAGGCCCAGCATAACGGCATTGCGCGTGCGATGAAGATCGGCAAGGAGAACATGGTGGGGCTGGTGATGGCGCTGGATCATTATCAGCAACATCAACCGGACTGGAGCCGCCAATTACCGGCATTGCGCGAATTGGCACAGCAGATTTCCGCGCTGCCGGGCCTACAGGCGGAGATCGAACAGGATGAAGCCGGGCGAGCGATTTATCGAGTGCGGGTAAGCGTAGACGCCTCCAGGCTAGGATTAACCGCCTATCAGGTGGAAGAGCAACTGCGCACTGGCGAGGTGGCGATTTACACCCGCCATTACTGGCTGAATCAGGGCGTCTTCAGCTTCGATCCACGGGCGCTGCGCGACGACGACTTTGCGTTGATTGTGGAGAGGTTGACGGAAATTGTGCAACAGGCCAGGGGGCAACATGCAACAGCTTGATTTTTACCAGGGGCGAGTGGCTATCAACGTGCTGGCCAAAGATATCCCTAACGCATTACAGGTACACCATGCCGCTGAAGGACATGCTGCTATTGGCGTGATCTCGGCGCAGTTCACCAACGTCGAACAGGGTGTGGCCGAGGTGAAGCGCTGGATGGAGCACATCCCGGCTATTTCCGTTGGCTTGGGGGCAGGGTCGGCAGCACAGTTTTATAAGGCGGCAATGATTGCGGCGGCCACCGCGCCTGCACACGTCAACCAAACCTTCACAGGCTGTGGTTTTGCCGCGGGTGCATTGGCGGCCCGTGGCATCAGCAATACCTGCATCAATGCCTTGATCTCGCCAACCGGCACGCCAGGGAAGGTGATCATTTCCACCGGAGTTCACAGCAGCCAGGGCGAGCCTGCCGTGGTGAGCTGTGACAGCGCGGTGCGTATGATCCTCGATCTGGGTGGTCATGCGGCCAAATTCTTCCCGATGGGGGGGTTATCGTCGCTGGCAGAACTGCGCGCATTGGCGGAAAGTTGCGTGCGCAATGGCATGACCATGATCGAACCCACCGGCGGGATCGATACGCGAAACTTCCTGCCAATACTGGAAACCTGCCTTGACGCAGGAGTCGCAAAGGTGATGCCACACGTTTACAGTTCCATCATCGATCCACACAGCGGAGAGACCCGTGCCGAAGAGGTCGCGTTGCTGCTGGAAGGCATCAAACAGATCCTGCGCTAAGGCGCGTGGCGCCTGAATTTGCCGCACTTACCGGCTAGCGAAATTCTCACAAGGCTCAGGAATAAATCCGAGCCTTTTTTTAATTTTTAAAAACATTAAGGCTCTTATTTATAACTCATTTTTTTTCGCTAAATGTGAAAACGGCGGTTTGCTTTCTGATTTTTGCTATGGTAAAACTAATGCAGTTGAAAATTTTACATTCATGAGGATATTGGGCAAATCGCACGGTGTGCGGCTGAAGATAGAGAATAATTATGATGAAACTTAATGGAACGCCTCTCAGAACATCTTGTTGCCAACTTTTCCTTTCTGCCATTCTTGCCAGTGAGCATCACTGGTGCAGCGAGCTATAGCGTCTTTCTCCCTTTACCGGTGCTGATGACTGGGTTCACTTCCCGTCTTTTGGCGTTGCCGGGCAAACTTCTTTAATACGTTTGGGTAGGTTTATCCCCAGAGATTTCTATATCTCAAGCGCCGCCGTGCGCCTGTTTGATGAGATAGATTGGGATAAATACGCCTTAGCGTGCTTGATTCGCCGTTTGGGAGAAAAATTATGATTTATTGGATCTTTTTAGGCTTTGCCATTACCGCCGAAATTATCGGCACCCTGTCCATGAAATACGCTAGCGTCAGCGGCGGTATGACCGGACACATCGTCATGTACGTGATGATCACCCTGTCTTACATCATGCTGTCATTAGCGGTAAAATGCGTGGCCCTGGGCGTTGCTTACGCCCTATGGGAAGGGATCGGCATCCTGTTTATTACCCTGTTTAGCGTGATGCTGTTTGATGAGCCAATCTCGGCGCTGAAAGTGCTGGGTCTGGTGGCGTTGATTGCCGGGATCCTGCTGGTGAAATCCGGCACCCGCAAGCCACGAAAACAGGTCAGCCCGCGAGGTAACAACCATGCAACAGCTTGAGTTGTACCACATTGGGTTTCTGGCCTTGGCCATCGTACTGGAGATCGTGGCCAACATCTTTCTGAAGATGTCTAATGGTTTTAGCAGGGTTTGGCTGGGGCTGTTGTCTCTGGTGTCGGTATTAGGTGCGTTCAGCGCGCTGGCGCAGGCGGTGAAGGGGATCGATCTTTCGGTCGCTTATGCGTTGTGGGGCGGTTTCGGTATTGCCGCCACTATCGCTGCCGGTTGGATCCTGTTCGGTCAACGGCTCAATGCCAAAGGCTGGATGGGGCTGGCCCTGTTATTGACGGGCATGGTCATCATCAAACTGGCTTAACGGCCAAATAAAAACCGCAGGTATCTACTCTTGGGTTAAGGGTATGACCTGCGGTTTTTTGTTTTACAGCGCCGCGATGATCTTGATTTCAACTTTGTATTTAGGATTCATCAGACGTGCTTCTACGGTACAACGTACCGGCGCGCTGCCTGCAACAACCCAGGCATCCCAGGCGGCATTCATGGCGGCAAAATCATCGCCGTTGGCCAGGAAAATGGTGGCGTCTAAAATCCGGCTCTTGTCCGAACCCACTCGCTCCAACAGCACATCGATAGCGGCCAAGGCGTTGGCGGTTTGCGCCGTAGCGTCATCGTCCAGATTTTCCGGGACGCTGGTGTAATAAACGGTGTCATTGTGGATCACCGCTTCTGACCAGCGCTGTGCCGGATCAATTCGTTCGATATTCATGCAATTATCTCCTTATCATCAACGTCATAAGCGTATCACAGCCAGCAATGGATGTGTGTGTGGATAAAGTCGGTGGTAGCGGCGTGGCAGGCTTGGCATAATCACCGCTGAATGATACCGGCAGAGAGATAGCGTGGCAGACGATTTCGCACCAGAAGGCGCATTGGCGCAGGCAATTAAAGGGTTCAAACCCCGTGAACCGCAAAGATTGATGGCAGAGGCGGTAACGGAAGCCATCAATTTCAAACAGGAACTGGTCGTCGAGGCAGGAACCGGCACCGGTAAAACCTACGCCTATCTGGCACCGGCGCTGCGTTCAAAGCGCAAGGTGATTATTTCCACCGGCTCCAAAGCCTTGCAGGATCAGCTTTACGCCCGAGATCTGCCCACCGTGGCCAATGCATTAAAATACAAAGGCAAGCTGGCGCTGCTCAAGGGGCGTTCCAACTATCTGTGCCTGGAACGTCTGGAGCAGCAATCCATGGCTGGTGGCGATCTGGCTGGCCAGACGCTGATCGATTTGGTGCGGCTGCGCAGCTGGTCAACCCTGACGGAAGAAGGGGATATCAGCTCCTGTAGCGATGTGGCGGAAGACAGCTTTGTCTGGCCGCTGGTGACCAGCACCAACGATAACTGTCTGGGCAGTGATTGCCCGCTGTATAAAGAGTGCTTCGTCGTCAAGGCTCGACGCCGGGCAATGGATGCCGACGTGGTGGTGGTTAACCATCATCTGTTTCTGGCGGATATGGTGGTCAAGGAGGGCGGTTTTGCCGAACTGATCCCGGAAGCGGACGTGATGATCTTCGACGAAGCGCATCAGATCCCGGATATCGCCAGCCAATACTTCGGCAAGCAGCTCACCAGCCGTCAACTGATGGATCTGGCTAAAGACATCACCATTGCTTACCGTACCGAGGTGCGCGATAGCGCACAGTTGCAAAAGAGCGCCGATCGCCTCAGCCAGAGCACGCAGGATTTCCGTTTGGCGCTGGGAGAACCAGGTTTTCGCGGTAACCTTCGTGAGGTGCTCACTCAACCTAACGTCCAGCGTGCCTTGCTGCTGCTCGATGATGCGTTGGAGCTGTGTTACGACGTGGTCAAGCTTTCCCTTGGCCGTTCGGCGTTGCTGGATGCCGCCTTCGAGCGTGCGACGCAGTTCCGCGCCCGCCTTAAGCGGCTCAAAGAGGTCAACGAACCCGGCTTCAGCTATTGGTATGAATGTAACTCACGCAGTTTTGTGTTGGCGCTCACGCCATTGACGGTATCAGACCGCTTCCGCGAGATGCTGGACGAAAAGCCGGGCAGCTGGATTTTCACCTCGGCAACGCTGTCGGTGAATGAGCAAATGGGCCATTTTACCGATCGTTTGGGGCTGAATAAGGCCAAAACCCTGCTGCTACCCAGCCCGTTTGACTATGCCAATCAGGCGTTGCTCTGTGTGCCACGTTTCTTGCCCTCGCCGAATCAACCCGGTGGCGCACGTCAGTTGGCCCGAATGCTGCGGCCAATGATTGAGGCTAACCAGGGCCGCTGTTTCTTCCTGTGCACTTCGCATCAGATGATGCGTGAGCTGGCCGAAGAGTTCCGCGCCACCTTGACGCTGCCGGTGCTGTTGCAAGGGGAAACCAGCAAGGGTCAACTGTTGGCGCAGTTTGTCGAAGCGGGCAATGCGTTACTGGTGGCAACCAGCAGCTTCTGGGAAGGGGTCGACGTGCGCGGTGATGCGCTCTCTTGCGTGATTATCGATAAGCTGCCGTTTACCTCGCCGGACGATCCGTTGCTGAAGGCGCGCATTGAAGATTGCCGTTTACGCGGCGGTGACCCGTTCAATGATGTGCAACTGCCCGATGCTGTGATTACGCTCAAGCAGGGAGTTGGCCGTCTGATCCGCGATACCGACGATCGGGGCGTGCTGGTGATTTGTGATAACCGCCTGGTGATGCGTCCTTATGGTGAAGTGTTTCTCAACAGCCTGCCACCAACGCCACGTACCCGCGATCTGGCACAGGCTATTGCCTTCCTCAAGGGTGAATAGGCGCGACTTCTGGGGTGTGCTACAATGCGCGCCCTGTATGAAACCACTGATATTTCCCGCCTGAGGTTTGGCATGTCCACGCGAATTTTAGCGATCGATACGGCGACGGAAGCATGTTCTGTCGCTATCTGGAATCAAGGCGAAGTTCACGCCCTGTTTGAACTGTGCCCACGCGAGCATACCCAGCGCATTTTGCCGCTGGTGCAGCAGGTGCTGGCCGAAACCGGATTATCCCTTTCACAACTCGATGCCTTGGCCTTTGGTCGTGGCCCTGGGAGCTTTACCGGCGTGCGTATCGGCATTGGTATTGCCCAAGGGTTGGCGCTCGGCGCCGAACTGCCGATGCTCGGGATTTCTACCTTGCAAACCATGGCGCAAGGTGCCTGGCGCATGACTGGCGCGCAACGAGTGTTGGCGGCGATCGATGCCCGTATGGGCGAAGTCTATTGGGGCCAGTTTGAACGCCAGCCTGATGGCCAGTGGCTGGAAAGCGCGGGGGAAGCGGTGCTGTCTCCACAGCAGGCTCTGGAGCGAGCGCAACATTTGCAAGGCGATTGGGCCCATGTGGGGACCGGTTGGCAAACCTACCCAGATTTGGTTGCAGGTTCCTCGCTGCACGTTACCGACGGGCAAATGCTGTTGCCGCAGGCCGAAGATATGCTGCCTCTGGCGCTACAGGCTTGGCAACAAGGCCTGGCGGTTAGCGTGGAGAATGCCGAACCGACCTATTTGCGTAACGAAGTCACCTGGAAGAAGCTACCGGGACGCGAATAGTTTCCTATAGTTAATCTAAAGTTGCCGCCGATAGAAAACAGCTCCGCTTGCAACTTGCACTGATGAACGTTGTCGAAGTTACAGCTAATTCAGGAGATTGCGATGATCTTAACCCGTACTGTGAGTAAAAAGCTGTTAACGCTGGCAATCGCAAGCAGCGTGTTGGCGCTCTCTGGCTGTGTGACCATTCCGGATGCCATCCAAGGCACCAGCCCTACGCCGGTCGATCGACTGTCAGTGGTGCAAAACGCACCGAAACAGTTTACCGGCGCGGAGGCACGCTTCGGCGGTACCGTGGTTGCGGTGGCTAATGAACGTGGGCGTACCATCCTGGAGATTGCGGCGGTGCCGCTGGATTCTGGCGCTCGCCCGATATTGGGGGAACCTTCGCAAGGCCGTTTGCTGGCTTCGGTTAACGGCTTCCTCGACCCGGTCGACTTCAGAGGGCAACTGGTCACCGTGGTTGGGCCGATCACCGGCCTACGGGACGGTAAGATTGGCATGACGCCTTACCGCTTTGTCACCATGGATGCGACCGGTTTCAAGCGTTGGCGCATCGCTCAGCAGATTGTGATGCCGCCACAGCCAATGGGGCCGTGGGGCTGGCATAATGGCCCATGGGGCCCAGGTTGGGGCGGGGGTTATGGCTGGTATAATCCAGGTCCGGCGCAGGTGCAAACTTTCGTTACGGAGTAAGGACGCAGATCTGAGGCTTCGGCAAGTAGGATAGTTTTTATACTTTAGGGCGGCTTAATGGCCGCCTTAACTTTTTTTGTTGTGCGGTTGCGTCGGCAATTAGTGACGCACATCGCAACCTGAATATTGTTTAAAACCCAAACTGGTACGCTGAGTTAAAATATTGTTAAAGTTTGGCTGCAATTTTGGGGGCTACGATGATAATTAGTAATGATTTCAGGAGTAATAGCTTGGAAAAGGTCTGGTTAAAACGTTACCCGGCGGATGTTCCGGCAGAAATCGATGCCGATCAATACTCATCCCTGATCGAAATGTTTGAGAATGCGGTTGCCCGTTACGCGGATCAACCCGCCTTTATCAACATGGGTGAGGTGATGACCTTCCGCAAGCTGGAAGAGCGCAGCCGAGCATTTGCCGCCTACCTGCAAAACGAGTTGGGGCTGAAGAAGGGCGACCGTGTGGCGCTGATGATGCCCAACCTGTTGCAATACCCGATCGCTCTGTTCGGTATTTTGCGGGCGGGAATGGTGGTGGTTAACGTCAACCCGCTGTATACCCCTCGTGAGTTGGAACATCAACTGAACGACAGCGGTGCCAGCGCGATTGTCATCGTTTCCAATTTCGCCCACACCTTGGAAAAGGTGGTGTTCAAAACCCAGGTTAAACATGTCATTCTGACCCGCATGGGCGACCAGCTTTCTGCAGCCAAAGGCACGTTGGTCAACTTTGTGGTGAAGTACATCAAGCGGCTGGTGCCCAAATACGACCTGCCGGATGCCATCTCGTTTCGCAGCGCGTTGCAGCGTGGCCGCCGCCTGCAATACGTGAAGCCAGATATTATCAATACCGATCTGGCCTTCCTGCAGTATACCGGCGGCACTACCGGCGTGGCGAAAGGGGCGATGCTGACCCACCGCAACATGCAGGCCAATCTGGTACAGGCCAAAGCGGCTTATGTGCCGTTACTGCGTGAAGGGCAGGAGTTGGTGGTTACCGCCTTGCCGCTGTATCATATCTTTGCGTTGACGGTGAACTGCCTACTGTTTATCGAGTTGGGCGGCCGTAGCCTGCTGATCACCAACCCACGTGATATTCCGGGGCTGGTGAAGGAGCTGGCAAAATACCCGTTTAGCGCCATGACCGGGGTAAATACCCTGTTTAATGCGTTATTGAACAATGAAGATTTCCAGAAGCTGGACTTCTCCACGCTGCGGCTTTCCGTTGGCGGAGGGATGTCGGTGCAGAAATCGGTGGCGGAAAAGTGGGAAAAGCTGACCGGCCATCATTTGCTGGAAGGCTATGGGCTGACGGAGTGCTCTCCACTGGTCTCTGGCAACCCGCATGATTTGAAGCACTACAGCGGCAGCATTGGCCTGCCGGTGCCATCTACCGATATCCGTCTGGTGGATGATGAAGGTAAAGATGTGCCGGTCGGTCAACCCGGTGAACTTTGGGTTAAAGGGCCGCAAGTTATGTTAGGCTATTGGCAACGCCCTGACGCGACGGACGAAGTGTTGCGCGATGGCTGGCTGGCGACCGGGGATGTCGTTACCGTGGATGATGAGGGCTTTATCCGCATCGTTGACCGTAAGAAAGATATGATCCTGGTTTCTGGTTTTAACGTCTACCCGAACGAGATCGAAGAGATCGTTAGCCAGCACCCTAAAGTGCTGGAATGTGCGGCCATTGGGGTACCCAGCGATGCTTCCGGTGAAGCGGTGAAGATTTGTGTGGTGAAGAAAGATCAGACACTCACCAAAGAAGAGTTGCTAACCCATTGCCGTCGGCACCTGACAGGGTATAAAGTGCCAAAAATTGTTGAGTTCCGTGACGAGTTGCCGAAGTCGAACGTCGGCAAAATCTTACGACGGGAACTGCGTGACGAACAGAAAAAGCCCAAGGCTGACGATGCCGCCTAGGCCAATCGTTGCTCCCCTTTTCAACAGCGCCGGTGAATAAGCCGGCGTTGTTGTGTTTGAATCCTAAAAATGACCAAGAGAATGATGTTTTGAATTATCAGTTGATCACTACCGACGCCGGATTGCAGCAGGTCTGCGAGCAGGCAAGAAACTACGCCCAGGTGGCGCTGGATACCGAGTTCGTCCGCACGCGTACCTATTATCCGCAGTTAGGCCTGATCCAGTTATATGATGGTGAACAACTTTCCCTGATCGATCCTCTCCCCATCAAGCAGTGGCAACCCTTTATCGACCTGCTGGCCGATACCGCCGTCGTGAAATTCCTACACGCTGGTAGTGAAGATCTTGAGGTGTTTCTGAACGCCTTCAAGACGCTGCCGACACCGATGGTCGATACCCAAATCCTGGCGGCCTTCAGCGGCCATACGCTGTCCTGTGGCTTTGCCAAGCTGGTGACGGAGTACATGAAGGTCGATCTCGATAAGAGTGAATCGCGTACCGACTGGCTGGCGCGGCCGTTGACCGAGCGCCAGTGCGTTTATGCCGCAGCTGATGTGTTCTACCTGTTGCCGATGGCCAAGCAACTGGTGCAGGAGACCGAGGAGGCGGGTTGGACCGCTGCAGCCGATAACGAGTGCCGTTTGCTCTGCCAACGGCGCAGTGAAGCGCTGGCGCCGGAATTGGCCTATCGCGAAATCACCAATGCCTGGCAGTTACGTCCGCGTCAGTTGGCTTGCCTGCAAAAACTGGCCGAGTGGCGTTTACGTCAGGCGCGTGAACGCGATCTGGCGGTGAACTTTGTCGTGCGTGAAGAGAACCTATGGGCCGTGGCGCGCTATATGCCGGGTTCGCTGGGTGAACTGGAGGCGCTGGGGCTGAGTGGCCCGGAGATCCGCTATCATGGTAAAACCCTGGTGGCGCTGGTGGCGGAGGCTAACGCTCTCGAAGAATCAGCCTTGCCGGCACCGTTGAGTAATCTGGTCGATCATCCTGGCTATAAGAAAGTGTTCAAGGAGATTAAGGCTGCCATTACATTGGTAAGTGAGCAGAGTGGCCTTAGCGTCGAACTGCTGGCTTCGCGGCGGCAGATTAACCAGTTGCTGAATTGGCACTGGAAATTGAAAGAGAGCGAGTCACGGCCTGAGTTAATCAGTGGTTGGCGTGGTGAGCTATTGGCCGCGCCGTTGCAGGCGATCCTACAGGATTATTAATCGTTAAACATCGGGCGGGGCAGTTTAAATCAAACTGTTCCGTTTTATCTCGCTAAAAATAAGGCGAAGAAAATATTAATCGCCAGCCTTCACCATAAAGAAAGTGGTGTCAAAAAGAACTGAGAGTCGTCTCAATAGTGCGGAGTTTTTATTTTTGCACGCGCGTTTATAACTGGACGAATATACAGTTGCCCCCTGTATAAAAATATACAGGGGGCACTCATTGCATCGCAATCATTTAGGTGTTTCTTCCGATTCCGGTAGCGTCACGTTAAGTTCAAGTACCGAAATATCGTCCCCTTTCTGCTCGAATTGCACGTGCAGCATCTCGGGGTCGATCTGAATGTATTTACAAATTACCGCTAGAATATCGCGCTTTAAATCAGGCAGATAGTGGGGTTCGCTGTCCCCACGACGACGTTCTGCGACGATAATCTGTAGCCGTTCCTTGGCTACACTGGCTGTCGATTTTTTGCGGGACAGAAAGAAGTCTAACAGAGCCATGGTTTATCCCCCAAAAAGGCGTTTCAGGAAGCCCTTTTTCTCTTCTTCGATGAAGCGGAACGGGCGTTCTTCCCCTAACAGGCGGTGAACGGTATCGTCATAGGCCTTACCGGCATCGGACTCACTATCAAGAATAACAGGTTCACCCTGGTTAGAGGCACGTAATACCGACTGATCTTCCGGGATCACGCCAAGCAGCGGGATACGCAGGATTTCCAGCACGTCTTCCATGCTCAACATGTCGCCACGGCTGACGCGGCCTGGGTTGTAACGGGTTAGCAGCAGATGTTCCTTGATCGGGGATTCCCCTCTCTCGGCACGGCGCGATTTGGAAGCCAGAATGCCCAGGATACGGTCGGAGTCACGTACTGAAGACACTTCCGGGTTGGTGGTGATGATGGCTTCATCGGCAAAGTACAGCGCCATCAAGGCACCGGATTCGATCCCTGCAGGTGAGTCGCAAACCACAAATTCGAAGGCCATCTCGTCGAGATCGCTGAGTATTTTTTCCACGCCTTCACGGGTCAGGGCGTCTTTGTCACGGGTTTGCGAAGCGGGCAGAATGTAGAGGTTGTCGGTGCGCTTGTCTTTGATTAACGCCTGGTTCAGCGTGGCGTCACCTTGGATAACGTTCACGAAATCGTAAACGACCCGGCGTTCACACCCCATGATGAGGTCAAGATTACGCAGACCGATATCAAAGTCGATCACCACGGTTTTCTTGCCTTTCTGGGCCAAGCCGGTCGCAATGGCCGCACTTGATGTGGTCTTGCCAACGCCCCCTTTACCCGATGTAACAACAATAATGCGTGCCATGAAATGGATTCCTTGTCAAAAGGGCTTAATTTAAAGGTTGTATGGTTAAAGCATTATCCAACAGGCTGAGCCTTGCTGCCTGCCCGAGGTACTCGGACGGGATCTGATCGCTCAACCAGTACTGCCCTGCGATAGAGACTAGCTCAGCACCCAGGTGCGTGCAAAAAATCTGACACTGGGTATCGCCAGAGGCGCCAGCCAGTGCGCGGCCACGCATGCTACCGTAAATATGAATATTGCCGTCGGCAATCAGTTCTGCACCGGCGCTGACGCTGCTGGTGACGATCAAATCGCTGTTACGGGCGTAAATCTGTTGGCCTGAACGGACTGGAGTACTGATGATGCGCGTTTTGGCTGGGGCATTATCAGGGACCGGCGCAATCACCGGAGCCTGCGGGGCCGCCTTCTGGCCTTTGCCTTCATTGAGCAGTGGCAAACCGGCGCGGGCGATGGACCGCTTCTGCCGCTCATCTTTGCAACCGCTGATGCCGACCACGCGCAGCCCAGCCGCAGTGACCGCCCGTTGAATTTCTTTCCAGTCTGCGTCGCCGTTAAGCGTAGCAACATTAATAACAACAGGGGCATTTTTGAGAAAAGCGGGCGCTTGTTCCACCTTTTCTTGCAGTGCCTGGCGTATTACCTCGGGTTCGCAATTATGTAAATGAACCACCGATAGGGTAAAACTGCTGCCTTTTAGCTCAATTGGCGATTGTGACATCTATCCTGACTCAGTCTCAGCAACTTAAATCCCCGGAATACCACTCGGGGTGCGATATTCCGAAGTACTATAAGCATGTTATAGTCAGAGTTATATCCAGGCAAGACGCTGCCTCAATTAAATAGAGTTTTAAAAATGTTTTGTGTCATCTATAGAAGCGCCAAGCGCGATCAGACTTATCTTTATGTCGAAAAAAAAGACGATTTCTCTCGGGTGCCGGAAGATCTGATGAAAAGTTTTGGCACGCCGCAGTATGCCATGATGCTGTCGCTTGACGGGCGTAAGAAATTGGCCTCAGCGGATATCGAGAAGGTGAAAGAAGCCCTAAAGCAGGAAGGGTTTTATCTGCAGTTCCCACCGCCGGTGGAAAACCTATTAAACCTTCATTTGTCTGACGCCAACAAATAACCGGGCGTCGATTTTCAACCCTGTGTTAACGCCAGCTTTTAAGCATCATCTGCATCTGGCGGCAGGTCGTCACAGGTAGGGAAAATCATGAAGAAGATGTCGATGATGCTAACGCTGGCCCTTTTAGCTGGCTGCGTTAAACCGGTGGGGGCGGCTCCTGTGGCAGCGCCTGTTGCACAGCCTGCCGGGAGTACGCTGGCCGAAACCGGGCGTGATCCCGCGGAGTTCCCGGCCTATGTGGAACAACTGAAGCGGCGGGCCATCAAGCAGGGTATCCCAGCGGCTACCGTTGAGAACGCGTTTGCCAACGCGCATTTTGTCGATCGGGTGATTAATGCCGATCGTAATCAGTTGGAAAAGAAAATTACGCTGGATGATTACCTCAGCCGAGTGTTGCCCACGTGGAAGATCCAGCGGGGCCGCGAGATGCGCCAGCAATATCAGCCACGGTTGGCGCGAGTGACTGCGCGCTATGGCGTCCCGGAGCAATATATTGTCGCGCTATGGGGTATGGAAAGCGCCTTTGGCAAGATACAGGGTAAGGAAGACGTTGTTTCTGCCCTGGCGACGCTGGCGTTTGAAGGCCGGCGCGAAGCGTTCTTTACCAAACAGCTGATGGCGGCCTTAAAGATTATTGACCAGGGCCACGTTGATGCGGGCAACCTGAAGGGATCCTGGGCGGGAGCGATGGGGCAGAGCCAGTTTATGCCAACCTCGTTTTTGACCTATGCCGCAGATGGGGATGGCGACGGTAAAATCGATATCTGGAATAATCTCGATGATGTGTTTGCCTCTACCGCCAACTACCTGGCTACCGAAGGCTGGCAACCTGGGGTTGGTTGGGGCCGTGAAGTCAAACTGCCCGCGCAATTCAACGCTGAACAACTAGGGTTGAAAGACTCTCAGGGGCATCGCGAAGAGCAGTGGGCGGCCAAAGGGGTGGTGTTAGCAGAGGGTTCACCCTTGCCAGTCTCTGGCCTGCGTAGTTGGGTGATCGCTCCAGATGATATGCAAGGACGCGCATTCTTGGTTTATGATAACTTCCGTACTCTCATGCATTGGAATCGTTCGTATTATTTCGCGATCAGCGTGGGAATGATGGCCGATGGTATCGGTCAATAGGTCGGTAACTACCCGGTGCCTGGAATGGCACCCCGTATGTATCATGGGCTGAGGTTATCTGGCCCCTACACTGTGGTTGGAGAGGCGGTATGTATCAACATAGAGACTGGCAAGGAGCGTTGCTTGATTTCCCGGTAAGCAAAGTGGTTTGCGTGGGCAGCAACTACAGCGATCATATCAAGGAGATGGGGAGTGCAACTCCGCCTGAGCCGGTGTTGTTTATCAAACCTGAAACGGCATTGTGTGATATTCGTCAACCGGTAGCAATCCCCAAGGGGCTGGGGTCGATTCATCATGAAGTCGAGTTGGCGGTGTTGATTGGTACCCCGTTGAAGCAGGCTAATGAAGATCGCGTGGCCCGTGCCATTGCGGGCTATGGCGTGGCGCTGGACTTGACCTTGCGCGATCTGCAGGCCGGGTTCAAGAAGGCGGGTCAACCTTGGGAAAAAGCCAAGGCATTTGATGGCTCCTGCCCGATCTCCGGTTTTATTCCGGTGGCTGAATTTGGCGATCCGCAAAATGCCGAGTTGTCTTTGTCGATCAATGACGAACTGCGTCAGCAGGGCAATACCCGCGATATGATCAATCCCATTTTGCCGCTGATCGCCTATATGAGCCGTTTCTTCACGCTGCGTGCGGGCGACATCATTCTGACCGGGACTCCTCAAGGGGTCGGGCCAATGGTTTCTGGCGATATGCTGAAAATCTTGCTTAACGGTAAGACCCTCAGCACCCGAGTGATTTAATCCCGCTTTATTTTTCTGCCTGCCGGGCCTTCCGGGTGTTGCAGGCAGAAACCTCTTTGGTCACTTACACTGTTATTATCCACGTTGGATGCCATTGCGGCAGGCAGGGGCAACTGGGGAAACGTTTCCTTTTGCGCTCAGTGTCTATATAGTGTGCCCCCTTGAACCTGCTTGCAGGTGGTTTGTTCATTTACCTATTTTCGGAAGTCGATATGTCACAACTCCCTTTTTGGCAACAGAAGACGCTGGACGAAATGTCTGAGGCAGAGTGGGAATCGCTGTGCGACGGATGTGGGCAATGCTGTCTGAACAAGCTGATCGATGAAGATACCGATGAGATTTACTTCACCAACGTGGCCTGCGATCAGCTCAATATCAAATCCTGCCAGTGCCGCAACTACGAGCGCCGCTTTGAGCTGGAAGAAGACTGCATCAAGCTGACGCGCGAAAACCTCACCACGTTCGACTGGCTACCGCCAACCTGCGCCTATCGCCTGATCGGCGAGGGCAAACCCTTGTTCGACTGGCACCCGTTGGTCAGCGGATCAAAAGCGGCAATGCACGGTGAGCGTATTACCGTACGTCATATCGCGGTGCGTGAAAGCGAAGTCGTGGATTGGCAGGACCATATCCTCAACAAACCTAGCTGGGCCAGGTAAGTGGCTGCTATAACCAGAAACTGTGGCCAAATAATTACGCTTGTCACCGCAACACCGTAAGCTAAGTCAGGAGGGAGCCATGCAGGTTAGCCGACCGTTGAGCGCATGGACGCGCGATACGAGCCTCCAGGGATGGATTCACGGCGTGTCGGCGTTCTGCATGGCTCCCTCCTGTAGCACTATTACGTACAGCTACGTATTACTAGCGCTTTTTAGAACGTAGTCTGCGGCCTTATCGCACCACCAGGACCGAGGTTTTGGCATACCTGACGACCGATGATGCCGTTGTGCCAAGCAAGAAGGTGGTGATACTTGGTCTACGCGAACCGACAACGATCAAATCGGCGTTGATCTCATCGGCAAAATTCAAAATCCGATCCCGTGGCGCGCCGATCTCTACCGAACAGTGCACTCGGCCTTCCGGAATATCAAACGCCGTAACGGCTTTCTTTAACTCCGCCAGTGCAATCTGTATCCGCTCATCATCGCTGGGCAGCAACCGCTCGGGGTGCGATAGCCCATATTCATAATAAGAGAGCATAGGGGAGAGGACGGCGAAAAAATGGATATGCGGGTAGTCGATGTTTGCCAGTGAATTAATCGTGGGAATGACTTTCTGTGTTAACTCGATTTCAGCCAAATCAATGGGCGCTAAGATAGTCTTGTACATACAACCTCCATAATGAGTAGGTGATGTGCATACTACTGCGTGATTAATATACCAAATTTGCTGCCCAAATGGGGTGACACAGATCGAAGTTATGGCCGATCCAGCGAATAACCCGCGGATCGGCTGAAAAGTCAGGCTTTCTATATCAATGGCTTGTGTAACAAGGCTTGCAAGACGTTCAGCGGCGCATGCTGCGGGGTTTTCATGGCGCTCACCGGTAAAATAAAGGTCTGTTCCAGCATATACTGCCCGGCCATGGCGGCATGGGGAGTTTGATCGGAAAAACAGATCCAGCTGCTTCCTGGGGGGAATTCAACCGCCTGCTGGGGGCCGCTTTCCTGATAGTCTTTATCTGCCTTCATCGCATCGTGCATTTGCAGCATCAGATGATCGTAGTGACTACGGCGCGTTTTGGTAATACCCACTTTATCCTGCAACCAACTGGCAAAGGGCGAATAACGCTTCAGGCGTGGCAGAAAACGTTGCGCCAGCTCAGGGAACGGCTCCCCGACGCGCCACTGGCGGCTTTCACCATGAGGGTTGATATTGGTGAAGATGCGTAAAATACGGTTGCCATAATTGGGGCGAGAAGGGAACGCATCGACATGCAGGCGGCGGTCGTCCTTGCGCCATGAAGTCGAGGCTGTCCATGCAGAGATCGGGTGCAGACGCAGGCTATTGGTGGGCATTTGCACTGCGTGCCGATATTCGGGCAGGACGGAATTGATCAAATGCTGGCAGGCTTGATAGTGCCGAGCCATTAATTTATGTACCGCTTCGCGTTTGGCCTCAAGGGCAACCCCTGTCAGCTTTTGCTGTTCAGGCTGATAGCTAATATTCTTGCGTTTGGGATCGACCAACTCTGGAGTGAGTAAGGTTTTTTCCGCGTCGGTCAGATTAAAGGCCAGATGAGGGAAATAGAGTACCTTGCCGCTTTCCAACTCGGCTACGGCATCCAAAGTAGCAGAATAGGTGGCATTCCAGTCTAAATAGGGCAGCGTCGTGATGGCCGATTGCGGATTGATTTTATTTTCTAACATAGTGATCCCTTGCTCAAAATACTCTGTCTATCTTTTTGGCTGCGACTGTTCAGTGTTTGAGCGCCTGCTGCCCTGGTAGACGTAGGCGTTTTATCATGCAGAGCATAGCCGAAATCGTGTGCTAACCGGGCGGTCAGGTTAAACAAAAGTTAAACGAGAGAGGAAATAAATCAGGGTGGATGAGGGGAGTGGCTTATATATGTCATCATTTTATTAGTACCCGCCCTAAAGTATTAATACGGTGAATGAAAAACGGCCAATCAGTGATTAAGTGTAGCCAATATATCTGTGCTTGAAAGGGATGAATTACCAAAGATTGAACGCTATATCGGCGGGGAATCGCAACAAAACTTAATGTTATGTAAATTACGACGTAATCGCCTGGTGTACGCTTCTTTTTAAACAAAATCTTAGGTAGCTTGTCGGCACCTCCGCCTATGATGAGAATGTGATGATGAAGATGGTACGCCTGTTTGCCGTGGCCGGAGTACTGATCGTGCTCGTGTATTACTTTACCCATACTTGATGTTGCTTACCCACCACACACGATGCCATTGATTTTCCAAACGGCCGCAGCATGCAGCGGCCCTACTCGGTAAGCCTGGTGATAGGGTGTCAGTAGCAACAAAAAACGGCGCCCTTAGGCGCCGTTTTTGCGATGTTCTAGCGTTAGCGGCCAAACAGATCGCGTTTACGTTGGCGGACAAATTGGCTGAGCAGAACCACAATCCCGATCAGCAAATAGGCAGCAAAAATCCCCACCAGCCATTGTGGCATTTCCAACGACAGGAACTGCCACTGACGCACCGAGCAGTCACCGGACGCGTGGAACACCGCTGGCGCCCATTTGTCTAGTGGCAGCCAGGAAGGGAAGCTGACAAAGAAATCACAGGTATTAAACGGCGATGGATGCAGTTGGATCATAGTGTGTTTCCAGGCTAACTGCAGGCCTTCCCAGGCGCTGTATATCCACAACAGGATCGCCACATAGCGTAGCGGCGACTTCGGTGCCAATGCACCAAGCAGCGACGCTCCCAAAATCCCGAATAGCGCGACGCGTTCGTAGATACACATTACGCAAGGCTGTAACAGCATCACGTGCTGAAAATAGAGGGCGGCCAACTCCAGTACCAATGCAGTCAGAGCCAACAACAGCCAAGCACCGCGCCCCTGCGAGCAGCGGTTAAAGAATTGCAACATATCTATATTCTTCCATGCAGTAAGCAATTGAACCGGCAGTGTAAACCAATTCATCCCCGCTGCCAGCTATCTAACGACGATTCAGTGAAAAATATCGTCGTTTGCGGGGACGGTTATGGCGGCTAATGTGCAGCGATTGGGGCCGTTGCGTCAAGCGGTAGCGGCATTAGCCACTGCCATTGGGTAAACAGGTCCGTTACCGGTGCCAGAGTATGCTGCACACACAGCAGGCCAACCAGGGTCAGCACCACCGTGTAAGGCAATGCCATCCAGACCATGCGGCCATAAGACAGACGTACCAACGGTGCCAGAGCAGAGGTCAGCAGGAACAGGAAAGCAGCCTGCCCGTTGGGTGTAGCTACCGAAGGCAGATTGGTGCCGGTATTAATCGCTACCGCCAACAGTTCGAACTGTTGCAGAGAAATTGCTCCTTCCGCCAATGCTGCCCGAGCTTCGTTAATGTAAACCGTACCGACAAAAACGTTATCAGAAACGGAAGAGAGCAGACCGTTGAACAGATAAAACAGGGAAAGCTGTGAGCTCGGCGGTGCCTGTAGCACATAGTGGATCACCGGAGTAAACAGCTGCTGTTCAATGATCACTGCCACAACGGTGAAGAACACCGTCAGCAGCGCGGTAAAGGGCAGGGCTTCCTGGAAAGCCTTGCCGATCGCATGCTCATCGGTTACGCCGCACAGTGAGGTCGCCAAAATGATCACCGAGAGGCCAATCAGGCCCACTTCCGCCAGGTGGAAGGCCAAGGCAATCACCAACCAGAGGCCGATTAACGCCTGTACCACCAACTTCATCTTTTCCTGGCGGCTACGCTTGGCCGTTGCCTGGCGATCGAACTCTTTCAGTACGCTACGCACCTGATCCGGCAGTTTGGTGCCGTAGCCAAAAACTGCAAAACGTTCAACCAGCAGGCAAACCAACAGACCGCAAATAAACACCGGCAGCGTGACGGGGGTCATACGCAGGAAAAATTCGCCAAAGCCCCACCCGGCGCTTTTGGCGATGATCAGGTTCTGCGGCTCGCCTACCATGGTCATCACGCCCCCGAGAGCGGTGCCCACGCCGGCATGCATCAGCAGGCTGCGCAGAAAGCCACGGAACTGTTCCAGCGTCTGTTTATGGTCGGCATCTTCCAGGCGGCTATCGTCACTAATATCGGTCTTCTGATTGGAGGCGACGTTATGGTAGATAGAATAAAAACCTGTGCCGACGCTAATCACCACCGCTACCACGGTCAGGGCATCCAGGAAGGCAGAAAGCAGTGCCGCGGCAACGCAGAAGGACAGCGATAGCAGCATCTTTGAGCGGATGTTCAGGAGCAGTTTGGTAAATACAAACAGCAGCAACTGCTTCATAAAGTAGATGCCTGCCACCATAAACACCAGCAGCAATAACACCTCAAGATTACTGGCAATTTCCGCGCTGACGTGTGCGGGGCTGGTCATGCCGATCAACACTGCCTCAATGGCCAGTAGTCCACCGGGCTGTAACGGGTAGCATTTCAGCGCCATAGCCAGCGTAAAGATGAACTCGATAACCAGTAACCAGCCCGCCACGAAAGGGCTGACCAGGAAAAACACCAAGGGATTGATCACCAGAAAACTGATGATAGCCAGTTTGTACCAATCGGGGGACGCCCCGAGAAAGTTCTTTACCAATGCCGAGCGTATTGTCATATCCATGCTTGTTTTTGCGAAACCTCAAAGTGAGTTGGCTCGTCATACCCTAACAACGGCAGTGGGCCTGATGCAAATAAGGAAGTCCTAATAGACTGAAATTTCGGCGAAGTGGTTTTTTTCATCTTTTTGCCAGCTTATGCACACTTTCGTTTAATGTTTTTGGCTCGCGCTATGTGATGCCCCGGCGATCTGGTATGATCTGCCGATTACAATTACTGATTATCGTCGTTACGGAACATCAAACACATGGTTATAAAGGCGCAGAGTCCTGCCGGTTTCGCGGAAGAGTATATTATTGAAAGTATTTGGAATAACCGCTTCCCTCCCGGCTCTATTTTGCCCGCGGAACGTGAGCTTTCAGAACTGATTGGCGTCACGCGCACCACATTACGTGAGGTTCTGCAGCGACTGGCCCGTGATGGCTGGCTGACTATTCAGCACGGCAAACCGACCAAAGTGAACAATTTTTGGGAAACTTCCGGCCTTAATATTCTGGAAACCCTGGCCCGGCTCGATCACAACAGCGTACCGCAGCTGATCGATAATCTGCTGTCGGTGCGGACCAATATTGCCTCGATCTTTATCCGTGCGGCGGTGCGTAACCACCCGGAGCAGGCGCAGGAAGTGTTGGCGAAAGCGGCGCTGGTTGACGATCAGGCGGATGCTTTCAACCAGCTCGACTATGAAATTTTCCGTGGCTTGGCCTTTGCCTCGGGAAACCCGATTTACGGCCTGATCCTCAATGGGTTGAAAGGGCTGTATACCCGCGTTGGCCGTTATTACTTCTCCAACCCGGAAGCGCGCAAACTCGCACTGACCTTCTACAACAAGTTGTCGAGCCTGTGTCATGAGAAGATGTACGATCAGGTGATGGATTGCGTGCGTAATTACGGTAAAGAGAGCGGGGCTATTTGGCAGAGTATGCAGGGCACTATGCCAAGCGATCTGACCGAAGCGCGTCGTTAATTCGCGTCATATCCGTAATCAGTTAGTTGAAGGGGCGCTGCATGCGCCCCTTTGTCATATTGCAGCCTTATAACGCGTTGGGTCTTGGTGGGCAGCGGTCCAGCAACTCAACGCTGCCATCTTCGTTTTGCTGCTCCAGAATAATGTCGAATCCCCACAGACGATGCAGATGCTTCATCACCTCACGGCGGCTTTTATCCAATGGCGCCCGGTCCTGCGGAATATAGCGCAGCGTTAATGAACGGTCGCCACGCAGGTCCACATTCCAGACCTGAATATTGGGCTCGTGGTTACTCAGGTTGTACTGAGCCGACAGCTCCTGGCGTATCGCGCGGTAGCCCGCTTCGTTATGGATCGCTGAAATCTCCAGGTAATTATTGCGATCGTCATCCAGCACGGTAAACAAGCGGAAATCACGCATCACCTTCGGTGACAGGAACTGGCTGATAAAGCTCTCATCCTTGAAGTCACGCATGGCGAAGTGCAGGGTATCCAACCAGTCTTTGCCGGCGAAATCCGGGAACCAGTAGCGATCTTCCTCGGTCGGCGACTGGCAGATCCGTTTGATGTCCTGGAACATGGCAAAGCCAAGCGCGTACGGGTTGATGCCGCTGTAGTATTGGCTGTTGTAAGGTGGCTGGTAGACCACATTGGTATGGCTGTGCAAGAACTCGAGCATAAAGCGATCCGTCACGCGCCCTTCGTCGTACAGGTGGTTAAGGATGCTGTAGTGCCAGAAGGTGGCCCAGCCCTCGTTCATCACCTGCGTCTGTTTTTGCGGGTAGAAATACTGGCTTACCTTACGCACGATGCGCAGCACTTCACGCTGCCAGGATTCCAGCAACGGGGCGTTTTTCTCCATAAAGTAGAGAATGTTTTCCTGCGGCTCCCGCGGAAAACGCACGGCCTGTTCCGGCAGGGCTTCGCGATCGACTCGCGGCAAGGTTTTCCACAGCGAGTTGACCTGGCTTTGCAGATACTCCTCACGGCTCTTTTGGCGGGCTTTTTCTTCCACCAGCGAGATTTTTTGTGGCCGTTTGTAGCGATCGACCCCGTAATTCATCAGCGCATGGCAGGAGTCCAACAGCTTTTCTACCTCTTCCACGCCATAGCGTTCCTCACACTCGCTGATGTAATGGCGGGCAAACAGCAGATAATCGACAATCGAACTGGCGTCGGTCCAACTGCGGAATAGATAGTTATTTTTGAAAAACGAGTTGTGCCCATAGCAGGCATGAGCCATAACCAGTGCCTGCATGGTGATGGTGTTTTCTTCCATCAGATAGGCAATACACGGGTTGGAGTTGATCACGATCTCATAGGCCAACCCCTGCTGGCCATGCTTATAGCGCTGCTCGGTTTCGATGAACTTTTTACCGAATGACCAGTGGGTATAGTTGATCGGCATCCCGACGCTGGAATAGGCATCCATCATCTGCTCGGAGGTAATGACCTCGATCTGATGCGGATAGGTGTCGAGCCGGTAATGTTTGGCAACCCGGTCGATCTGTTCCAGATACACCTGCAACAGGTCGAATGTCCAGTCCGGTCCATCGCTCAGACGTTTATCTTCCTTAACCTTTTTCTGTGTCGAAGTAGTCATCAGCGCACCCTCGTTATGAACGGCGTCGGCTCTTTTGGCAGACCCTTTAACAATGATAGTCCAAGTCGTAATAAATCGTTTGAAATCATCCGTGCTGAGTACTGATAACCACTTGCGGTTGCTACGCGTAAACCAGCTTTGCGGCCTGTGGTGGCACTCAACCAGGCATTCGAACCGCGAGGCAGAGGAAACTGATGCCCAATGGGGATGGTTGGAATTATTAACCTGCAATATTTAATTAAACAGATTTATGTTCCAAATTGGGTGGGTTGTCATTCCCGGTGCCACTGGCGATTTTCGCTGATGTGTTTGGGGGCCGAATAGCCTGTTTTATCGGCAAAATGCGCTTTAACAGTATCTTATCGTTATTTTATGTCCGCTATTGCCAAAGACGGACGCATCAACGATAAAATAATTGTGAATATTGTCACGATTAATAAACGATTTGTTGAGTAGTTTTTTCCACTGAGTTAATTTCCTGTTATTGGTAGATTGTGCTTTATCGATCCTTGAGCTGGAGTCAGCGATGAGAGTGGTTATTTTAGGTAGCGGAGTGGTAGGGGTTGCCAGTGCCTGGTACTTGGCAAAAGCGGGCCATGAGGTGACGGTGATCGATCGTCAACCCGGGCCAGCCTTGGAAACCAGTGCGGCCAATGCCGGGCAAATATCTCCGGGTTACGCCGCACCTTGGGCAGCTCCTGGGGTACCGTTGAAGGCGATTAAATGGATGTTCCAGCGTCACGCGCCGTTGGCAGTCCGCCTCGACGGCAGCAGTTTCCAACTGCGCTGGATGTGGCAGATGCTGAAAAACTGCGATACTGCCCACTATATGACTAACAAAGGCCGTATGGTGCGTCTGGCGGAATACAGCCGTGACTGCATTAAAGCCCTGCGCCAGGAAACCGGCATCCAGTACGAAGGCCGTCAAGGCGGCACGCTGCAACTGTTCCGCACCCAGCAGCAGTTTGACAGCGCTGCCAAGGACATTGCCGTGCTGGAGGATGCCGGGGTGCCTTACAAACTGCTGGAGGCCAGCCAGTTGGCGACGGTCGAACCGGCGTTGTCGCAGGTTGCTCACAAGCTTACCGGCGGATTACAGCTGCCGAATGATGAAACCGGGGACTGCCAACTGTTCACCCAGCAGTTGGCCAAGCTGGCGCAGCAGGCCGGAGTCAACTTCCTGTTTAACCGCAACGTTGAACGCTTGCTGGTGGAAGGAGATAAAATTACCGGCGTGCAGTGTGATGGTGAAATCATGACTGCCGATAGCTATGTTGTGGCGTTCGGTGCCTATTCTACCGCACTACTGCGCGATCTGGTGTCCATTCCGGTTTATCCGTTGAAAGGTTACTCATTAACCATCCCGATAACCGATGAAGCGGCAGCGCCGTTCTCTACCGTGCTGGACGAAACCTATAAAATTGCCATTACTCGCTTCGATAAGCGCATCCGCGTGGGCGGTATGGCGGAGATTGTTGGCTTCAATACCCAGTTGGAGCAGAAGCGGCGTGAAACGCTGGAAATGGTGGTACGCGATCTGTACCCGAACGGTGGGCGAGTTGAAGAGGCCACATTCTGGACGGGGCTGCGCCCGATGACGCCAGATGGCACGCCGATTGTGGGGCGCACCTCGCTGAAAAATCTCTATTTAAATACCGGCCATGGCACCTTGGGTTGGACGATGGCCTGCGGCTCCGGCCAGTTGCTTGCCGACTTGATCTCTGGGGTTACCCCGGCCATTGCTTCAGACGATCTGGCGGTGGCGCGTTACCGCGCAGACTTTCGGCAGGGGCCTGTTGTTCCATTGAATGACGTGCACCCGGCACGCTGAAACCCAATCTGATAGGAGAGCCCATGCCTCGCCCGATTACCGCTACGCTGCATTTGGCCGCGTTGACCAATAACCTGCAGGTAGTTCGTCGTTTTGCACCCTCGGCTAAAATCTGGGCCGTGGTTAAGGCCAACGCTTATGGCCATGGTTTGCAGCACGTCTGGCGCAGCCTGGCCGAGAATAGCGATGGTTTTGCCTTGCTCGATCTGAACGAGGCAGTGTTACTACGCGAATCTGGCTGGCAGGGGCCGATTCTGTTGCTGGAGGGCTTTTTCCAGCCCTCAGACCTTATGCTGATCGATCGTTACCGGTTAACCACGGCGGTGAACAGCGACTGGCAACTACAGGCGATTGCCGAAGCGCGTTTACATGCCCCTTTGGATGTTTATCTCAAGTTGAACAGTGGGATGAACCGCCTAGGGTTTGCCCCGGAGCGGTTGCACAGTGCTTGGTTAACTGCAAAGGAGTTGCACAATATTGGTTCGATAACGCTAATGAGCCACTTTGCCACCGCCGACGGTCCTGAAGGCGTAACGGCACAGATGGCCGTGATTGACCGCGCCACTGCTGCGATTGATCTGCCGCGTTGTCTGGCCAACTCGGCGGCCACCTTGTGGCACCCGCAGACGCAGGCGGAATGGGTGAGGCCGGGGGTTATACTTTATGGCGCATCACCCAGCGGCCACTGGCAGGACATCGCCGATACCGGTTTGCAACCGGCGATGACGCTGAGCAGCAAAATCATTGGCATCCAACAGTTGCAAGCGGGAGATCGGGTGGGGTATGGCTGGCGTTATGCCGCTGGTGGGGCGCAGCGTATCGGCGTCGTGGCCTGTGGTTATGCGGACGGCTACCCTCGCCATGCGCCCACCGGCACTCCGGTCTGGGTGGACGGTGTTCTGACACATACCGTAGGTTCGGTTTCCATGGATATGATGACGGTGGATCTGACACCGTGCCCGCAGGCAACTATTGGTACTGACGTCGAACTGTGGGGGAGGCATCTGCACGTCGATGATGTGGCTGCCGCAGCCGGAACCTTGGGTTACGAGCTGCTGACAGCCTTGGCGGCACGGGTGCCTATTGTTATTGAGAAATAAGTTCAGCCGATTTTTTTCAACTGCCCTTTGATTTGCTTGCTGCGCTGCCGTGCGTGTAGCGCCAGCAGGCAACCTACCAACATCACCAACGCCAGCGACAGTTTCGGCTGCAGCGGCAACGCCATCGCGATCAGGCCCAGCGCGGCCCCTCCGGCCATCTGAATAAAACCTACCAGTGCTGAAGCCACGCCCGCTTCGTTAGAGTAAGGCTCCAACGCATAGCTGGTTGACGGCCCCATGACAAAAGCCAATCCGGCACAGGCGCAGGCCACGGGCAGGATATAAGCCAACCAATGGCTTTGTGCAGCTTCACCCAGTAGTGCCACCCCCAACACTAAAGCGAGACAGCCTAACCCCATCAGTATGCCGCCGGTCGCCAGGCAGAAAGGGCGGCCAATCTTGTGAATGATGCGGTTGGCGACAAAGCTGACCAGCATGATCCAGAAACCGTTGGCACCAAATACCAAAGAGAACTGCAGCGGTGATAGCCCGGCGGTGCCCATCAGTACGTTAGGTGCCAATGAAACATAAGTTAGCGCCATCCCCATCGCCCCGGCGTTGACCACTGCAAAGGAGATAAAACGGCGATCGCCAAGAATGCGCAGATACTGGCGTACCGGCAGCCCTTTGACGGCAACGGTAGTAGCGGGGCGGGTTTCCGGCAGGAAGAAGATGACCAGCAATAATACCACCGCGGCATAACCGACCAGGAACCAGAATGGGGCGCGCCAGCCGAAGGCTTCTGCCAACAAACCACCGAGCAGCGGGGCCAGTGCAGGAATGATATTCAGCGTGCCGTTGAGAAAACCGAAAGCGCGTGCGGCGTCATCGCCATTCATCCGATCGCGCACGCCACTGAATGCTACAACGGCGGTACAGCAAACGGCCACGCCTTGCATCAGGCGTGAAGCGACAAAGATATCTGCCGTTGTCGCCAGCGCAGCCATGGCTGCGCCCACCATATAAATCAGGATCCCGGCGATAGCCACAGGCTTACGACCGTAATTATCCACCAGCGGACCGGCGATCACCTGGCCAAGACCCAACACCAGAATAAACAGCGAAATGGTGGATTGGATCAAGGCTTCGCTGCTGTTAAGGCCCAGGGCAATGGCAGGAATGGTGGGCAGATAGAGATCGATTCCCAGAGGGCCGAGCAACACCAGGCTAAGCAGGAGAAAGAGAAATTTTTGCATAACAAAAATGGCACATCCGAATGACAAAGAGAACTAGAGTAGAGATCCCAACCGCAAATGGGAAGCGATAACGTATTGATGACAGACAGGAAACCGTTTGCGCTTGATTTGACCTGGCGCGATCATTTTGCCGCGGGCTGGCGGTAATAAAGCGCTGAAATGGTATCTGCAACGTAGCGCGCCTGGTGTTTGGCATCATCCAGCGCCCGGTGTGGTGTGCCTTCAAACGGACGCTGTTTCTTGGGGTTGAAACCATGCAACTCTGCCAGCGTAATGATAGTGCGGGCGTCTTGGGTATCCCAGAACTTCCAGGGGCAGGGCATTGCCAACTGGTGGTAGGCATGTTCCAGGATCGAGCAGTCAAACTCTTTGCCATTGCCCCAGACTTTCACCGTATCGGTGCTGTGCATATGAATAAAACGGCTCAGGTTGGTCAAGACCCGCTTGAGACTTTCGCTGCCCCCGAAGGCCAGTTTACGAGCTTCGTCTGACTGTTTTGCCCACCAGGCCACGGTATCCAGGCTGATTGTCCGACCCGGTTGTTCCTGCTGGCTGTTCACTGCCGCTTCAAATTCTGCTCCTAACTCACCGGTCTTGGGGTTAAAAAACACCCCGGCAACCACCAGGATCACCGCGCTCGGGGTAATATCCAGCGTTTCAATATCTAGCATCAAATGGTTCATGGGGTCTCCAGGCTGAACAAGTTCGTGATGGTACTGCATACAGTCTGGCAGAATATCCAGTGACTTTGAAATAGGCGAAAACGGTCTGATCACGGTATGATGACTTTAGTCATGTTGCAGAGTTGGTAGCTAGCGTTGAGAACACTTATTTTTATTCTATGTATGATCGGCTATCTGCTGGTATTAGGCTATTTTGGCGTTTACGTTACCGATAAAATCTGCGAAAACGCGCAAAACTTAAGTAAACTCTGCCGCATGGTGGATATCTCTGAACCTCACATCCCACCGTCATCCGTCACCCCAGATAGTCGCGGGTGACTAATAGCGTCAATATCGCCGTTATCCCGATTAACACGGCCCATTGGCGCCATCCAAAGCGCGCCAACCATTCCTGTTGCACCTTGTTAGCGTTGAATTGCCTAACGGTTAGGGTACCAGCCAGTAACATTGTCATGACGACCCAAACCAGGCTCAGGCTGGCGGCGGAGAACTCAGTGTGCAAGATATTGGCGTAATACAGGCGCATGGACATAAAGTAGATCAGCAATACCCAACTGAACCCTCTTCGTTTCTTCAGGATCTGGCTGAGCAGAAAAGCGATAAACAGGCTATGAGCCATGGAGATTAACGGTGATTCAAAGGGGTGGCGAACGCAAGTGTTGTATACCGCCAGATAGAGATTAAAGACCAGTAACGCATACACTGTATAAACATACCAGCCATAGACCACTTTCAGTCTTCTGGAGGGGGCTGAGATGGGATTTGCTGTTTGAGTCATGCACTCTCCTTGAGTTATCCAGATTTATAGCATTTAAAAGCTAAATGAAAACTAAACGGCTCAGGAGCATAACCTGCTGAGAAAAAGGTTTTTATCAATATGACGTACCAATCATAAGGCAATAAACCCGCCTGAAACGCCCAGCACCAGAGTGTATTTTGCTACTTGAATTCATTGATGGTAAAGATAATAATTATCATTGTTATTAGTATTTGTTATCTAACAACATCTGAGCACCGTGACTTCTGTTCGCCAAACTGGCCAGCGTTGCCAGCGCGGTTCGTTTTCGGTGCAATTTCAATGGATCCCATGGGGAATACAGGTATGCCTGCGTTTTTTCCTGCCAGTCGTTCCTATCTTTACTGCTCGTTAGCGATTTTCCTGCCACTGACCTCATTTGCTGAAGATACCCTCGTGGTAACGGCAAAACCCGCCGATACGGCGGAAACGGCAACGCATGGCTATGAGGCCAGCACCAGCCAGGGGGCCACTAAAACGGATCGGCCCCTGATACTCACTGCGCAATCCGTCTCCGTAGTAACACGCCAACAGATGAGCGACCAAGGGGCTTTGACGGTTAACGATGCGCTGAAATATACCCCAGGCGTATTCACTAACTTCTCTGGTGGCGCGACGCGTTACGATACTATCGCTCTGCGCGGTTTCCACGGTGGCGACGTCAATAACACCTTCCTGAACGGCCTACGACTGCTTAGCGACGGCGGCAGTTATAACGCTTTGCAGATCGACCCTTGGTTCCTGGAACGCATTGACGTGATTAAGGGCCCGTCCTCCGTGATGTATGGGCAAAGCATCCCTGGTGGGTTGGTGGCGATGACCAGCAAACGGCCGCAGTTTGCCAGTGAAAACCACGTCAATGTGATGGCGGGTAACAACAATACCAAAGGCGGTGCATTTGATTCGACGGGGGCACTGAGCGATAGGTGGGCATACCGTTTGACCGGCATTACCCGCACCAGTGACACCATGTATGACCATCAGCGTGAAGAGCGCTATGCGATTTCGCCTTCGTTGCTGTGGCAACCGGATGAAAATACCTCATTATTGTTGCAGGCCAATCTGCAAAAAGATCCTTCCGGTGGCTACCACAGCGCGGTACCGTCAGACGGCAGCATATATACCACCAGTGGGGACAAGCTGGGCCGGGGATTTTTTGACGGGGAAAGCAGCCGCAATGTGTTTAAACGTTGGCAGCAAATCTACAGTTATGACTTCTCGCATAGTTTTAACGACGTCTGGTCATTCCGTCAAAACGCCAGCTACACCCACTCCAACGTTGAGCTGGAGCAGGTTTACCAGATTGGCTGGAACGCCGACCGCAGCGAGTTGAACCGTTGGTACAGCGGCTCCAATACGTCGTTGGATGCTTATGCCGTGGATAACCAACTGGCGGCGGAGTTCGCGACGGGTGCGTTGGAACATAAGGTGATGCTGGGGCTGGATTATCAACGTTTTACCAATAACCTGTGGGAAGAGTCTGGTTCGGCCACGCCGTTGAACCCTTTCACCGGCGTTTCCGGCGGGCCAGATATCGCTATTCTCAGCCATACCGACTCTAAACGGCGTTATGAGCAGACCGGCGTCTATCTGCAGGACGAAGTCAGCCTCTATAACTGGTATCTCAATCTTTCCGGGCGCGTTGACCGTTTGGAAACCAAGAATACCGTGCTGAATACCGATTCTACCGATGCCCGTACTGACGACCACTTTACGGGCCGAGCCTCTTTGCTGTACCACTTTGACAGCGGTTTCTCGCCGTATATGAGTTACAGCTCCGCGGTGACACCAGCGGTCCTGGCCGATAAAGAGGGGCATCTGCTCAAACCGACCACCAGCGAGCAATATGAGGCCGGGCTGAAGTATCAGCCTCCTGGTAGCAGCTCGATCTACAGCATTGCCCTCTACGATCTGACGCAGAATGACGTAGCCAACCGCGTGGTGAAGGACAGCTACTATGTGCCTGCCGGTAAGGTACATTCACAAGGGATTGAACTGGAGGCCCGTAGTCAGGTGAGCGAGCGCCTGAATATCATTGCCGGTTACAGCTACAACAAAGTGAAATTCAAAGACGCCGTTGACGGTAACAATGGCAATACGCCATACCTGGCGCCTAATCAGATGGCTTCTTTATGGGGGCAGTACAAGGCTGGGCTGGGTATCAATCTGGGGGCTGGCGTGCGTTATATTGGCAAACAGTGGGCGGATAATGAGAATACTCTGCGTATTCCTTCGGTCACGCTGCTGGATGCTTCGGTGCGCATGGATCTGGACAGCGTAAAACCGTCGTTGAAAGGGGCTTACGTGCAGCTGAACGCCAATAACCTGACGGACCGGGAATATGTTGCTGGTTGCTATGGCACTGGCTACTGCTATTGGGGAGCGGGGCGTTCAGTTATCGCTACCGTGGGGTATGACTTTTAACGGCTAAACCGTACTCATCCCGCTGAACGTTAGCGGGATGAGGTGCTAAAACAGCGAAAACAACAGCACAACGGGCAGGCTGAGTGGCCAGGTCAGGCCGATGATCAGCGCGCTAAGCAGGCGGATGGGGAGGGTATCGCGGCTGACCAGAAAAGTGACAATCATCGAAACCAACAGGCCAATAAAATAAACGTATTGCGTGACTTCCCACAGCGATAACATGAAAACCATCCCGGTAATTTTTACCGCTCATTTTAGGCGGCTCCCCGCAAGTAATCAATGTGTTAATGCGGTGTAAAAGGGTGGAGGGGGTGTCTTGTCGCACAGGTGAAAGAGCGCCTTATCGAAATTAATTATAAATAGCCCTTGCTAATAACTCTGGGTTATGAGTAAATAGCGTCATCGGTTTGAAGTACAGACCTTATGAAAGCAGTTTTAGTAAAGTAGTTCTCAGTATTAGCGATATCCGACAGATACCTCTTCTTCCGCGAATTTCCTTCTAGTGCCCCCATAAGTTTCCACTGAATTGCAGACCTCATTCGCCATTATGGCGGCCTAAAAAATAATGAAGGAAGTATCTATGTCTAATAAAATGACTGGTTTAGTAAAATGGTTTGACGCTGGTAAAGGTTTTGGTTTCATTTCTCCTGCTGATGGCAGCAAAGACGTGTTCGTACACTTCTCTGCAATCCAGGGTAATGATTACAAGACGCTTGATGAAGGCCAGCAGGTTGAATTCAGCATCGAAAATGGCGCCAAAGGCCCATCAGCAGTCAACGTTACAGCAATGTAATGTGACTCGGTAGTGTGGTTGAAACTTGCAATAGCGATGATGGTGTAGACCGGAGCAGACAAGCGATATCCACACTACCACATCAATCCCGGCCTGGTGCCGGGATTGAATATATCCTCCTAGCCATGAGGGTAGACAGAAAAGCCAATTTCACCAAAGTTTGCTTTTCTGTTGTGAAAAAGCCGTGCTTAGGCTGTGCAATGCTGGAGTGTTCGATGGACGCTTGCACCGCATCATGACAGCCGGGAAAGCGACCGGCACTACTTTTAACCCTGGCGTTTACGCCGGGGTTTTTTACATCCATTTTCCCCGCTCGAAAAATATTTTCAGATTACTGCATCCAATATTCTCGTTCACTACGTATATGGCTATGTGAGGACATCTTCCCACATCACCCTTCGAGGATATGACCATGAAAAAGCTTCTCTGTACTGCCCTGTGTTCATCACTGTTGTTCAGTAGCGTCTCAATGGCTGCCATGATGTCCGAAACGGTAATGGTAGGTGGTGCCGCCATGTACCCCAGCAAAAATATTGTCGAGAATGCCCTCAACTCCAAAGATCACACCACGCTGGTTGCTGCGGTGAAGGCGGCTGGCCTGGTTGACACTCTGCAAGGCGCAGGTCCGTTTACGGTGTTTGCTCCGACTAATGAAGCCTTTGCCAAACTACCTGCCGGGACGGTCGATACCTTGCTCAAACCTGAGAATAAGGCGGCGCTGACCGGCGTGTTGACCTACCATGTGGTTGCCGGCCGCTATGATATGAAACAGCTGGAGAAGAAAATCAAGGAAGGGCACGGCACGGCCGAGCTGAAAACGGTCAATGGCCAACCGCTGTGGGTTATGAATAATGGCCCCCACAATATTCAGCTCAAAGATGGCCAAGGTCATATTGCCAACATCAGCACCTATGATGTCTATCAGAAAAATGGCGTGATCAACGTTATCGATAGCGTTCTGTTGCCAAAATAAATCCCGTCTATACTAGGTGCAGGCTGCCAAAAGGCTGCCCGCACCTTGATAGGACAGGACAGGACATGACCAAAGCACTTCCCGAACAGCATGTCGAATTGATGCAGGCCGTTGCGCTTGGCGACCGCAACGCATTTGAACAACTTTATCGGCAGACCTCGCCGCGCTTGTTTGCCGTTGCTCTGCGTTTACTGCGCCGTCAATCCTGGGCCGAAGAGGTACTGCACGAAAGCTTTATCAGCGTGTGGAATCGCGCTGCCAGCTATGACCCCAATCTAAGTTCCCCTTTGACCTGGCTGACGCACATTGTGCGCAACAAGGCTATTGATTGGTTGCGCAGTGCTGGAGGCCGGGCGGGGCAAACGGAAGAGGAGTGGCTGGATGAGCTGGGGGCGAGCACGGAAGAACCCGCTAGTCAGTTGCTGTTGGGTGAGGAGGCTGGAAAGCTGGCCGAGTGCCTGAATCATCTGAACGTTGAACAACGTCAGAGCATTGTGTTGGCTTACTACCAAGGCATGTCTCATGGCGAGGTTTCGGCACATCTGCAACAACCGCTTGGCACGATCAAAAGCTGGATCCGCCGGGCACTGGATCATTTGAAAAACTGTGTGGGCCTATGAAAAGCAAAGGTGAGTATGACTCGGCGTTAGCCGCAGAATATGCCTTGGGCACGTTGCGCGGGCCTGCGCGGTTGAACTTTGAACAGCGTATCCAGCGGGATCCGACGCTGGCCGCCTTGGTGGCACGTTGGCAAACGCTGCTGGCTCCATTGGATCTGGCGCTGACCCCAGTATTGCCTCCGGAACGCGTGTGGAAAAAGATCAAACTTGGTTTGCCCATTGAGGTCGCGCAACGACGTAAACGCTGGGACTACCTTGGCTGGGCACTGGCTGCCGGTTTGGCCGCGTTGTTGCTGGTGCCGCGTTTTATCAGCCAGCCGCAGGATTTTGCTCCGGCGGTGGTGCTCAATGCAGGTCAGCAGGGCAGTGGGCAATGGATTGTCAGCATGGACCGTGGCAAACGCCATCTGAGACTAACCCCGCTTAACCCGCAAACGTTAGCCGTAGCCAATAGCCTGCAACTGTGGGCGATCTCGCCCGGTGAAAAACCACGTTCCTTAGGGTTGGTTGCTGCAGAGAAGCCGACCGAGCTGGCAGTGAACTCGATGACGCTGGCGCAGGGCATGACCATTGCCATCAGCCTGGAGCCAGCGGGTGGCTCACCTACAGGGCTTCCTACCGGTCCGGTACTGTACAGCGGCCAGTTAATTTCACTGTGAACTGATTGATATTCTTGCCGATGGTTTTTCGCTAAAGGCGACGATAATCCCATTTACGACCATACTAAAGTTATCAACCATCGTTACAGGTGACTTTATGATATGGATCGAGCAAGGGTTGTACTTGAGAGTGGTGCAGATGGAAAATGCACCCAAGCCTTATCCGTTGGATAGCGGATTCAGCCTGTATACGGCCTATCGTGCATTGGGGATGTATAATCCTTCGGAAACCGCCGATGCTTATTTCATCCTCTCGAACGATCGCGATGAGATCTGGTTTATCTGCAACCGCCATCTTAGGACGGTGGGCCTGTTCCCTGATATCCACGATTTTAGGTATTTGTTGTGATATCGAAACATCTTCGCCTTATGGCTGCCTGAACCATTTTGTGAATCACCAAAAATCTCGCCTCGGTGAGATTTTTGCCATTTGAGTCCTAACGATTAGTTGTGGCATGGCTAGTACAACCCTCGCGAATACTCCTCATCCTTCTGCTTTGAGATACTGCTTATCTAAGCCGTGTTTTGGCTTAAACGAAGGAATTCAAATGCAGACAAATAGACAAGGTATTACCGATCGTGAGGTGTTGCTGTCATGAACCTGGCAGGGTTGATCCAGTTTTTCAGAGGCCATTGGCCGCTACTGATGATCTTAGGTTTCGCAGCCCTATTGTTTGGCATGAGTCAGCGTATTGATGCGTTGAATGCCGACATAGGGCAGTACCAGAAAGATAACCAGGAGTTGAGCAGTGCATTGAATGGCAGGGATGAAACCATTCAGGCGCTGAAAGGTGCGGCGGATGCCGATCGTCGTGCTACCGAACAACAGCTCAAGATTGAACAGCAAAAGAGAGTAAAGGCCGATGCTGAAAATAGAACGTTACGCAAAGCGTTGGAGGATAACGACTGCGGTCATCAGCGGTTGCCTGCTGATGCTCTCGATATCCTGCGCGGAGCGACCAAAACCGGTGCCACCGGCTCCGCAACTGATCTACGTATATCCGCCAGCGGTATTGCTACAGCAGTGTGAGAAGACACCGTTTACCGGGGAGACTTTCGGGGATGTCGTTATGGCCTTACAAGTGAGCCAGAGTGAGCTTGATATCTGCGCCTCACGGATCGAAGCGTTGATCAAATGGCGGTGTTGTTGAGTTTATAGCGGTTGCGGCTGGTTGGCGAGGATGCAGCATTCCTATGAGTTAAAACGGCCAGCTAACTTTCGTTGCTGGCCGTTTTCTATTAGATCACGCCGTTTGCTTATGAAACAGTTCCCTGAATACCGGATAGATATCATCCGGCTCGCGGATATGCTGCATGGCAAAGTTTTCAAACGTCGCCTGCAGATGTTCATACTCACGCCACAGCGTCTGGTGAGCACGGCGGGTAATTTCGATATAGCTGTAGTAACGCACCATCGGCAGAATGTTTTTTGCCAACAGTTCATGGCACAGTGGCGAATCATCAGCCCAGTTATCCCCGTCCGAAGCCTGAGCGGCATAGATATTCCACTGTGCAGGATCGTAACGCTCCTCGACCACTTCGTTCATCAGCTTGAGGGCGCTGGAAACGATGGTGCCGCCGGTTTCCTGTGAGTAGAAGAACTCCTGCTCATCCACTTCTTTAGCCTGGGTATGGTGACGAATATAGACCACCTCAACGTTCTTATAGGTTCGGCTGAGGAACAGATACAGCAGAATATAAAAGCGTTTGGCCATGTCTTTGGTTGCCTGATCCATCGAGCCTGATACGTCCATCAGGCAGAACATGACCGCCTGGCTGGAGGGTTCAGGCCGACGTTCGTAGTTCTTGTAGCGCAGGTCGAAGGTGTCGATAAACGGCACGCTGTCGATTTTTTTGCGCAACTCGGCAATCTCCTTACGCATGCGCTCTTCTTCCAGCAGTTGCACCGGTTCGGTGTTTTCCAACTGGGCAAGGCTGTCTTCAAGCTCATGCAGAGCACGTCGCTTACCGGCGGTCATGGCAGTTCGACGCGCCAGCGAGTTTTGCAGCGAACGCACCACGCTGATATTGGCCGGTACGCCGTTGGCGGTGTAGCCTGCACGGTGGGTTTTGTATTCGGTCAGCTGTTTGTACTGATTTTTCTTCAGGTTGGGCAGCGCCAGATCCTCGAACAACAGGTCGAGATACTCATCTTTGGAGATCTGGAAGACAAATTCATCCTGGACATCCCCATCCTGGCTGGCATTGCCCTGGCCGCCACCACCACCGCCGCCGCCTTGTGGGCGTTCAACGCGGTCATTTTGTACGAAGTGATCGTTACCGGGATGAACGCGATGGCGTTTACCGCCGCGCCCTTGATGGAACATTGGCTCGTTGATATCGCCACCGGGGATCGATACCGATTCCCCGCTGTCCACGTCGGTAACCGAACGCTTGTTGATGGCTTCGGCAATCGACTGTTTGATTTGCGACTTATAGCGACGCAAGAAGCGCTGGCGGTTCACCATGCTCTTGTTTTTGCCATTCAGCCGTCGGTCAATGAAATACGCCATACATCCCCCAAACAACGTTGCCAACTTTCTCTACCTTGGGTGTTTCAGGCTGTAGCCGTTAGGCTACAACCCGAAATCCTCAGGTATAGGCTATCTATGACGTCAGCGGTCGTCGGTTTATGAAGATTTTCTCACCCGCAGATACCATTCGCACAGTAGACGAACCTGCTTGCGGGTGTAGCCTTTCTCCATCATCCGGTCGACGAAGTCATCGTGTTTTTTCTGCTCATCCGTTGAGGTTTTAGCATTAAAGGAAATGACTGGCAGCAGCTCTTCGGTGTTCGAGAACATTTTCTTCTCGATAACCGTACGCAGCTTCTCGTAACTGGTCCAGTTCGGGTTCCGGCCGCTGTTATTGGCACGGGCACGCAGGACAAAGTTGACGATTTCGTTGCGGAAATCTTTCGGGTTGCTGATACCCGCTGGCTTCTCGATTTTCTCCAGTTCAGCGTTCAAGGACTCACGGTCAAACAGCTGGCCGGTATCTGGATCACGGTACTCCTGATCCTGGATCCAGAAGTCTGCATAGGTCACGTAGCGGTCAAAAATGTTCTGACCGTATTCGGAGTAGGATTCCAGATAGGCGGTCTGGATCTCTTTGCCGATAAACTCGGCGTATTTCGGGATCAGGTAGCCTTTCAGGTGCTCCAGGTATTTCTCTGCCAGATCCTGCGGGAACTGCTCACGCTCGATCTGCTGTTCCAGGATATAGAACAGGTGTACCGGGTTAGCCGCAACTTCGGCATGGTCAAAGTTGAACACCCGAGACAGAATTTTGAAGGCGAAACGGGTCGAAAGGCCGTTCATACCTTCATCCACCCCGGCATAGTCACGATACTCCTGATACGACTTGGCCTTGGGATCGGTGTCTTTCAGGCTTTCACCATCGTAGACACGCATCTTCGAATAGATGCTGGAGTTGTCTGGCTCTTTCATACGCGACAGTACGGTAAAGCGAGCCAGCGTTTCCAACGTGCCAGGGGCGCAAGGCGCGTGGGTCAGTTCGCTGTTATCGAGCAGTTTGTCGTAGATTTTAATCTCTTCCGACACCCGCAAGCAGTAAGGCACCTTGACGATGTAAACACGGTCGAGGAAGGCCTCGTTATTTTTGTTGTTGCGGAAGGTCACCCATTCCGATTCGTTAGAGTGCGCCAGGATAATCCCGCTGAACGGCAGGGCAGAGATCCCCTCGGTACCGTTGTAGTTACCTTCCTGGGTGGCGGTCAACAGAGGATGTAGCACCTTGATCGGCGCTTTGAACATCTCCACAAACTCCATGATCCCTTGGTTGGCGCGGCACAGTGCGCCGGAGTAGCCATAGGCATCCGGATCGTTCTGCGCGTGATTTTCCAACTTACGGATATCCACTTTACCGACCAACGCAGAAATATCCTGGTTGTTCTCATCGCCCGGTTCGGTTTTGGCGATGGCAATTTGTTCAAGTATTGAAGGACGAACCTTCACCACTTTGAATTTGGTGATGTCCCCGCCGAACTCATGCAGGCGTTTAGCGGCCCACGGCGACATAATGGTGCCAAGATAGCGCGTCGGGATGTTGTATTCTTTTTCCAGAATAGTGGCATCCTCCTGCGGGTTGAACAGGCACAGCGGATGGTCATTGACCGGGCTGCGCTCGCCGTTGGCGCTCAGGGTGTAAATCGGTACACGCTGCATCAAGGCTTTCAGCCGTTCTGCCAGTGAGGATTTACCGCCACCCACCGGGCCCAACAGATAAAGGATTTGTTTCTTCTCTTCGAGGCCCTGGGCAGCGTGTTTCAGGTAAGAAACTATCTGTTCGATAGCTTCTTCCATGCCGTAGAACTCCTCGAATGCCGGATAGCGTGCGATCACGCGGTTGGAGAACAGGCGAGACATACGCGACTCAAGCGCGGTATCGACCATCACTGGTTCACCGATAGCCATGAGTAGACGTTCTGCCGCATTGGCATAGGCACTGCGATCTTGCCGGCAGATGGAAAGAAATTCCTGCAGTGTGAACTCTTCGTCCTTGGCAGCTTCGTAGCGCTGGCGATAGTGGTCAAATATGTTCATGGCGATGCCCGTCCTTTCGTTATTAGCACAGGTTAAAAAAGGAGCTGGTGTTGGTATTCTGGCTCCCGAAAGCGTGAAGCTATGACTGAGTACAGCAACCCGTATGCCAACTTGGTGCGCTTATTCTCGCGAGTTGCGCTGTATTGCCACTGGGCTCAGCCTAAATTCACCTTCTGATTTTAAGCTTAGTTGCATACTGGAAAATTTCCTGCAAGAGAAAGGGTCTTTTTTAAGTCATTTCAATGACTCAGTTAGGGCGGGGGGCGGCAAATGCCTTGTCTGGCGCGGGTTGCGGCAAAAAACGTCATCTTTTTGCCATCAATAATTCATCTTTGGGTTCTAAGTTATTCGATCTTGGTTGTTTTCTATTGTAAAGATCCGGCAGGCTGGTCGGTTTTCACATAAACTATAGTCGTTAATTACATCTTGTTATCTATGGAAAAAGCCAGTGAAGATATCTAAACTCAAAACGCTAGCAATTATCGCTTCCGCAATGGTTTGTGCGCACAGTGCTCAGGCAGGAAGCTGGTCACTCGGTGCTTCAGCGCTGGTTAGCCCAGATCCTTATCGTGGTTATCAGGATCGTGTCTATCCCGTTCCTATTATCAATTACGATGGCGATGATTTTTACTTCCATACGCTGTTGGCCGGTTACAACCTGTGGAAAGATCAGCAAAATCAGCTGAGCCTGATCGCCTATTACTCACCGTTGCACTATAAGCCAGGCGACAGTGACGACGACCGCATGAAGCAGTTGGACAAGCGCCGTAGCACCATGATGGCCGGTGTGGCCTTTACACACAGGGCCGAGTGGGGATCGATCCGTACGGCTTTCTCTGGCGATATGCTGGACAACAGTAACGGCCTGGTGGGCGATATTGCCTATCTCTATAAGTTCCAGGTGGACTCCTGGAGCTTTGCTCCTGGCATCGGGGTAAACTGGAACAGCTCAAACCAGAACCAATATTACTATGGCATCAATGGTGATGAGTCCCGCCGTAGTACCTTCAACACCTATAAGCCGAGCGATAGCTGGTCGCCATACGTCGAATTGAGCACCAACTATAATATCAACGCCAACTGGAATGCCTTCTTCACGGGGCGTTATACGCGCCTGGACAGCGAAGTTAAAGACAGCCCAATGGTTGATAAATCTTATACCGGCATGTTGTGGACGGGTGTGACTTACACCTTCTAATGGCTGGTTGCACTATCATGGTGCATTAGGTGCATCGAAAAGGGGCGGAAACGCTCCTTTTGCACATCTGTAGAGGCCCCATTCCCACTCGAAACGCAACAAAGTGACCCACTGGCCAGACCCGGATAAAATCACCGCTCTGGCCCTACTGGAGAGCCTGTTGCATGCAGGGAAAACATCTGACTCAGAAAGAGCGGTTCTA
>NZ_JBLJAJ010000130.1:0-552 GCF_047530005.1 Serratia sp. N21D137
TTCAACCATTACAATGAAAACCATCCGCATAGTGCGCTGGGATATCACTCCCCGAGGGAATACCGGCGCCTGCGGGCATCGTTAACTTAAGATACAAAAGCTGTCTGGAGATGGTGGGTCAAGATCAAATGCGATAATGCGGTGAAAAAATGTTCATAAGAGCTTATTTGAGGGCATCGACGGAAGATCAGTTCGCCGATCGGGCAAAAGAGATGCTGGAGCAGTTCGTCCAGGAACGGGGGCATAAAATCGCCAGCTACTACCGGGAAAATATCAGTGGTACAAAACTCGATCGCCCGGAGCTGGGGCGCTTACTGATAGACAGTCACCGCAATGATATCTTGCTGGTCGAGCAGATAGACCGACTGACACGTCTCAGCAACAGCGACTGGATGACGCTGAAAAAGCAGATTGAACAACATGAGTGCGTATTCCGCTCTGTTCGATCACGGATTGGCATGGAACTTCGATCACGTATTGGCACCGAAGTTCGATCAGGATTTTGTCTCCATTCAGTCAACCGGGATGCGTTAACTTTTCCTACTGCTTTTT
>NZ_JBLJAJ010000131.1:0-530 GCF_047530005.1 Serratia sp. N21D137
GCGGATGCTGCGCCACGCACTGTCCCTTGTGCCAGACCTGGACCACCAACTGACCCGCCTTGAGCGACAGGCGCTGACCAACCAGCTCATGCGGGACCGAGTACCAGTGATGCGCATACTCAACGTGGTAGTCTGGGGCGACCTTCACCGCTTTGTATTCGGTGTAATCGTACGCTGCCAGAGGCAGCGACGAGAGCGCCGGTGCATCCAGTACGCGGAAGCGTTCTGCGCGGCTCTGGTTGCCGTACCCTTTCATTGGCCGGTTATTCATGTCCGCCAGTAGCTCACGAAGACGGGTATTCAGCGCCCTGAGCGTGTAGAAGGTTTCATTGCGGATGCGGGCAAGCAGCCATCTTTCGACGATGAGAACGCCGTTTTCTGCTTTCGATTTATCTTTCGGCTTTATTAGGCGACAATTACTCTGACCTCTGTCGCGTCAATTACTTTGGCCGATTTGTAAGCTAAGCGTCCGATTTCCCAACTAATGGAGAGGTTGTGGCGCTTAACGACAAGCAGGTCAATCTCTATAT
>NZ_JBLJAJ010000132.1:0-508 GCF_047530005.1 Serratia sp. N21D137
CACTTTGTGATTCATGACTGGGGTGAAGTCGTAACAAGGTAACCGTAGGGGAACCTGCGGTTGGATCACCTCCTTACCTAAAGATATGCAGTTGCGTGCAGTGTCCACACAGATTGTCTGATGAAAAGTAATGAGCAAAGCGCTACCTGTTGATGTAATGAGTCTTCTGGACTCATGCTGATACGAGAAACGGTTAAACCCTGGGTTTAATCGGATTTTGTGTCCCCATCGTCTAGAGGCCTAGGACACTGCCCTTTCACGGCTGTAACAGGGGTTCGAATCCCCTTGGGGACGCCATCCGATAATGAGTGAAAGACATTATCACCGGTCATTCGTGACTGATTATCTTAAAGATGACTCTTGAGAGTCGTGTTTAAGATATTGCTCTTTAACAATCTGGAACAAGCTGAAAATTGAAACATGACAGCTGAAACTTATCCCTCCGTAGAAGTATTGGGGTAAGGATTAACCTGTCATAGAGTCTCTCAAATAAACAGCACGACAGTGT
>NZ_JBLJAJ010000133.1:0-502 GCF_047530005.1 Serratia sp. N21D137
TACGTAATGACATGGCAGATCTCTCATCCCACGGCATAAGCAACTCCACTCAGAAGTACTCATACCTATGTTGTAAGTGTCTACCATGTCCCCGAACAAGTGTTCATGATGTCCCCGGTCTGTACACCCCAAAAAGGAGAGGGGGCAGAACGGAGCTGCGTTCAGGGACAGGAGTTTATTTGTGGCCATGACGCATTCGGTGTTGTGGTCAGACGCAGGAGTTAATCTGTGGCACATACGGTCCCCTCTCCCCAAAAAGGAAAGGGGGCAGTACGGAGCTGCGTTCAGGCACAAGAGTTTATCTGTGGCCATGTTGTGCTCGCTTACGCATTCAGTGTTGTGGTCAGGCGCAGGAGCCAATCTGTGGCACGTATAGTCCCCTCTCCCTGTGGGTTGAGGAATCCCCACAAAAAAATGAAAGGCACGATGAAGTGTGATCTACTGGTTGCGCTAACAAAACAGAAGAGACCTCATCGTGCCTTTACAAACAGTTTGCCAGAAA
>NZ_JBLJAJ010000014.1:0-124529 GCF_047530005.1 Serratia sp. N21D137
GACTTGATATTTTTTTGCTACCGAAGTAGCTGGATATCGTCTTGTGAGTGCCCACACAGATTGTCTGATAAATTGTTAAAGAGCAGTGAGTTACGCGCTTTCGCTTGCTAACTCGAGGTGGCGTATATTACGCTTTCCTCTTTCAGAGTCAACCTTAATTTCAGGTTTTTTCTCTGCGCCCCCCGGAGACTCTGTGAAGTTGTTCACATGTTCCGTGTCGATGGAGGCGCATTATAGGGAGCTGGTTCAGAATGACAAGGGATAATATGCACTTTTCTTCCGACCGCTCACTATTCATGCATAACGCTGCTTAAACCCGCTTTTTAATCGCTGCCGGCAGCTCTTGCAGGCTGTTTAGTACCCAATCCGCCGCTTTCTCACCTTCTTCAGTCACTGGCTTGCCGGTGCGCACCAACACTTTAGTGCCTACCCCTGCAGCTGCGGCCGCCTGCATATCCTCGATTTTGTCGCCAACCATATAAGAAGCGGCCAAATCGATGTTCAGTTCTTTCTGCGCCTGCAACAACATGCCCGGCTGCGGTTTGCGGCAATCACAAACCTGGCGATACTCTTCTATTACTGCTTCGGGATGATGTGGGCAGAAATAGATGCCGTCCAGATCGACGTCGCGGTCAGCCATCGACCAGTCCATCCATTCTGTCAGACGCATAAACTGGTCTTCGCTGAATTTACCACGGGCAATGCCAGACTGGTTGGTGACCAGCACCAGTGCGAAGCCCATACTTTTCAGTTCACGGCAGGCGTCAATCACGCCATCGATAAACTGGAAATCATCTATTTCATGGACGTAGCCATGATCGATATTAATCGTGCCGTCACGATCTAAGAAAATTGCTGGAACGCGTTGTGTCACCGGTATGCTCCTGAAAGCCTGAAAACCGCCACAGTATCGCATGTTTTCGCCGAGACTGAGAATGATGAAGAATAGCGTTAACGTTGACTTGGACGTCTAGACGCCTTAACATCTGATCCAGACCTTGGCGCTGATCAAGGTCTCTCTTTATTAGGCCACGGCAACCAAGCTAAAAATAAGAAGAATATGATTAAACTTTCCAACATCACCAAAGTGTTCCAGCAGGGGTCGCGTTCCATTAGCGCACTCTCTGACGTGACTCTTCACGTTCCTGCCGGACAGATTTATGGCGTCATCGGTGCCTCAGGCGCCGGTAAGAGTACGCTGATCCGCTGCGCCAACATGCTTGAGCGCCCAACGTCAGGTACCGTTCTGGTTGATGGCCAGGATCTGACCTCCCTGTCTGAAGGTGAGCTGACGCGCGCACGCCGCCAGATTGGCATGATCTTCCAACACTTTAACCTGCTTTCTTCACGTACGGTCTTCGGTAACGTTGCCCTGCCGTTGGAGCTGGACAACACCCCACGCGCGGAAATCAAAAAACGCGTGGTCGAACTGCTGGAGCTGGTTGGTCTGTCGGATAAGCACGATGCCTACCCTGCCAATCTGTCAGGCGGCCAAAAGCAGCGTGTGGCCATCGCCCGTGCGCTGGCTAGCAATCCTAAAGTGCTGTTGTGCGACGAAGCGACCAGTGCGCTGGACCCTGCCACCACCCGCTCCATTCTTGAACTGCTGAAAGATATCAACCGCCGTCTGGGGCTGACCATCCTGCTGATCACCCATGAAATGGACGTAGTGAAACGTATCTGCGATCAGGTCGCGGTTATCAGCCAAGGTCAATTGATTGAGAAAGATAGCGTTAGCGAAGTGTTCTCCCATCCCAAGACGCCGCTGGCACAGCAGTTTATCCAGGCTACGCTGCATCTGGATATTCCGGATGATTATGCCGCACGTCTGGTACCTGAGCGTACCGGAGGCCGTCAACCGCTGTTACGCCTGGAGTTTACCGGCCGCTCGGTCGATGCACCGTTACTGTCAGAAGCGGCTCGTCGCTTTAACGTGAACAACAATATTATCAGCGCACAGATGGATTACGCTGGCGGCGTAAAGTTCGGCGTGATGCTGGCTGAACTGCACGGCTCCGATGAAGATGCACAGGCAACGATTAAGTTCCTACAAGAAAATCAGGTAAAAGTAGAGGTTCTGGGTTATGTCTGAGGCAATGATGTGGTTAATGGCGCGTGGCGTGTGGGAAACCGTTACGATGACCTTTGTCTCCGGCTTCTTTGGCTTTGTTCTTGGCTTACCGGTTGGCGTACTGTTATATGTGACCCGCCCTGGACAAATCATTGCCAACAATACCGTCTATAAGGTGTTGTCCGGGTTGGTGAACATTTTCCGTTCCATCCCGTTCATTATCCTGCTGGTCTGGATGATCCCGTTCACTCGCATGATCGTTGGCACCTCTATCGGTTTGCAGGCAGCTATCGTTCCACTGACCGTGGGCGCCGCTCCCTTTATTGCCCGTATGGTAGAAAACGCCCTGTTGGAAATTCCGTCAGGTCTGGTTGAAGCTGCTCGTGCCATGGGTGCGACCCCAATGCAAATCATCACCAAAGTGCTGCTGCCTGAAGCGCTGCCAGGTTTGGTGAATGCCGCTACCATCACGCTGATCACCCTGGTGGGCTATTCTGCAATGGGCGGTGCCGTCGGTGCCGGTGGCTTAGGTCAAATTGGTTATCAGTATGGTTATATTGGTTATAACGCTACCGTGATGAATACGGTATTAATATTACTGGTGGTGCTGGTGTATCTGATCCAGTTTGGTGGCGACCGTATCGTGAAGGCCGTTACCCACAAATAGTTTTACCCACGCGCTGACATCTACTCGATAGCTTTGCTGCATCTGGCAGGATAAAGAGTAAGGCGTATTTCATATGCGAGTCTAATTGAGGAAGGGATATGTCGTTAAAGTTTAAATCCATCGTAACAATCGGCGCACTGATCGGTACTCTGGCTCTGGCCGGTTGTGGCCAGGATGAAAAAGATCCAAACCATATCAAAGTGGGTGTTATTGTTGGTGCTGAACAGCAAGTAGCTGAAGTGGCACAAAAAGTAGCAAAAGATAAGTATGGCCTGGACGTTGAGCTGGTCACCTTCAACGACTACGTGTTGCCAAACGAAGCCCTGAGCAAAGGCGATATCGATGTCAACGCCTTCCAGCACAAGCCTTACCTGGATCAGCAGATCAAGGATCGTGGTTATAAGCTGGTTACGGTGGGTAACACCTTCGTGTACCCGATCGCCGGTTACTCCAAAAAGATCAAATCCATTGATGAGCTGCAAGATGGTTCACAGGTAGCACTGCCTAACGATCCCACCAACCTGGGCCGTTCACTGTTGCTGCTGCAAAAACAGGGTCTGATCAAGCTGAAAGACGGTGTTGGCCTGCTGCCAACCGTGCTGGATGTGACCGAGAACCCGAAAAACCTGAAGCTGGTTGAACTGGAAGCACCACAGCTGCCACGTTCACTGGACGATCAGCAAATCGCTCTGGCCATCATCAACACCACTTACGCCAGCCAGATTGGTTTGACGCCAGCCAAAGACGGTCTGTTTGTTGAAGATAAAGACTCACCTTACGTCAACATCATGGTTGCCCGTGAAGATAACAAAGACGCGGAAAACGTGAAGAAATTCGTTCAGGCTTACCAGTCTGACGAAGTTAACGAAGCAGCCAACAAGATCTTTAACGGTGGCGCAGTAAAAGGCTGGTAATCATTCCTTAGCCATTTTATTCCGATAATTGCAAGACGGGCTACGGCCCGTCTTGTTATTTGTGCCAGAGATTGCTTCAATAGCGCCACTTTGATTATAAAATGGCAGGGACTCTCAATGCGTGTTTTACCTCTCTGTTTGTTAGCGCTCGCGCTGACTGGATGCTCAACGCAGCACACGGCTCCATCCACAACAAACAGCACAACAACTACGGCCGCTCCCGCTCCGGTAAAAGCCCCCCCAGCAGCCCGCCCGGCCCCGGTAAAACTGTACAAGAGTGCAGAAGAACTGGTCGGCAAACCTTTCCGCGATTTAGGTGAGGTTTCTGGCGAATCCTGTCAGACCACGGTTCAGGACTCTCCGCCAAATCTGAATACCGCACGTAAGCGTATGCAGACCCGAGCCTCCTACATGAAGGCCAATGCGGTGCTACTGCATGACTGTCAGATTGTCAGCGGCGTCGCCGGTTGTTACCAGCAGGCCATCTGTCAAGGCTCTGCGCTTAACGTCTCAGCCAAATGACCGAATTTGTTTTTGAGCAGATCGGCACCATCCGTTCTCCGTATAAAGAGAAATTCGCGGTTCCCCGTCAGCCAGGGCTAGTTGAAGACGGCGGCGGTGAACTGGTGCTGTTGCCGCCTTACAATCAGCCCGAAGCGGTACGTGGCCTCAGCGAGTTCAGCCATCTGTGGGTGATGTTTGTGTTTCATCAAACCATGGAAGGAGGCTGGCGTCCTACCGTGCGGCCTCCTCGTCTGGGCGGCAATGCGCGTATGGGCGTGTTCGCCACCCGTTCGACCTTTCGCCCAAACCCGTTGGGTATGTCCTTGATCGAACTGAAAGGCATACGGACTCAAGGGGGCGAGGTGGTACTGGAGCTGGGCAGCCTGGATTTGGTTGACGGTACGCCGGTGGTCGATATCAAACCTTATTTGCCGTTTGCCGAAAGCCATCCGCAAGCGCGGGCCGGGTTTGCTCAGGCGGCTCCGGCCGGTGATATGCCGGTGTATTTCTCGCCCGAAGCGGAACAACAGCTGCAGCAACATGTGCGGCGCTACCCCAACCTGCGCCGTTTTATCACTCAGGTTCTGGCGCAAGATCCTCGCCCCGCCTATCGAAAAGAAGAAGCCAGCGGGCGCGAATATGCGGTATGGTTGTTGGAGTTCAACGTGCGCTGGCGGATCGTTGATAGTCAAAGCGAAGTGTTGTCGCTCGACGCCCGTTAAAATTCCGCCCGCTCTCTTTTGACAACCGGCTTGCGCTGGTAAACTAAGCCACTTTTGAAAATTTTGGCGGCCAACCCTGGCAGCCCGATGCAATTTGCAGTTCTAACGGAACCAAAACACCATGCGTACAAGCCAATATCTGCTCTCCACACTGAAGGAGACACCTGCCGACGCCGAAGTGATCAGCCACCAGCTGATGCTACGCGCCGGGATGATCCGCAAGCTGGCCTCCGGTCTTTACACCTGGTTGCCGACCGGCCTGCGCGTTCTGAAGAAGGTTGAAAACATCGTTCGCGAAGAAATGAACAATGCTAACGCGATCGAAGTTTCCATGCCGGTCGTTCAGCCCGCAGACCTCTGGCTGGAAAGCGGCCGCTGGGAGCAGTATGGCCCGGAATTGCTGCGCTTTGTCGATCGCGGCGAACGTCCGTTTGTACTTGGTCCAACCCATGAAGAAGTGATCACCGATCTGATCCGCAACGAAATCAGCTCCTACAAGCAGCTGCCGCTGAACTTCTTCCAGATCCAGACCAAATTCCGTGACGAGGTTCGCCCACGTTTTGGCGTAATGCGTTCGCGTGAATTCCTGATGAAGGACGCTTATTCCTTCCACACCACCCAGGAATCCTTGCAGGTCACCTACGACGCAATGTACGAGGCCTACAGCAAGATCTTCAACCGCATGGGCTTGGATTTCCGTCCGGTGCTGGCCGATACCGGTTCTATCGGCGGTAGCGCTTCACATGAGTTCCAGGTGCTGGCAGACAGCGGCGAAGACGATATCGTGTTCTCAACCGGTTCCGACTATGCTGCCAACATCGAGCTGGCCGAAGCGGTTGCCCCTGCTCAGCCACGTGCTGCGGCAACCGAAGAACTGCGCATAATCGATACGCCGAACGCCAAAACCATCGCCGAGCTGGTAGAGCAATTCCAACTGCCAGTAGAGAAAACGGTGAAAACCTTGATGGTGCACGCCCGTGAAGAGAGTGGCCACAAGCTGGTTGCCCTGCTGGTGCGCGGCGATCACGAGCTGAATGAAATCAAGGCCGAGAAACTGCCACAGGTCGCGGCTCCACTGACTTTCGCCACGGAAGAAGAAATCCGTGCAATCGTCGGCGCAGGCCCTGGCTCCCTTGGTCCAGTCAACCTGCCGATCCCTGTGGTTGTCGATCGCAGCGTAGCGGCCATGAGTGACTTTGGCGCGGGTGCTAACATCGATGGCAAACACTACTTTGGCATCAACTGGGAGCGTGATCTGCCGCTGCCACAGAGCGCCGATATCCGTAACGTGGTGGAAGGCGATGCCAGTCCAGATGGTAAAGGTACGCTGCTGATCAAGCGCGGTATCGAAGTGGGCCACATCTTCCAACTGGGTACCAAGTACTCGGAAGCGATGAAAGCCACCGTACAGGGTGAAGATGGCCGTAATCAGGTGCTGACCATGGGTTGCTACGGCATCGGTGTGACGCGCGTGGTAGCTGCTGCCATCGAACAGAATCACGATGACCGTGGCATTATCTGGCCAGACGCGATTGCCCCGTTCCAGGTAGCTATTCTGCCAATGAACATGCACAAATCATTCCGCGTGCAGGCTCTGGCTGAGGAACTGTACGATACCCTGCGTTCGCATGGCATCGACGTGATCCTCGACGATCGTAAAGAGCGCCCAGGCGTGATGTTTGCCGATATGGAACTGATCGGCGTGCCTCACTCCATCGTGATTGGCGATCGTAACCTCGACAGCGAAGAGATTGAGTATAAAAATCGCCGTGTTGGCGAGAAGCAGATGATCAAAACCAGCGAAATCGTTGATTTCCTGCTGGGCCAGATCCAACGTTAATTGATAGACCAAGCCCCCCAGATGGGGGGCTTTATTAATGGATATTGTTGTTAAAGGATTAACTTATGCCATTACGCAGCCCCTCGGCTACCTGCCTGTATGCTTTGCTTTCGGTGTTTTTGACCGGTTGCACGATGAACGTAGGCATATCCGACCGTGAAAAACACTCCATCAATCCCGTCAACGTTCAGTTCCAATCGTTAAGCTCCGCCCCAGGAAAAACGCTGCGCGAAATCAATCAGGCCGACCTGCAAGAGGGTGACCTGCTGTTCTCCTCAACGATTGGTTTGAAATCACTCGGGATCCGTATCTTGAGTACTTCGTCAGTCAGCCATGTTGCCGTGTATATTGGTGAAGGCCAGGTTGCCGAAGCGGTAGGGGAAGGCGTGCAGATTATCAGCCTGAAAGACGCACTGACCCATAGCGACAAGATGTTTGCTTTGCGCATCCCCGATCTGACACCGGAGCAGGCTAGCCAGATCCGCCAATTCGCCAGCCAAAAGGCCGGCAGCCGGTATAACTATCTGGGTATTGCCGAGATGGTGCCCTTTATGATGACCAAGCAACTGTGTTCACTGAACCCCTTCTCTGCCGATTTCCGCCAGCAATGTGTACAAGGCTTGGCCGCAGCCCAGCTCAAGGCACCGACCGGCACAGAGTCGTCCTATTTTTGTTCGGAGTTTGTGATTGCCGCGTTTGAAAACGCCGGGCATCCGTTGACGTTGGCCGCTCCTGGCTGGGTCAGCCCGGGCGATTTACTGCATATGCGCGAAGGGGATATTGCCACGCTGGCACCTAGCAAAGCGCTGGTTTACGTTGGTCATATCAAGCCGGGGATCTATTTACGTTCCCGGGCGTTAGCTAAAAACCAGCCCACACTGACATCTGCAACGGACAACAATAACGACCCCATCATCAAATGATGAGGCCATAATTCGTTGATTAATTAGCGCAGCTCTTGTTATTGTCGAAAGCGATCTTGCCACCCGGCTCCGGGATCAGCGCTTTTTGCATCTGCCCTTCCTCCATGGAAGGCTGCACGCTGAAATGCCCGTTCAACATCAGGAATACCGGTTCGCCCGGCGCCCGTTGAGCTTTCAGATAGCCCTGCTCCAGCGCGATATTATTCGCTACCGGGAAGGTTTTGCCGGTGGCACAATCCTGGAATACCGCCGCGTCGGCCATATAGGTATACAACCCGGTCAACGGCATCGGCGTTTTCGGCAAGGCTTTGGTCACCGGCGACAGCACATAATTAAGCTGAGAGACAATCGGTGCTCCACTGCGGTCCAGCATTCTCAATTGCTTGCCTTCCGGATGGAAATAACGTTTTTCACCATTGCTCTCGGTCAGCACCAGCTTGTCTGCCGTACGCGCCCATGTGCCGTAGCTGGCAAAGGTTCGATCGCCATCATTAGCGCCGCGATAGGTTTCCTGCAAAACAAAGGTGCCGTCCTCATCGAGGAACAGCGAAGTGTCCAACCCAGTACAATCCGCACAAGGCAATAAGCCCTGATAGCTCTGCTGCATCGGCTGAAGCGCTTGTTCTTTTGGCTGGTATTGATTGTTACATCCCAGCAATGAAAGGGCTCCTGCCGCTAAAAACAGGGCGATAGTTATTTGCTTCAAGTTATTCTCCTGTTGTCATCCATTGATATCCACGGCGTAGGTTAAGGCTGAACCTTGCCGCGCAGTGCCTTGGTGGCACCTTTGCGCACCTTGCCTTCAAGACGGCGTAATTTGGCCCCTTTGCTGGGTTTGGTTGCCCTGCGCGTCTTTTCGACCACCATCGCCTGCTGGATCAGCGCCACCAGCCGGGCCAGTGCCGCTTCACGATTCATTTCCTGGCTGCGATATTCCTGCGCTTTGATAATCACCACCCCTTCACCGGTCACTAAATGATGATTAAGCGCCAGCAGCCGTTCTTTATAGTACTCTGGCAGGCTGGACGCCCGGATGTCAAAGCGCAAATGGATCGCCGTTGAGGTTTTGTTCACATGCTGGCCACCCGCACCCTGCGCGCGGATCGCCGTTAATTCTATTTCGTTGTCCGGTATGGCTACGTTTCTTGACAGTTCCAGCACCGGTTATACCTGCGCCTGCTGCCATTCGGCAAATTGAATTTCCAGACTATTCTGAAGGTCTGACAGCCAGATGGTACCTTCCTGCAGCGTGGCCTGTAGCGTCATATTGCGGCTGGCTAACGCGGTCAAGCGGGACAGTTGTTCATCATCGAGAAAGCGAATGCTCAAGTTCTTGTGGTTGGCAACTTTGCTCTGCATAGACTGCCACCAGACATGCCCGGCGCGATCGCCATAGGCGTAAAGCACCACCCGAGGTGACTGATTGCAGGCTTTCTTGATGCGTTTCTCGTCCGGCAGCCCCAGCTCTATCCACATCTCCAGCCCGTTATGGTCGTTGCGCCGCCAGATTTCCGGCTCGTCTTCCGCACTCAGGCCTTTGGTAAACACCAGGCGTTCATCGGCATGGCAGATCCAGGCCAGCAGGCGCAGCATCATGCGCTGTTCGGTTTCTGAAGGATGCTGGGCCAGGGTGAGTGTGGTATCAAAGTAAAAGTGACGGTCCATATCAGCGATATTGAGCGTGGCTTTGTAAATTGTTGCTTTCAGCGCCATGGGTAACCTCTTTATTAACAGGCCACATTGTACTTGATCAGGGCAGCCCGCAGCCAGCACGGGGAGCGCCAGAAGTGGACTAATGCCCAAAAAGAGGAGCTAATAACTCCCTAACACCTGTGCTATAGTCCTTTAGATAGGATTTAACCCCGAGTGTCTGTGCCTTGTTGCAGCCTGCGTGGCAATAATGCAGAGATCCTAAAGGGAGGCCATTGTGCAACAATACTGTGAGTTAGTACGACGTTTTTACGCTCAGATCGGCAGTGGAGATCTAGGCTACGTGCCGGATGCACTAGCATGTGTGTTAAAGGCATTGGACGAGGTTGCCGCGAATAGCGAGCTACCGTCCTCCGTTAGGGAACAGGCGGCATTTGCCGCCGCTAACTTATTGGTGAGCGACCATGTTGATGAATGATGAGTACCAATCCATCAATTGCGATGACTATGAAAGCCTGGAACTCGCCTGTCAGCATAACTACATTCTGAAGCTAGAGTTACGCGACGGAGAGAAGTTCGAAGGCATTGCCACCGAGTTGAAATTTACCAAGGGCGTTGAGTACCTGATTGTCGATCAGGCCGGTAGTGCTCTCAGCTTGCGTCTGGATCACATCCTCAGTTTCAGTCATCCGGAAATCGGTACCGTGGTTGTCAGCCTGTCAGACTGACTTTGCGGTAACGCCATCTCCACAGGGCAGCCCACGGGCTGCCCTCGTCATTTAAGGCTTCAGGCTGGCGTAATAGGCCGCCAGGTCGGCAATATCCTCATCCGACAGACCCGAGACATAGGCCTTCATCACTTCAGCCTGCCCGCCAGAGCGATCTCCTTTCTTGTAAGCTTGCAAAGAGTGCTCGAGGTACATCTGATTCTGCCCGGCCAGGTTCGGATACATTGGTACCGAAACCTTGCCTTCCGCGCCGTGGCAAGCCATGCAGCTGGCCGATTTATTCTTCCCTGCCGCCGCATCACCCGCCGCCATGGCGGAAAAACTCAGCACGCTGGCCATCACTACCATCAAGCTCACCAATTTCATTACCCACTCCTCACAGCAGATTGTTATTATTTTTTTTCCAGCCAAGCCGCCAGGCCGGTTGCCCCGCAGACGCTTGCCCTTCCTCAGTAATAAATACGCCCACGGCAGCGATTAACTGCTCATCATAGTAGAGCAACGGGATACGTTCACGCTGCCACGGTGGAATAGCCAACTCTTGCCACAGTTTTTTTATCGGACGTGAACCGGCACGGCCAACAATCCGCGCCCTGCCCTTGGCGGTAAAGCGCACGCTGACCGACTCATGCTCTGAAGGAGCCCGTACCTGGCATTCACCTACTCCCACGTACAGAGTACCCAGCTCGTCGGGTAACACCAGTGGAGCCTCGTCAGGCCAGGGCAATTGTGTGCCTCTCAGATCAGCCATCAGCGGTAGCAGGTACAAGCGCTGACGAAAACGGCGGATCTGGTAGTTCCCGAGTTGCAACTGTGGTTCGGCATCTTCCCGGCTTAACGCTACTTCCTGCCATAGCCGATGCAAGCCATCTCGCGCGGGCATGGTGACGCCAAACAGCCCAATCCAGCGCCGTAGCAAAGCATAGCGCCTGGCCGCAGAACAGGTAGCCAATTCGGCGATAGCAAGCGAGTTTTCGCCATCCAGCAGTTGGGCCAATTGCTCGGCCAGCAGCTCATTCAGCAGTTGCTCCTGCTCGGCACATAATTCAGCGCTGCGGGCGGTGGCGGCAGCAAAATGAGGCCAACGTTGATTCACTATCGGCAGAACGTTCAGACGTAAGAAGTTGCGATCGAAGCGGGGATCCTGATTGCTGTCATCCTCGATCCACTGCAGTTGATGTTGGTGTGCGTAGGCCTCCAACTGCTGGCGCGAGATCCCCAACAGCGGCCGTAACAAGAGATTGTTCCCCAAACGGGTTTGTGCCGCCATGGCAGACAGCCCCGCAGGGCCGCTGCCCCGTTTTAAGGCCAGCAAGAAGGTTTCACATTGATCGTCAAGATGCTGCGCCGTCAGCAAAGTCTCGTCTGTGGTCAACGTTTCTGCGAAGGCGGCGTAGCGGGCCAAACGGGCAGCGGCTTCAATGCCCCCTGGCCGTCCCTCAAGCTGCACATGTTGCACCACCAGCGGCACCTGCCAGCGTTCGCATTGCTGCTGGCAATGGGCCACCCAATCGTCGGCAAAACGGCTCAGGCCATGGTGGACATGCACCGCGCGCAGGGCAATGTCCGGTTGCTGCTGGCGCAACAGCATCAGCAGATGCAACAGCACGCTGGAATCCAGGCCGCCGCTGAACGCCAGCAGCAGTTGGCGCTCAGCCCCTAGATGGTCGGCAATCTGTGTCAGGAGGTGGTGGGTCTTCATCAATTGAGCTTAGTGACATCTACATAGCTGCACGTTAACCAGCCCACCGCCATCAATCAAGCATTAACCGCGCTATCATTGCGCCGAGTCATTCCCCACCACAGTCCCAGAGCCGCCAGCACCAAGGCGGCGCAGCCTGCGGCTCCCCAGCCTATCTGGGTGAAAACCTTGCCATAAGCTTCGATCATCGCATTACCCAGTTGGCTTTCGGTGGTCTGGTTGGCAATCAGGCCCGCGAGATAATTAGCCACCGAGCCGGTCGCCAGCATATAAATACCGGTCAACACGCCGGTGACGCCAGGAATATCCAACCGGGTGATTTGGGCCATCGCCACCGGATCGATAAACAGTTCGGCAAATCCCATCACCGCCAGCCCGGCCACCATCATCCCCATCGAGGCCTGGCCATGCAGTTCCCCCCAGCGCGCATTTAGCGCCATCAGCATAAAGCCCACCGCAATCAACAGCAGGCCAAAGGCAAACTTGCACCAAATGCGCACCGTCTGAGCGTTTCCCTGGCTGCTACGCATCAGCCAGGCCAGCAGTACGCCGCCCAGCATGACCGCAAAGGCGTTTACCGACTGGAACAGCGCCGTAGGTACCGACCAGGAGAACCATTGCCGGTCGACAAAGTGATCGATAAACAGGCTGATCGAACTGCCGCCCTGTTGGGCAAAGGCCCAAAACAGCGTCCCCAGCAGCATCAAGATGATGATTTGCCATAACGCCCGCCGTTGTTCACCGCTCACCCGCCAGAGGATACGCATGACGATCATCACCGCAGCGGCGCACACTACGCCAAGCAGATAGCCGGCCCAGTTGTGAATAAACAACAGCGCGAAAAACAGCGGAGCACACAGCACCCCAGCCACCAGCCAGAACCAATGCGGCAAGCGTAGCGTGGTGGCCTGTATCAGCGGGATATTCACCCCGCGCGTATGCCGAAAATGTTTACTTCCCGACAGGAAGATCATCAGCCCGGCAAACATCCCTATTCCCGCCAGCGCAAAGCCGACGTGCCAGCCATAACGTTCAGCGGCCAACCCACAGGCGATCGGAGCCAGGATAGAGCCAACGTTCCCCGCCGCATACAGCAGAGAAAACCCGCCTTCCCGCCGTGGATCCTGCGCCTGATACAGCTCTCCCAGCAGGCAGCTGATATTGGATTTAAACAGGCCGTAGCCGCAGATGATTATGCCCAGCGCCAGGTAAAGAGAGTTGGCAGAGACCGAACCCAGCCCCAATACGATATGGCCCACGGTCATCAAGGCCGCCCCGGCAATCACCGAGACGCGGTTACCCAACAGGCGATCGGCCAGCAGGCCGCCCAGAATGGGGGTGACATAAACCAAAGAGGCATAAGCGCTGAAAAGGGTGATGGCGTGGCTATCGGAGTAGCCTAACTGGTGGGTCAGATAGAGGATCAGTAACGCGCGCATGCCGTAAAAACTAAAATACTCCCAGATTTGGATTGCAACGACATAGTAGATAGCGCGCGGCTGTGAGGGTGTTTTCATGGTGTACTCCCATCAGGATAAGCAAGGGGAAAGCGTCTGTGCTTTCCCCTGTGATGCCATTATTCCGCTTTCAACACTTTCACCGTGTAGCGGCCATCCGGCTGGCGGTACGCCCCGTGAATATCGGTCTCAAAGCCCGGATAATGCGCGCCGATTTCACACAGCATTTGCAGGAACTCCAGCACCGGGCGGCTTTCTTCGGTCAGCATTTCCCCCGGCATCACCAACGGCACGCCTGGAGGATAAGGCAGGATCATATTGGCATTGACCTTGCCGACCATATCCTCCAGATAGACTTCCTCCACTTCGCCGTGCAGCTCTTTCTGGAAGGCGTGGTAAGGGTTCATCACCATGGTTGGCAGCACTTCAAACGCACGGTACATCAGGTCCGGCAGGTTGTGATGCTCGACCAGGCGATGGATGTTCTGCGCCAGATCCTGGATGCGCATGTTTTCATAGAACTCAGGCGCTTCCTGATACAGCGATGGCAGCATGTTTTTCACCCGCAGGTTCAAATCGAACGAGCGTTTGAAATCGGTCATCGCGCGCAGTAGGCTCAACGCTTTGGTTTTATCGATACCAATGCTGAACAGGAACAGCAGGTTGTACGGGCCGGTTTTCTCCACGATGATGCCGCGCTCATCCAGGTATTTGGCTACCAGGCTGGCTGGGATACCGAACGGCTGCATCTCACCTTCTTTGCTCATCCCGGGGGTGAGGATGGTCACCTTGATCGGGTCGAGATACATGTGTTCGTTATCGATGTTTTTGAAGCCGTGCCAGGCGCTGTCGGAACGCAGCGGCCAGCATTCTGGCTCATCGATATGCTCAGGCTGCCAGACGTCAAAGAACCAGCCTTCGGACTCCACTTTCAGCCGTTTGATTTCCTTGCGGAACTTGATGGCACGCTCGATGGAACCGTTAATCATGCGCTTACCGGCGTTGCCCTTCATCATCGCAGCGGCGGTTTCGGTGGACGCCACGATGCCGTAATGAGGCGAGGTAGTGGTGTGCATCATATAGGCTTCGTTAAAGGTCTCTTCGTTGATGTCCCCTTTAACGTGGATCATCGAAGCCTGCGAGAACGCCGCCAGCAGTTTGTGGGTCGACTGGGTTTCATAGATCACCTTACCTTCAACCCGGCCCCCGCTCATACCGCATTTGCCTTTGTAGATCGGATGGAAGTTGGTGTAAGGCACCCAGGCAGAATCAAAGTGGATCGATTTAACGTCCAGAGTCTGTTTGATGAAATCGGTGTTGTAGAGCAGGCCGTCGTAGGTGGAATTGGTGATCACCGCGTGCGCTGGCCAGCTGGCGTTCGGCGTTTCTTTCACCCGCTTGGCGATGGTGGCGCGGCTGAATTCGCTCTGCGGGATACCGCCGAGAATACCGTAGGCATTGCGGGTTGGCCGGAAGTAGATCGGCGTGATGTCACTCATCATCATCAGATGGGTCAATGATTTGTGGCAGTTACGGTCGATCAGCACGGTGCTGCCTGCCGGAGCGGCATACATACCAACAATCTTGTTGGCGGTGGAGGTGCCGTTGGTCACCATGTAGCTGCGTTCGGCATTGAACACGCGGGAAATGTACTCTTCGGCCTCTTTGTGCGGGCCGGAGTGATCCAACAGCGAACCCAGTTCGGAAACCGAAATGGAGATGTCAGACTTCATGGTATTCGGGCCAAAGAAGTCATAGAACAGGCTGCCTACCGGGCTTTTCTGGAAGGCGGTGCCGCCCATATGGCCTGGAGTACAGAAGGTATATTTGCCTTCACGCACGTATTTGAACAGCGCCTTGGTCAGCGGTGGCAGGATGGCATCGATATACTCGTCGGTGTTCTGTTTGATCTTGGCGGCGATATCTTTTGCCGCGCCCAGCGCGTATTCGAAGAAGCGCACCTGCATGCGCAGATCGTTGAGGCTGACATCAAGCGTCGAATAGGTATTGGCAAAGGCATACAGCGGCATATATTCATTGAGCTGGCTGATCTCTTCGCACAGCTCAAGGTTGTATTTGTCCCAGTCGAAAATTACGCCGCACAGGCGGGCATTGTTTTCGATCAGCTTTAATAAATCTTCACGGTCATTAGGGTAGACGATGCGGAAGTCCAGGCTTTCCAGCGCCTGATGCAGTTCGCGGATCGGCTCTTCTTTGAAGTAGACACCCATGTGATTCATGATGGCAATAACGTTCATAATCATTTCTCCAGGCAAAGCGGGCCCCTTCCCGTCGCGGCTGACAGGTCGGAAAGAAAGGGGCTGGGTAAATTCAGTGGGTCAGAGCACGCAATCTCAGTGCGCTTTGGCCGTGGTGCTGTCGTTGACCGCTGCGGCTGCTTTGGCAACCTGGCGGGTATTCATTTTGCGGGCATAGAACATCAGGATGATCAGGCTGACGATAAAGGTGCCGGACAGCTCGAAGGAGTTGGCGCCCATCAGGGCGATAAAGCAGAATCCACAGCCCAGTACCGACGCCACCAGGCTCAGCAGGTTACGCACGTTGACGCCTTCAAAGCGGATCAGGTCAACGCAGGAGTAGAAGTAAGGCAGCATGGTCAGCAGCACCGCGATACCGGTCAGTTCGCCGAACAGGTCGGAAGCCTTGCCACCGCTGGAGTTCATCACGGTGATCAACACCATCAGCGCGGTCATTTTGCAGCTTGCCAACAGCAGGCCCTTCTTCGGAATGCCGTTTTTATCCAGTTCGCCATACACTTTCGGGAAGTTGCCGTCGTTGGCCGCACGCACCCCGGCCTGGCCTACCAGCATCATCCAGGAACCCAACGAGGTCAGGCAGGCAAAGGCGGTGAAGGCGGATACCATCGGAGCGGCCCAGTTACCCATAATGGCGGAAGCGCTGATGGCGAATGGCGCACCGCTGGCGGCCATTTGCGCCGCTGGGAACATCCCGCTCATCACCTGAGTGGCGGCAATGTAGATAATCCCAGCCAGGCCGGTACCCAGCATGGTAGCCAGTGGTACGGTACGTTTAGGGTTTTTTACCATCCCGGTGCTTACGGCGGCGGATTCAACGCCGATAAACGCCCACAGGCAGAGCAGGATACTTTTCACCACGGCATGGCTGTCGGTGGTACCCGAGGTATTCCAGTTGGCTTGATAGGTGGCAACATCAAACCAGTGCCAACCGGCCACGGCGGTGACCACTACCGGGATCAAGACCAGTACCAGGCCCAGCGTGGTCAAGCGGCTGACCCAGGTGCCCCCCAGCAGATTGACAAAGGTGAATATCCAGACGATGGCGATACAGGCAATCCCGGCCGGTACCGGATTATTCAACGCGGGGAAGAAAGTAGAGAGATAAGAAACGGCGGTAATGCCGATTGCCAGGTTACCGATCCAGTTGGCATGGTAGTAAAGTACGCCAGTCTGGAAACCGAACGCCGGGGAGATTTCCCCCGCATAGGCAATTGGCCCACCCTGCTGCGGGTTTTTGGTCGCCAGGCGGGCGTAAACATAAGCCAATGACATCGCGCCGATGATAGAAATTACCCATCCCCAGATGGCGATAGATCCCAGACTTGCCAGGTTTGCCGGTAATAAGGCAATCCCGCTCCCCATCATATTACCGGCGACGACGCCGGTGCAGGCAATAAGCCCTATTTTCTTGGATGAAGCCATGGTCAGTTTCTCCTGATTATCGATGCTGGTAAGTGCTGAGCATTAAGAGGCGAGATTAATGAACAGACTTGATAATCAGGATGCTAACGATCGGCCAAAATAAAGTCCTAAAGATAAGGTGAAATTACGCTCATGATCTTACAAATGATATCCGGAGGTTTTTGACTCACTTATCAAGAAGGCAGGATAAGCTAAAGAAAAGATAAATATCATTTAAAAACAATAATATAAATTTATAAAATAGCTGTAATCAGTGATGTAACCGGAGGGAGCCATACAGAACGCCGACACGCCGTAAACCCGTCCCTGGGGGCTCGCAATCGCGCATCCCTGCGCTCAACGGTCGGCTAACCTGTATGACTCCCTCCGGTATCAAGCTTTTGGTGTCGCTATATTTATGCCACGGGTCGGTAATGGGGCTATTTTTGGGTGTCGTAATTGTCCAAATAAGGAACAACGGCGGTGACTGAGGTTTGGAATACGCCATTACGGATCCAATGCAGCGTGTTTTCACCGGGGCGAAGGTTGAAAGCCGTAATATAAGAATCCGCAGCCTGATGGTTATGGCCCTGCATTTCGTAGACTTTGCCCAGTAATACATAGTTCAACCATGACATCTGTAGATCGATAGCTTTATTAATGGCGCGATAAGCCTCATCGGTTTTTCCTTGCGACAAGGCATCGACGGTAACTATCTGCTGCAAGATGGGTGAATTTACCAATGCTGGTAACGTCCCCAGCCGGGTAATATCCGTTCGTAGCTGTGCGAGTTCGGCCGCATCAAGGGGTTGGTAGGAGTTACGCAACAAATCCACCAGCACTTTTTCGGCAACGGCATACTCAAAGTCCGGCGAGGCTTTGATTATTGCCTCCAATTGGCTGCTGGCGCGGGTCAGTGAGTCCGCATCTCCCTGTACCAGCAACTGATGTGCCTGATAGAAACGCTGCAGCGCCGGGCCATTTTGCGGCAGCAGCTGCGCCAAACGCTGCGCCAGTTGCTGCGGCCAAGGCTGTTTCAGCGCCGCCGACAGGCTGGCAAGGAAATCCTGCTGAATTTTTAGCTGATTATCGGTGGTAATAAAGTAGCGCTTATCCAGCATGATCGAGCTGTCGGCATTATCCACCAGCCGCACCGACAGGAAGCATTGCTGGGCACGGTAATGGCGTTGGTTAACGAACTCGATATACAGCGACTTGCCGGAGCTGCTCGGCCCGGCAAAGTTATAGTTGGTCTGATCGTGTACCAGAAACGTGGAATAGGTATTCAGCGCGTCGGTAACCAGCTCACTCACGCCAACTACGTAAGAGAGCTGTGGCGTCCAGTTGCTGCAGCTGTTGCCACCCTGTATACGAATATCGATATCACGTGGGTTGAGCAACACCGGCATAGTGGACACCGGTATGCGCTGAGACAGGGTCGCAATGCCAACAAAGGCGACGCAGGCAGACAGCGCCGCCAGGAAAGCCAGCCACACCCAAAAGGGTGAGCGTTGATAAAAACGACCTGCCGCACTAGGTAACAGGGTCTTTGGCTTGGTGGGCGGGCGCGGCGGTATATAGGCGGGAGCCTCTTCCTCGCTGCCATCTTCCGGCTCATGCATTACCACGGCCACCTGGGGTAGCAACGGCGGCGCGTCCTCCCCCTCTTCACACCACATGACCGGTGCCGTTAGTTTATAACCGCGTTTGGGGACGGTGATGATGTATTCGGGGCTGTCTGGATCGCCGTCTTTCAGATATTTGCGCAGTTCGGAAATGCATTGGGTCACCACATGGTTGGTGACGATATTGCGCTTCCAGATGTTATCAATCAGCTCGTCGCGGCTGAGCACCACGTCCGGGTGCTGAGCAAAGTACTGCAACATATCGATCAGGCGCGGTTCCAGCGTCGGTTGACGCCCATCACGGCTTATGCGGTTGTCGGCCGGGGTGATCAGCCACTCCCCGACGCGGAAAACAGGCTCTTGCATGGCGGAAATAACTCTGTGGACACTGAGGGCAAGGGCGCGATGATAGCATAACGACCCATAACTTGGGCCGTTCTCAGCAGATTAAGCATTCATAGTTCATATAATTCGAGCGGTAATCCGTCAGGATCGCTGAAAAAGGTAAAGCGGGATTGGGTATAGGGATCGACCCGAACCGGCTCGCAAACGACCCCTGCCGCCTGTAAATGCGCGATCGATGCCTCGATATCCTCTACGCTGAATGCCAGGTGACGCAGGCCACAGGCTTCCGGGCGGCTCGGCCTGGCTGGAGGGGATGGGAAAGAAAACAGTTCAATGACGTATTGGCCATTCAGCGCCAGATCGGCTTTCCAGGAGTCGCGTTCTTCACGGTAATATTCCGCTAACAGGGTGAACCCCAGGATATCGCAGTAAAAGCGCTTACTGGCGACGTAATCAGAACCAATCACCGCTATATGGTGAACCTGTCGTAATGCCAACATGGATGGACTCCGTAAGTTATTTAGTGACCCCTCACCCCAACCCTCTCCCACAGGGAGAGGGAGCTGATTCAGAGCCGTAATCAGGTTGAAGAGTTGATCTGTAGCCCGTTTTATTTCCCCTCCGATCCCTGAGTCGCAGCCAGATACCAAAGTCAGGATGTGGCACGATCGGTCCCCTCTCCCAGTGGGAGAGGGCTAGGGTGAGGGGCCATTATTACCTAACTGGTTTTCAGCACCTTCACCAGATAGCGCCCATCCTCGGTCAGTTTAGCGCCGTGGATATCGGTTTCAAAACCTGGATAGTGTTCACCGATCGAGCACAGCATCAGCAGGAAATCGAGCACCGCGCGGCTCTCTTCGGTGATCATCTCCCCCGGCATCACGACCGGTACGCCCGGCGGATAAGGCAGGATCATGTTCGCCGCCACCTTGCCGATCAACTGATCGATCTCGCAGGTTTCCACATTGCCGCGTACCTGCTGCTGGAACATCTCATAAGGCGTCAGCTTCATTTCTGGCAATACGTCAAACGCACGCAACATCAGGCCCGGTAAATCGTGCTGGCGGATCAGTTGGTGGATCCCGGCGGCCAGATCCTGAATGCGCATATGGCGGTAGAAGTCCGGATCTTCAGCATACAGATCCGGCAGCATGTTCTTCACCCGCAGGTTAAGATCGTAAGCTCGTTTGAAATCCGTCAGGCTGCGCAGCAGGCTCATCGCCTTGGTCTTGTCGATACCAATGCTAAACAGGAACAGCAAGTTGTACGGGCCGGTTTTCTCCACTACGATCCCACGCTCATCCAGGTATTTCGCTACCAGCGCGGCAGGGATCCCACTTTCCTCCAGCTCACCCAGTTCGTTCATCCCCGGCGTCAAAATGGTGACCTTGATCGGATCCAGATACATATGATCGCTGTCGGTCTGGCCAAAGCCATGCCAGTTGTCGTCCGGATTCAGCGGCCAGCACCGTGCTTCATCAATCTCTTCCGGCTGCCAGATATCGAAGAACCAGGTATCACTCTCAGCGCGCAGGCGTTGCACTTCACGACGAAAATGCAGGGCTCGCTCCACCGAACGGTTAATCATGCGCCGCCCTGGATTGCCACGCAGCATCGCCGCAGCGGTTTCCATTGAAGCCACAATGCCATAATGCGGCGAAGTGGTGGTGTGCATCATGTAAGCTTCGTTAAAGGTGTTCTCATCATAATCCCCTTTAATGTGGATCATCGAAGCCTGAGAGAACGCCGCCAGCAGCTTGTGGGTTGATTGAGTTTCATAGATCACCTTGCCTGGGATGCGATCGCCACTCATGCCGCTTTTGCCGTCATAAATCGGGTGGAAATTGGTGTAAGGCACCCAGGCCGAATCGAAGTGGATCGACGCCACGTCCAGCGTTTGCTTGATGTAATCGGTGTTATACAGCAGGCCATCATAGGTGGAGTTGGTGATCACCGCATGCACCGGCCAGCTGGCGTTGGCTGTGTCTTCCACCCGCTTGGCAATGCTGTCGCGGGTAAATTCGCGCTGGGGAATGCCGCCTAAAATACCGTACGCATTTCGCAACGGGCGCAGATAAATCGGCACGATGTCACACATCATCAGCAGGTGACACAGCGACTTATGGCAGTTACGGTCAATCAGTACCGTACTTCCGGCAGGTGCCGAATACATGCCGACAATCTTGTTGGCGGTAGAGGTGCCGTTGGTCACCAGATAGCTTTGCTCCGCGTTGAACGTGCGGGCAATGTACTCCTCCGCCTCCAGATGCGGGCCAGTGTGATCCAGCAGCGAGCCGAGCTCCGTCACCGAGATGGAAATATCCGCCTTCAGGGTGTTGGCACCAAAGAAATCGTAGAACAGGCAGCCCACCGGGCTTTTCTGGAACGCGGTGCCCGCCATATGGCCCGGCGTACAGAAGGTATATTTCCCCTCCTTCACATAGGTGAACAGCGCCTTGGTCAGCGGAGGAGTGATGGTATCCATATATTCATCGGTATACTGGCGAATGCGCTGGGCGATATCGTCGGCAGCGTTCAGACCATACTCGAAGAAATAGAGCACCATACGCATTTCGTGCAGGTGGACGTCAAAGGTGGAGTGAGTGTTGATAAACGCATACAGCGGCAGGTATTCATTCAGCTCATTGATTTCGCTGCACAGCTCCAGGCTGTATTCATCCCAGTCGAAGATCACCCCACAGATACGCGCATTGTGTTCGATCAGCTTGAGCAGGTCACCACTGTTCTTCGGGAACACCAGTTGGAAACCCATTGAGGCCAGCGCCACGTGCAGTTCGCGGATAGGCTCGTCTTTGTAATACACGCCCATCGGGCTCATGATCGCAATGATATTCATCGCAGCTATCCTTCAGTTAACTACCAATAGCTTATAACAACATAAAAAGCCGGGGCTGTCTTACGCGCATAAAAAAACCGCCCCGAAAGGCGGTTAGTCATCAGGCGAACAAACTCAGCAGTAACCGTAGTTCATCAGCCGTTGATAGCGACGGTTGAGCAACTCTTCGTTGTTCAGACCATCCAGATCCGCCAGATCCGCCAACAGTTGGGCTTTCAACGAAGCCGCCATTGCCGGTACGTCGCGGTGAGCGGAGCCCAAAGGCTCTGGGATCACAGAATCGATCAGCTTCAGCTCTTTCAGACGCGGTGCAGTGATGCCCATCGCTTCTGCGGCAATCGGTGCCTTATCGGCACTTTTCCACAGGATCGAGGCACAGCCCTCCGGCGAGATCACCGAATAGGTGCTGTACTGCAGCATATTCACTTTATCGCCCACGCCGATCGCCAATGCCCCGCCGGAGCCGCCTTCGCCGATCACGGTGCAGATCACCGGGATATTCAGGCGAGACATTTCACGCAGGTTGCGGGCGATCGCCTCAGACTGGCCACGCTCTTCCGCACCCACGCCAGGATAAGCACCTGGGGTATCGATGAAGGTGATCAGCGGCATCTTGAAGCGGGAGGCCATTTCCATCAGGCGCAGCGCTTTGCGATAGCCTTCCGGTGCTGGCATACCGAAGTTGCGGCGGATTTTCTCTTTGGTTTCACGCCCTTTCTGATGACCAATGATCATCACCGGGCGGCCATCGAGGCGCGCAATACCACCGACAATGGCTTTGTCATCGGCATAGGCGCGATCGCCTGCCAGCTCTTCAAAGTCGGTAAAGATGTGTTTGATATAATCCAGGGTATAAGGACGGCGCGGGTGGCGTGCCAATTGGGCAATCTGCCAGGCCCCAAGATCGGAAAAAATCTTGCGCGTCAGCTCAACGCTCTTCTCACGCAGGCGCTGAACCTCTTCGTCCAGATTAATATCTAATTTTTCGTCTTGACGGCTGACTGCGGTCAGCGAGTCAATTTTCGCTTCCAGCTCTGCAATCGGCTGTTCAAAATCAAGAAAATTCAGACTCATAGCATTCCTATTTTAGTCAAATTCCAGTTCCACCTGCTCATTACCTACCAAGGTCCGCAAATCTATCAACAAGCGGTCGGTCGGCGTCACGCGCCAAGTTGCACCAAAGCGCAATCTTGCCCGTGCATCTTCCCGTTGATAGTAGAGATGCACTGGAATCGTCCCCGAGCGATGGGGTTCCAAAGACTGACGGAGACGGTTCAAAAGCTGGTCATCAATTTGCCTGTCCGTCAGCGAGATAGCAAGCCCGCGAGCGTATTTTTCACGTGCTTCACTGATGTCCATTAATTCACGAGCGGTCATTTTAAGCCCGCCGTTAAAGTCATCAAAGCTGACCTGTCCAGTCGCGATCAGGATACGGTCTTTTTCCAACAAATGCTGGTATTTTTCCAAGGCATCGGTGAATAACATAATGTCCAGACGCCCAGAACGGTCATCCAGCGTACAAATGCCGATGCGGTTGCCGCGTTTGGTCATCATGATCTTGGAAGCAATCACCAACCCGACGGCAGTAGTCATCTTGCCGCGATCCGTCGGATGCATATCTTTCAGGCGCTGGCCACCGGCATAGCGCTCGATTTCTTTGAGGTACTGAGTGATCGGGTGGCCGGTAAGATACAGCCCCAGCGTTTCCCGTTCACCATCCAGCACCACCTGTTCCTGCCAAGGGGGAACGTTGGCGTAGGATTGCTCCACCTGTTCCGGCGCTTCCGCCAGCACGCCAAACATATCCGCCTGGCCGATGGCTTCGGCTTTGGCGTGCTGATCGGCCGCTTTAAGCGCATCCCCCAGGGAGTTCATCAACGCGGCGCGGTGTGGCCCCAGGCGATCGAACGCCCCAGACATGATCAGCTTTTCCAGGATACGGCGGTTGAGCTTTTTAATATCGGAGCGGGCGCACAGGTCGAACAGATCTTTGAAATACCCCTGCTCGCCGGAATTACGCGCTTCGATAATTGCTTCGATCGGCCCTTCCCCCACGCCCTTGATGGCGCCGATGCCATAGACGATCTCGCCCTCATCATTAACGTGGAAGTGATACTGCCCGCTGTTGATGTCCGGCGGCAGGATTTTCAGGCCCATGCGCCAGCACTCATCCACCAGCCCCACCACCTTATCGGTATTATCCATATCGGCGGTCATAACCGCGGCCATAAATTCGGCCGGATAGTGGGCCTTCAGCCACAGCGTCTGGTAAGACACCAACGCATAGGCAGCGGAGTGCGATTTGTTAAAGCCATAACCCGCGAACTTCTCTACCAGATCGAAGATTTTTACCGACAGTTCGCCGTCAATGCCGCGCGATTTCGCACCATCTTCAAAACCGCCGCGCTGCTTGGCCATCTCGACCGGGTTCTTTTTACCCATGGCGCGACGCAGCATGTCCGCACCGCCCAGCGTATAGCCAGCTAATACCTGAGCGATCTGCATTACCTGTTCTTGGTACAGGATGATGCCATACGTCGGCTCCAGCACCGGTTTCAACGATTCATGCTGCCACTGGATATCAGGATAGGAGATCTCTTCGCGCCCGTGCTTACGGTCGATAAAGTTATCTACCATGCCGGACTGCAACGGGCCGGGGCGGAACAGCGCTACCAGTGCGATCATGTCTTCGAAGCAGTCAGGCTTCAGACGTTTGATCAAATCCTTCATGCCGCGCGATTCAAGCTGGAATACCGCAGTGGTTTCCGAGCGTTGCAACATGTCGAAGCTTTTCTTGTCATCGAGCGGAATGGCCGCGATATCTATCGGTTCCAACCCGGTCTTGGCGCGACGGGCGTTAATCATCTCCAACGCCCAGTCGATGATGGTCAGGGTACGCAGACCGAGGAAGTCGAACTTCACCAGCCCGGCGTATTCCACGTCGTTCTTGTCAAACTGGGTGACCGGGTGGTTACCTTCGGCATCGCAATAAAGCGGGGCAAAGTCGGTGATCTTGGTTGGCGCAATCACCACGCCCCCGGCGTGCTTACCGGCGTTACGCGTCACGCCTTCCAGCTTGCGCGCCATGTCGATCAGCGCTTTGACCTCTTCGTCTGCCTCATAGATTTCTGGCAGCTGCGGCTCTGCGGCAAAGGCTTTTTCCAGCGTCATGCCCGGATCGGGCGGCACCAGCTTGGAGATACGGTCAACGAAGCCATAAGGATGCCCCAGCACGCGACCCACGTCGCGGATCACCGCTTTCGCCGCCATGGTACCGAAGGTGATGATCTGCGATACCGCCTCACGGCCATACATGTCCGCCACGTGCTCGATGACCAGGTCACGCTTTTCCATGCAGAAGTCGACGTCGAAGTCGGGCATCGAGACACGTTCCGGGTTCAGGAAGCGTTCGAACAGAAGGTCAAACTCCAACGGGTCGAGATCGGTGATTTTCAGCGCATAGGCCACCAGCGAACCGGCACCGGAACCACGCCCCGGGCCTACCGGCACGTCGTTATCTTTCGACCACTGGATGAATTCCATGACGATCAGGAAGTAACCCGGGAATCCCATCTGGTTGATCACTTTCAGTTCCAGATCCAGACGCTCATCGTATTCAGGGCGGCGCTCGGCACGGACCTCCGGATCTGGGAACAGGAACTCCAGACGTTCTTCCAACCCCTCTTTGGACTTGAGCACCAGGAAATCTTCGGTGGTCATATCGCCGGTGGGGAACTGTGGCAGGAAATATTCGCCCAAACGGATGGTGACGTTACAGCGCTTGGCAATTTCCACACTGTTTAGCAACGCTTCCGGGATGTCGGCAAACAGCTCGCACATTTCCTCTTCGCTGCGCATGTACTGTTGCGGGCTGTAGTTTTTCGGGCGTTTGGGATCGTCGAGCGTAAAGCCATCATGGATCGCTACGCGGATCTCATGGGCATCAAAGTCATCTTCCACCAGGAAACGGACGTCGTTGGTGGCAACTACCGGCAACCCACGTTCGGTCGCCAGGGCTACGGCGGCGTGCAGATAGTTTTCTTCATCCGCACGGCCGGTGCGGATCAGTTCGAGATAATAGCTGTCCGGGAAATGCTGCTGGTAAAACTCCAGGCATTGATCGACCAGGGCCTGGTTGCCACGCAGCAGAAACTTGCCGACGTCGCCCATGCGTGCACCGGAAAGCAGGATCAACCCGCTGCGGTGTTCTATCAGCCAGTCGCGATCGATCACCGGACCGGCCGGGCCATAGCCGCGCTGATACGCCCTGGAGATTAATAGGGTGAGATTTTGATAGCCAACGTTATCGGCTGCCAGCACGGTAAGCTGTGCCAGCTCATCGCCCAGCTCTTCGCTTTGCACATGGAAATCCGCACCGATGATCGGTTTGATCCCGGCACCGTGCGCACTGCCATAAAACTTCACCAGACCACACATATTGGTGAAGTCAGTGACGGCCAAGGCTGGCATGGCTAACGCGGCAGCTCTTTTCACCAACGGGCCGATCTTGGCCAATCCATCAATCATGGAGTAGTCACTGTGGACGCGCAGATGAATAAAACGAGGTTCGGCCATATCCAGATACCAACGTGTTGGGGTCCAGCAAGCTGGACCAGGGTTAACTCAACTTATGTAGCCCAACGAGGCCAAGAGGTAATTACTGCTCCAGCACTCTTGCGACAGGGGCAAAACTGCGGCGATGATGCTCGGTAGCCCCCAGTACGGCCAGCTTTTCCAGATGGAACGCGGTGGGATAGCCCTTGTGTTGGGCAAAACCGTAATCCGGGAAAATCGCATCCAGCTCGGTCATCTCGCGATCGCGGGTCACCTTCGCCAGAATCGATGCAGCACTGATTTCCGCTACCCGGCTATCCCCTTTCACCACCGCTAACGAACGCATCGGCAATTTGGGGCAACGGTTGCCGTCAATCAACACCATGTCCGGTGCGATATGCAAACCCGCCACCGCACGCTGCATCGCCAGCATGGTGGCATGCAGGATATTCAGTTGGTCGATCTCGACCGGTTCAGCCCGCCCCAGGCTCCAGGACAGCGCCTTTTCCAGGATCTCGTCGTATAACGCCAGGCGGCGCTTCTCACTGAGCTTTTTGGAATCCGCCAGGCCAACAATCGGCCGTGCAGGATCGAGGATCACTGCTGCGGTCACAACGGCGCCCACCAAAGGCCCGCGCCCCACTTCATCCACACCGGCAAACAGCCGGGCGGCAGGGTAAACAAAGGGTTCCATCATGCTTTCGCCAGCTCCAATACAGCCTGAGCGGCCTGTTCATCGGCACCACAGCGAATGCTCTGATGCAGTTCAAGGAAGGTCTGTTTCAACAGCTCCGTCTGCGGGCTGTCTTCCAGCAACGGCAATAACGCCGCGGCCAGCTTATCCGGTACACAATCGTGTTGCAGCAGTTCGGTGACGATTTCACGCCCCGCCAGCAGGTTAGGCAATGAGACATACGGGGTTTTCACCAGCCGCTCCGCCAGCCAGAAGGTAAATGGCTTCATGCGGTAGCCCACCACCATCGGGCATTTTGCCAACATGCATTCCAGCGCTGCGGTGCCGGAAGCCAACAGTGCCGCATCGCTGGCCACCATTGCCTCACGCCCTTTGCCATCCAGCAGGTGAACCTTGAGCTCCGGCGCAACCTCGGCCTTGATGCGCTCAAACTGCTCACGGCGCTTGGCATTGACCAAAGGCACCACCACTTCCAGATCGGGATAATGCTCGCGTAGCAGTTGTGCGGTACGCAGGAAGTCACCACTGAGCATTTCCACTTCGGCATTACGGCTGCCGGGTAGCAATGCCAAACAGCGAGCGCCCGGGGCAATGCCCAGCGTAGCGCGTGCGGCCAGCTTATCCGCCTGCAATGGCATCGCATCGGCCATGGTATGACCGATAAAGCGGCAAGGGACGTTGAAACGATCGTAAAACGCTTTTTCGAAAGGGAGGAACGCCAACACCAGGTCGGTCGCTTTACCAATTTTGAAAACGCGTTTCTGACGCCAGGCCCATACGGACGGGCTGACATAGTGAATAGTGCGGATACCGCGCTGTTTCAGGCGGCCTTCCAGCGTGAGGTTGAAGTCTGGCGCATCAATACCGACAAACACGTCAGGCTTCAGCTCACTGAACCGGCGGGTCAGATCCTTGCGGATCTTCAACAGGCGTGGCAGACGCTCAAGCACCTCTACCACGCCCATCACCGCCAGCTCTTCCATTTCGTACCAGGTTTCACACCCTTCGGCCTGCATCAGCGGGCCAGCGACACCGACAAAGCGGGCGCTTGGATAGTGCGTCTTAAGCGCACGAATTAAACCGGCACCCAGAATATCACCGGAAGTTTCCCCGGCGACCAATCCGATAGTCAATGGACGATTTGGCATAACTCAGCGAATAATCCCACGGGTAGAACGCGCAAAGAAATCGAGGAACTGCTGCACCACGGGCTGCTGTTGCGCCAGGGTTTCGATCTCTGCTTTAGCCTCGTCGAAGGTCTTCTCGCTGCGATAGAGGATTTTGTAGGCGTTGCGGATCGCCTGCATTTCATCCTTATCAAAACCACGGCGTTTCAGGCCTACGGCGTTAATACCAAATGGCGTTGCGTGGTTACCCTGCGCGATGACAAAAGGCGGTACGTCCTGAGCGACACCGGAGCAACCACCGACCATCACATGGGCACCAATCACACAGAATTGGTGGATCGCGGTCATGCCGCCAATGATGGCGAAATCGTCGATCTCCACGTGACCAGCCAGCGTGGCGTTGTTGGCCAACACGCAGGAATTACCCACCACGCAGTCATGAGCAACGTGCACGTTGACCATCAGCAGGTTGTCATTACCGACTTTGGTCAGGCCCGTTCCCTGCGCAGTACCGCGATGAATGGTGACGCTCTCACGAATGCGGTTACGATCGCCGACTTCAACCCGAGTCGGTTCGCCAGCGTATTTCAGATCCTGATTCACTTCACCGATAGAGGCAAACTGATAGATCTCGTTATCGCGGCCAATCTTGGTGATACCGTTCACCACCACATGCGATTTGAGGACCGTACCCGCGCCGATTTCCACCTGGGAGCCGACGTAGCAGAAGGGACCTATATGCGCACCAGCGCCGATGACGGCGCCTTCTTCAACGATCGCACTTGGATGGATAAAGGCGGTTTTATCAATCACGGATTATGCCTCCCGGCTGCGGGCACACATCATGGTTGCTTCGCAGACAATTTTTCCGTCGACGGTCGCCACGCCTTTAAAGCGGGTTAAACCACGACGGGTTTTTTCGAAAGTGACTTCCATAATCATCTGATCGCCAGGCACCACAGGGCGCTTGAAGCGAGCCTCGTCAATACCGGCGAAATAGTACAGCTCGCCCGGTTCCAGTTTACCCACGCTCTTAAATGCCAGGATACCCGTGGCCTGAGCCATAGCTTCCAAAATCAGCACGCCTGGAAAAATCGGTTTACCAGGGAAATGCCCCTGGAAAAACGGCTCATTAACGGATACGTTCTTCACTGCACGCAGATATTTATGCTCTTCGAAATCCAATACACGGTCAACCAGCAAGAATGGATAACGGTGAGGAAGCAGTTCCAGAATTTCTGCAATATCTAGAGTATGAGTGTCAGTAGTCAAAATACTCTTCCTGTCTCTAAAAACTGATGGCATCAACAACACGGCCTGCGTTGACCCCAAAAAGGAGATCATCAGGCAGGCCGCAAATTAACAACTCTTTGCGCTTTTGGCATCATTGCCAACGCGTTTCGTTTTATACCCAGCATCCCGGGCCGTGGTGATTAGTCTTTTCCGACTTTTCGTTCGACAGCTTTCAAGCGCTTGCTAATCTCATCGATATTCATCACCAACGCCGCGGTTTTACGCCAAACTTTGTTGGGTTGTAACGGAATGCCAGAGGAGTATACCCCAGGTTCGGTGATTGGTCGCATAACCATTCCCATCCCGGTGACAACTACCTGGTCAGCAATCTCCATGTGACCATTGATCACACTGGCGCCGCCAATTTGGCAATAGCGCCCGATTTTCAGGCTACCCGCCATGATCACACCGCCCGCGACGGCGGTATTCTCGCCAATCACCACGTTGTGTGCAATCTGACACTGGTTATCTATGATAACACCATTCCCAATCTGGGTGTTATCCAACGCGCCGCGATCGATGGTGGTACAGGCCCCAATCTCAACGCGATCGCCAATAATCACCGTGCCAAGCTGCGGGATCTTGATCCAGTTGCCACGCTCGTTGGCGTAGCCGAAACCGTCCGCACCAATCACCGTTCCCGATTGGATCAGGCAGTGCTGGCCGATTTCCACTTCATGATAAATCGTCACGTTGGCCCACAGACGCGTACCTGCGCCGATGCGTGCCTGCTTGCCGATAAAGCAACCCGGGCCGATGACCACGTTATCACCCAGTTCAACACCGGATTCGATAACCGCGTTCGCCCCAATAGCAACGTTCTGTCCCAGCTTGGCCTGCGGAGAGATCACCGCGCTTGGCGCGATATCTGCTGCGGGTGCTGGCGTGGTGTCCATCAACTGCGCCATACGCGCATAGGTCAGGTAAGGGTTTTTCACCACCAGCGCTGCGCTACGGCAGTGTGATAGGTCTGCTTCGGTAAGTACCACGGCACTCGCTTGGCAGGAAGACAACTGCTCTTGGTAGCGGCTGTTTGACAAAAACGTGATTTGGCCAGGCTGTGCGGAATGCATAGAAGCAATGCCGGTGATGACGAGATCGCCATCACCGTGCAATTGTGCATCCAACTGCTGCGCTAAATCAGCCAGTCGAATTGAAGGCATGGCGTTATTTAACCTGTTTCAGCACGTCTGCAGTAATATCTTTGCCTGCCGCGAAGTAAGCAGTAGCGTTAACATCGACGACGACGTCATAGCCTTCTTTGCTGGCAACGACTTTCACTGCATCCTGAATACGGCTCAGTATCTTGTTACGCTCTTCCATCTGGCGACGACGATTGTCCTGCTCGAAAGCCTGCGCTTTCTGAGAGAACTGCTCACGCTGAGCCATCACGTCTTTTTCCATCTTGGTGCGATCGCTGGCTTTCATGGTAGAACCATCACGCTGCAGTTTCTGCATTTTGGTTTGCAGATCGCGTTCCATGTTCTGGAGTTCGCTTGCACGGCCTTTGAATTCGCTTTCCAATTGCTTGGCTACGGTTTCACGAGCTGGCAACTGTTGGAAAATGCTAGAAACGTTAACAACAGCAATTTTGTCAGCTGCCTGAACGCCTGCAGAAGCAGCCATTGCTAAACCGAGGCCTGCGGCACATAACCACTTTTTCACTATAAACTCCTTACCATCACCCATTTGTGTCACATGACACTTTTGAAAGTACACAATCTGCCAGACTTATCACATTACACAATGAGATTTCTCTCGCTATGAGCGGGTTTAAGCCTGGCATTTGCGATTCTTGTACCGCTATGCCCACGGGTGAAACCGGTTATTACCAGGTTTTACCGATGTTAAACTGGAACTGCTCCGACCTGTCGCCGTCGTATTTCTTGATCGGATCCGCATAGGAGAAGACCAACGGCCCCAGTGGAGACATCCACTGCAGCGCAAGACCGGCAGACACGCGAATGTTGCTCGCTTTGCTGTAGTCTGGTACCCCGTACATCAGCGTCTGATCGGTGTTTTCCCAGTGGGTATCCCACACGGTACCGGCATCGATAAACAGTGAAGTACGTACCGAGTTGGCGTATTTCTCGCTAAGGAACGGCGTAGGCGTGATCAACTCCATACTTGCCACGGCCATGGCGTTCCCGCCCACCGCATCGTTCGAATTACAGATATCCTGACGATCCGTTGTGCTACCGACTTTAAACTGACACTGATACGAGTTGGAGTTGTAGTACACGGCTTTTGGACCAATGGTGTTGGACTGGAAGCCACGTACGGTACTTGAACCACCCGCATAGAAGTTTTCATAGAACGGCATTTCTTTACCGCCCAATCCATCGGCATAGCCCACACGGCCACGACCCAGCAACACCCAGGTCTTGTCATCGTTAAGCGGCATATACTGCGCGGTGTCCAACGTCATCTTGTAGTATGAGTTGTCGGAACCCGGCACGGTCACCTTGGTGTTGAACGTAGTGCGGTTACCCTGGGTAGGGAAATAGCCACGGTCCAGATTATTATAGGTCCAGCCCAGGTTCAGCGTGAAGTCATCGGCTGTAAAGCTGGCGCGATCCTTAAAGTCAGGATAATCGCCCATCGAGTTCAGATAGCGCCACATGGCAATCTGCGGCTGCATTTCTGACAGGGAGTTATGGACGTAACCCAGGCCAGCTCGCAGCGAGTTGTTCTCGTTGATTGGGAAGCCCAGCGTGCCGTCAACACCATAACTGCTGTTGGTATAGTCAGACAGATCGGCATTATTCGCTTTAAAGTCGTTATAGAAGATACGGCCGCCCAGACTCACACCGTCAACGGTGAAGTACGGGTTGGTCACCGACAGCTCGGTATAGGTCTGGTAGTCGTTCTTGGTACCGCTGATGCCAACAGAGTAGCCCGTGCCCAGCCAGTTATCCTGCTGTACACCCGCCTGGAAGCTGACGCCACTTTCGGTACCGTAACCCACACCAAAGTTCAGCGTCCCGGTGTTACGTTCTTTCACCTTATAGGTGATATCAACCTGATCGGGGGAACCCGGTACACGTTGGGTTTCAACGTCGACCGTCTCGAAGTAACCCAGTCGGTTCAGACGCTCTTTACCCTGCTCGACCTGATCGTTACCCAGCCACGCCCCTTCCATCTGGCGCATTTCGCGGCGCAGAACGGAATCTTTACTGGTGTCGTTGCCTTCGAACTTGATGCGACGCACATAGAAACGGTTACCCGCGTCGATGTTGACGTTCAGCTTCACGGTCTTATCCGCATCGTTGATTTCAGGCTGAGTCTGTACGCGAGGATAGGCGTAACCATAACGGCCAAACATCTTCTTGATGTTATCTTCCATTTTGGTCACTTTGGTGCCGTTAAACAGCTCACCTGGCTCAATCTTGGTCAACTGGGCCACCTCGGCCGAATGACCGGCCAGGTTGCCATTGACCACCACGCCGGAAAGCTTGTACTGATCGCCTTCGGTGATGTTAACGGTGATATAGATGCCTTTTTTATCTGGCGTCAGGCTGACCTGCGTCGAATCGATATTGAAACGGGCATAGCCGCGATCCAGATAGAAGCTGCGCAGGCTTTCAAGGTCCCCCGCCAGCTTTTGCTTCTGGTATTTGCGATCGGCCACTACGTTCCACCACGGCACATCATCACGCAACTGGAAGTGCGCGATCAGCTCATCGTTGGTGAAGGCATGGTTGCCGACAATGTTGATTTGTTGAATCTTGGCGGAAACCCCTTCCGTGAACACCAGTTTCAGGTCAACACGGTTGCGCGGCAACGGCGTGACAACGGCTTTCACCGAGGCACTGTATTTACCGACGCTGTAGTAGAAGTCTTCCAACCCTTTTTCAATGCTGGATAAGGTGGTGCGGTCGAGTGCTTCACCAACCCGGACGCCAGAGGCCTCCAGGTTTTGCTTGAGCATGTCATCTTTCACCGATTTGTTACCGGAGAAAGTGATGCTGGCAATGGTAGGGCGTTCCTTAACCTGAACAATCAGCGTATCACCATCGCGCAGGACGCGAACGTCCTCGAAGTTGCCAGTGGCAAACAACGCACGGATGGTATTACCGATATCATCATCAGAGACGGTATCGCCTACGCGAACCGGCATGTTGAGTAACGCCGCACCGACGGCGACTCGTTGCAGGCCTTCGAAATGAATATCCTTCACTACGAACCCGTCTGCACCGTATACGGTGGCGCTGCCAAACAGCAGCGACGCTATGAGCAACTTTTTCATCGCCATCGTTGTTATGCGTTCTTCCTAACCTGTCCCCGCCCCTAAAGACGAGAAAAATCATTGAAAAGTGCAAGACCCATCAGCAGTACCAACAAGATCGAACCAATGCGGTAGCTGTAGTCCTGTACTCGCTCAGAAACTGGCCCCCCCTTCAGCTTTTCTATCGCCAGGAAGAGGAGATGCCCACCATCTAATACCGGTAATGGGAAGAGGTTGATGATCCCTAAGTTGACGCTAATCAACGCCAGGAACATCATATAATACACAAAACCCACCTCTGCTGATGCCCCTGCTCCCTGTGCAATGGAAATCGGGCCACTCAGGTTGTTCAGCTTTACATCACCGGTAATTAATTTACCTATCATGCTGACCGTAAGGTGCATCAGCTGCCAGGTTTTGTCCCCCGCCTGATACAGCGCAGAGAACGGCCCATATTGACGGATGGTCTTGTACTCATCCGGCAGAGGGATAACTTTAGGTATAATCCCGGCAAACCCCACCGCTTTGTCTTTTCCCACCGGCTTTGTATCTGGTATCAGCGTTAAAGACAAGGGGGCGCCGTTTCTTTCTATCTCTAAAACCAGCGGAAGCCCTGGAGCATTGTGGATACGTTTAACCAACGTAACCCAACGACCAAGTGGCTGACCATCGACTTTAACGATCCTGTCCCCCGCTTGTAAACCTGCCTTTTGCGCAGCCGACCCGGTCTGGACTTCCGCCAGCACGGATTCAATCTGCGGGCCACGCGGGATCATGCCTAGAGAACGCACGGGATCTTCTTTGTCCGGCTCAAAGCTCCAGTGGCGCAAATCCAGGGTCTTGCTCACCTTTTGTGAGGTACCAAACGGAGCAATTTCTACCTCGGTTTGCGCATCACCGATTTTGGTCACCAACGCCAGACGAACAGATTCCCAATCAGGCGTTTCGATACCGTCAACGGACTTAAGTTCCATTCCCGGAGAAATTTCGGCATGAGCGGCAATGGATTGCGGAGTAATTTCACCGATGACCGGGCGGTAACTCGGCACGCCGATGATAAAGACGACCCAATAGGCAAGAATGGCAAACAGGAAATTGGCAATGGGGCCCGCGCTGACAATCGCCGCGTGCTGCCAGACGGTTTTATTATTGAACGCCTCATGACGCAGCTCGGGAGCTACCGTTTCGACGCGCTCATCGAGCATTTTGACATAGCCGCCAAGGGGGATCATGGCGACGACATATTCGGTGCCCTGGCGATCGGTGCGGCGCCATAGCGCACGGCCAAAGCCGATAGAGAAGCGCTCCACGCGGACGCCACAGCGGCGGGCCACCCAAAAGTGCCCGAACTCATGCACGGTGATCAATATACCCAGAGCGATAATAAACGCGACCAAGTTCCAGAGTACGCTGACCATAGAATCCCTTTACTCCCCCCGCCGATGACGGATTAAAACACTAACAGCATCAAGCAGGCAAATACCGGTACCGCTGCGGTCAGGCTATCGATACGATCCAGAATGCCGCCGTGCCCCGGGATCAGATGACCACTGTCCTTGATACCGGCTTCACGTTTGAACATGCTTTCCGTCAGATCGCCCAACACCGAAGCCAGGGCCGCAATTACCGAACAGACCAATAGGGTCATAGGCACCACGTTCAGCGGCGCATAGCGGCCAAACAGCCACGAAATCACGGCAGACGTGACCAGCCCACCGACCAGCCCTTCCCAGGTTTTGCCTGGGGAGACCTTCGGTGCCAGCTTGTGTTTGCCAAACAGCTTGCCGAACATGTAGGCGCCGGAATCAGCGCCCCAGACCAGCAGCATAACGTACAGCAACCACCAGGCACCGGTAAAATGATTCTCTTCATAGCCGAACTGACGCAGTGCCAGCATGCCCCAGAAAAACGGCACGATGGTCAACAGGCCAAAGACCAGCCGCAAGGTGCGCGAATTTCGCCACAGCGCCGCCGAGCCTGGATAGAACAGCACCAGCAGCAGAGCCACCAGCCACCATCCCAGCGACAACCATAGCGGGCCAGCGATCTGCAATTGGTGAACAGACTGATGGTAGGCAGGCACGCTGAGCATCATCAGCGCCAATAGGAAACCGCACAATATCGCCAGCCAGATACGTTGGGGGCGGGCAGCAAAGCCAGCCAACTGCCCCCATTCCCAGGCGGCTAACATGCACACAGCGAGTGTTACCAGGGCAAAGCCCATCGGCGGCAGTAAGAACAGCGCTGCGATAACAATCGGAATTAAAATCAGAGCCGTTATGATGCGAGACTTCAGCAAAAGTTCCCCCTAGGACGCATTGGCGTCGATAGGTGTTGTTCCTCCGAAGCGACGCTCGCGTTGTGCAAATGCATTCAGCGCACCTTCAAAGACAAGTTCATCAAAATCTGGCCAGAGTACATCAGTAAAGTAAAGCTCGGCGTACGCAATTTGCCACAACAAAAAGTTACTGATGCGATGTTCGCCACCGGTACGGATCACCAGATCCACCGGAGACAAATCGCTCATGCAGACGCGCTCACCCAGTAACTCCTCGCTGATCTGGTCCACGCACAGCGTACCCTGCTGCACTTGCTCAGCCAGATCCTTCACTCCCTGAATAATATCCCAACGGCCACCGTAATTGGCGGCAACGTTAAGCGTCAGGCCATCGTTATTTTCTGTCAGTTGCTCCGAGCGGCGGATACGCTCTTGCAAACGTGCGCTGAACCGGCTGACATCGCCGATCACACGCAACCTGACATTATGTTTATGCAGGCTTTTTACTTCGCTGTCCAGTGCGCGGACAAAAAGCTCCATCAGCGCGGAGACTTCCTGCGCCGGACGGTTCCAGTTTTCGCTGCTGAAGGCATAAAGCGTGAGTGCATCTAAATGGTGACTGGCGGCAAAACTGACCGCGCGGCGTAACGATTTCACCCCTGCTTTATGACCGAAGACACGTAACTTGCCCTGGCGTTTAGCCCAACGCCCATTGCCGTCCATAATGATCGCGACATGACGTGGCCCATGAGCAGAAAGATTAGCTTCTTGTTGGTTTGCGGACGACATAACTCGTACTTATTTCCTCGGTAGAAACACCACAGCCTTGCCGGAATATCGGACCTTACGCGCAAAAAAAGCCGTGTGCCTGACACAGCTTTTCAGTCTGCCTGCCTGGTGCCCCAAGGGGCTCCCGGCAAAGATTGGCGTAAGTTTTCCCCGTCTTCTGGCTTGGCACTGCCCTATTGGCCGCGTTTGTCAGGTAAAAAGAGCTGCCAATCCGGCCATTATTCAACGGTATAACCGGTGATTATGGCGCAGACTATAACACCTCCGTGAAGCCTGAACAAACGGCCACACGGCGGCCTGGCGAGTTTACCAGCAAATTCAGACAATGTAGCAGAGCCGAATTTGCCCTCGGTACACCCCGCCCAAGTGATTAAACCCGCAGGTTATGAACCAGACCTCGAGCCACCTCACGCGCCTGACGATCGATCTCCAACACCATCTCAATACTGGTTGGCTCCGCCAGCGCCATACATTCAACAACCTTTTGGTTCACGGCTGAAATATCAGTGAAACGAATTTGTTGCTGCAAAAATGCCGCTACGGCAATTTCATTGGCCGCGTTGAGCGCGGTGGTCGCCGCCTGGCCCGCATCGAAGGCTTCGATCGCCAAATACAGGCAAGGATAGCGCTCACGCTCCGGCTCGGAGAAGGTCAGCGCCCCGATACGGCAGAAATCGAGTGCAGCCACCCCGGAGTGGACCCTCTGCGGGTAAGCCATGGCATGGGCAATAGGCGTGCGCATATCCGGCGTACCCAGTTGGGCCAGCACGCTACCATCGGCATAGCGCACCATGGAGTGGATCACCGACTGCGGATGGAGGATCACTTCCATCTGCTCTGCCGAGGCGTTGAACAGCCAGCGAGCCTCGATATACTCCAGCCCCTTGTTCATCATGGTGGCGGAATCTACCGAGATTTTGCGCCCCATAGACCAGTTGGGATGCGCACAGGCCTGATCCGGCGTCATAGTGGCGAACTGTTCCATCGGCGTAGTACGGAACGGGCCACCGGAACCGGTCAGCACGATGCGCGAAACGCCGTGGGCTTCCAGCGAGCTATACCCCAGTTGGCGTTGGATGCTTTCTGGCAGGCTCTGGAAGATGGCGTTGTGCTCGCTGTCCAGCGGCAGCAACTGTGCCTGGCTCTTTTGCACCGCGTCCATAAACAGGCGGCCACAGGTGACCAGAGACTCTTTGTTCGCCAGCAGCACCTGCTTACCGGCACGAATAGCGGCCAGGGTGGGCAACAGCCCAGCGGCCCCGACGATAGCGGCCGTCACCTGATCGACGTCGTCTAATGCGGCCAGCTCGCAGGCTGCCTTTTCACCGGCCAACACGTCGGTTTTCACACCGTTTTCTGCCAGCACGGCGCGTAACTCATTGGCGGCCTGCTCATCGGCCATTGCCGCATAACTCGGGCGGAACTCTATGCACTGCTGCGCCATGACCGCTACATTACGGCCAGCTACCAGTGCCTTGATCGCGAAAAGGTCGGGATTTTCCCTGACCACGGCCAGGGTGCTGGTGCCCACGGAACCGGTGGAACCCAGAATTGTCAGTTGCTTCATGAGATCGCTCTGAATCTACTGCGTGATGAGATCGGATGTACACCACAGTGTAACTTGCATCACGGCTGGTTTACGCTCTGTGCGTACGATAAAACGAGATCTGCACCACAAAAAATAAAGCGCCGCCAAGGCGACGCTTTATTTCAAGGCGATGGAGATTAGAAATCCATCAGTTCTTTTTCTTTATCGGCCAATGCCGCATCAAGCAGTTTGATGTAGGCATCGGTCATTTTCTGGATATCGTCTTGTGAACGGCGATCTTCATCTTCGCTGATTTCTTTGTCTTTCAGCAGTGCCTTCACTTTATCGTTGGCATCGCGGCGCACGTTACGCACGGCCACACGGCCCTGCTCGGCTTCACCACGTACGACCTTGATCAGATCCTTACGGCGCTCTTCCGTCAACGGAGGAAGCGGAACGCGGATCACGGTGCCAGCCGAGCTTGGGTTCAGGCCCAGATCGGAAGACATAATGGCTTTTTCTACCGCCGACCCCAGAGAACGGTCAAACAGGTTGATCGCCAGCGTACGGGAATCTTCTACCGTGACGTTGGCCAGTTGGCGCAGCGGCGTTGCTGTACCGTAGTATTCCACCATGATGCCGTCCAGGATGCTTGGAGAAGCACGGCCAGTACGGATCTTGCTGATTTGGTTTTTAAATGCTTCGACGCTTTTTTCCATGCGTGAATCAGCATCTTTTCTGATTTCATTAATCACGTTGCGAACCCTTGGAAGCTGGTTACTTGGCAGGCTGTACTGAAAAGTATAGCCCGTGAATTTTACTTATCAGAAGCACACAACGCCTGGCGTTACCCACTCCTGCGAAATTTGGCCAAACAGCCGTTATTTGGTGATCAGAGTACCTTCGTTCTCACCCATCACCACGCGACGCAGTGCGCCCGGCTTGTTCATGTTGAATACGCGGATCGGCAAGCCATGATCGCGGGCCAGCGTAAACGCCGCCAGATCCATCACTTTTAACTCACGCTCCAACACGTCCTGGTAGGTGATCTGTTCGTACAGCGTTGCGTCCGGGTTTTTCACCGGGTCAGCGGAGTATACACCATCCACTTTAGTCGCTTTCAATACCACATCGGCTTCAATTTCGATGCCGCGCAGGCAGGCCGCAGAATCCGTGGTAAAGAACGGGTTACCCGTACCGGCGGAGAAAATCACCACGCGGTTGTTACGCAGCAGGCTGATCGCCTCTGCCCAGCTGTAGTTGTCACATACGCCATTCAACGGAATGGCAGACATCAGGCGGGCGTTCACATAGGCACGGTGCAGTGCATCACGCATAGCCAGGCCGTTCATCACGGTAGCCAGCATTCCCATGTGGTCGCCCACTACGCGGTTCATGCCGGCTTGTGCCAGACCTGCACCACGGAAAAGATTGCCACCGCCAATAACTACACCGACCTGGATGCCCAGCTCGACCAGCTCTTTTACTTCCTGAGCCATGCGATCCAAAACGCTAGCGTCGATCCCAAAGCCTTCTGCACCTTGCAGGGCTTCACCACTCAGTTTGAGCAGGATACGCTGATAAACGGGTTTTGCATTGGTTGCCATGGTGTTCTGTCCTAAGAAGCAGTAGTAATAGTATTGGGGTTTTCAACCGATTAGCCTGGGCACGCGGGGCCCATCATCGGCGTTTCTCTGGCTGGATAAAATGGAGCCGCCTCGCGGCGGCTCCATTAACAGCATTAAGACTGTTTGCTCATTGCTGCAACTTCAGCAGCAAAGTCAGCTTCAACTTTCTCGATGCCTTCACCCACTTCAAAGCGGATGAAATTGGTTACGTCAGTGTTGTGCTCTTTCAGCACCTGAGCAACGCTCTTGCTTGGTTCGATCACGAAAGGCTGACCGGTCAGAGAGACTTCGCCGGTGAATTTCTTCATGCGGCCTTCAACCATCTTCTCTGCGATTTCTTTCGGTTTGCCAGACTGCATGGCGATGTCCAACTGAACTTGGTACTCTTTCTCTACCACTTCAGCAGACACATCTTCAGGCTTGACGAATTCAGGCTTGCTAGCGGCAACGTGCATTGCCAGCTGCTTAACCAGCTCTTCATCCGCGCCTTTGGTAGCGGCAACCAGAACACCGATGCGAGCACCGTGCAGGTAGCTACCCAACACGTCGCCTTCCAGGGCAGCAATGCGGCGAATGTTGATGTTCTCACCGATTTTTGCCACCAGAGCAACGCGCTCTTCTTCGAACTGCGCTTTCAGCACGTCAACGTCAGTGATTTTGCCAGCAAAAGCCGCATCCAACACTTTGTCAGCGAAAGCCTGGAAACCGCCGTCTTTAGCAACGAAGTCGGTCTGGCAGTTAACTTCCACGATCATGCCGAAGTTGCCTTCGATCTTGGTTTTGATCACGCCGTCAGCAGCTACGTTGCCTGCTTTTTTCGCCGCTTTGATCGCGCCAGATTTACGCATGTTTTCGATTGCCAGCTCGATGTCGCCGTTAGATTCGATCAGCGCTTTTTTGCAATCCATCATACCTGCGCTGGTACGCTCACGCAGTTCTTTTACCAGGGCAGCGGTAATATCAGCCATTTCTTTTTCCTCGGTTATCTCGCTCGGAGATAGTTCTCATTCAGATAAGCAAAGGGGGCCCTTAAAGGCCCCCCTAACCAACATATTCAATACCTGGTTAATAAGGGCTTGACCTTATTATTCAGCTTCTACGAAGCTTTCTTCCGCCTGAACGACCAGATCTTGAGAACGACCTTCACGGATGGCGGCAGAAACGGCGGTCAGGTACAATTTGATTGCACGGATTGCGTCGTCGTTACCAGGGATGATGAAGTCAACGCCGTCTGGATCGGAGTTGGTATCAACGATAGAGAATACCGGGATACCCAGGTTGTTGGCTTCTTTGATCGCGATGTGTTCGTGATCGGCATCGATAACAAACAGAGCGTCTGGCAGACCACCCATGTCCTTGATACCACCCAGGGAGTTTTCCAGCTTGGCCAGTTCACGAGTGCGCATCAGCGCTTCTTTCTTGGTCAGCTTGTCGAAGGTGCCGTCTTGGGACTGGATTTCCAGATCTTTCAAACGTTTGATTGACTGACGAACGGTTTTCCAGTTAGTCAGCATGCCGCCCAACCAGCGATGGTTCACGAAGAACTGATCGCAGCCGTTAGCATATTCTTTTACCGCTTCGCTTGCTGCGCGCTTGGTACCAACGAACAGGATCTTACCTTTGCGGGAAGAGATCTTGGTCAGTTCAGCCAAAGCCAGGTTGGCCATTGGTACGGTTTTTTCCAGGTTGATGATGTGAACCTTGTTACGTGCGCCGAAGATGAAAGGCTTCATTTTCGGGTTCCAGTAACGGGTCTGGTGACCAAAGTGTACACCAGCCTGGAGCATGTCGCGCATGGAAACAGTTGCCATGATTAAAACCTCTATTAGAGTTGATTGGGGTTATGCCTCCACGTATCCCATAACGCCGACCCGGACAATGACGTGAGCCATCTCAAGGCACCCCGGCGGATGTGTCGATACGTGTGTGTTATTTACACAATGTGAGTGCAGTTAAAACTACTTCGGTCATTTCCTCATTGGCACTCAAGGCCGAATGCGGATCTGCCGGCGCGCTTTATACCATAAACCCGCCCCAGACACCAACTTTTGTTGCAGTTGGCCTGGCCCTTCACAAATGAAATTTGGCAGCCTCAAGCCGGGCTGATACCATAACTCAATGCCTTATCTTTCTACCTTGTCGACCATAACGACACCTGCGGACTAACTTTCATGGCAATTTCAATTAAAACACCTGATGACATTCAAAAGATGCGCGTTGCGGGCCGCCTGGCCGCAGAAGTGCTGGAAATCATCGAGCCCCACGTTAAACCCGGCGTCACCACCGGCGAGCTGGACAGGATCTGCCACGAGCATATCACCAATGAACAGCAGGCGATCTCGGCCTGCCTGGGCTACCACGGCTTCCCAAAATCGGTCTGTATCTCGGTGAACGAAGTGGTGTGCCACGGCATCCCAAGTGACGACAAGGTGCTGAAAGACGGGGATATCGTCAATATCGATGTGACCGTTATCAAAGACGGCTTCCACGGCGACACCTCCAAGATGTTCATCGTCGGTAAACCCACCATTCTGGGCGAGCGCCTGTGCCGTATCACCCAGGAAAGCCTGTATCTGGCCTTGAAGATGGTCAAACCGGGTATCCGCCTGCGCACTCTGGGTAAAGCCATCCAGCAGTTTGTTGAAGCAGAGAAGTTCTCCGTCGTGCGCGAATATTGCGGCCACGGCATCGGCGAAGGTTTCCACGAAGAGCCGCAGGTACTGCATTACGATGCCGATGACGGCGGCGTGGTGCTGCAGGCCGGTATGGCCTTCACCATCGAGCCTATGGTCAACGCCGGTGATTACCGCATCCGCACCATGAAAGACGGCTGGACGGTGAAAACCAAAGATCGCAGCTTGTCGGCACAGTATGAGCATACTATTGTGGTGACTGATAACGGCTGCGAGATAATGACGTTGCGCAAGGATGACACCATCCCCAACATCATTACGCACGAGATGTAAGAACCGCAGGGTTCTTGTGACAAGCCGGCCTATGCCGGCTTTTTTTATGGGCGGCGAAACATGTCTGAAAATTATCGTGAGCTAGAAACCCCGGCCGTACCCAAGAAGCCGGACGCTCCCAGCACCTATGCCGATGACGAGATCAATTGCCTGGCCCTCAAACAGCGGCTTGAGCAGTTTCAGCAGTGGCTGGCAGCGGCCTTCAATGCTGGTGCCAGTGCCGAAAGCCTGGTGGCGGCGCGCAGCAAGTTTATCGATCGACTATTGCGGCGGCTGTGGCTGTTTTACGGCTTTGACACTATCCCCGAAACGGCGCTGCTGGCCGTCGGCGGCTATGGCCGTGGTGAACTGCACCCGCTGTCTGATATCGACGTGCTGGTACTCAGCCAGACTCGCCTGAACGATGAACAGGCCGCTCGCGTCGGTGAATTCATTACCCTGCTGTGGGATCTCAAACTGGAAGTCGGCCACAGCGTGCGCACGCTCGAAGAGTGCCTGCTGGAAGGCTTGGCGGACCTGACCGTTGCCACTAACCTGATCGAATCCCGCATGATCTGCGGCGACGTCGCCCTGTTCCTGCAATTGCAAAAGCACATTTTCAGCGACGGCTTCTGGCCTTCGCCCAAATTCTTTGACGCCAAGCTGATCGAACAGCAGCAACGCCACCAGCGCTATCACGGTACCAGCTACAACCTGGAGCCGGATATCAAGAGCAGCCCCGGTGGCCTGCGTGATATTCATACGCTGATGTGGGTGGCCCGCCGCCATTTCGGCGCCACCTCGCTCGATGAGATGGTCGGTTTTGGCTTCCTGACTCAGGCCGAGCGCAACGAATTGAACGAATGCCAAAGCTTCCTGTGGCGTATTCGTTTTGCCCTGCACCTGGCGCTGCCGCGTTATGACAACCGCCTGCTGTTCGATCGCCAGCTCAGCGTGGCCCAGCTGTTGCGCTACGAGGGGGAAGGCAATGAACCGGTAGAGCGCATGATGAAGGATTTCTATCGCATGACGCGCCGCGTCGGCGAGCTGAACCACATGCTGCTACAGCTGTTCGATGAAGCGATCCTGGCATTGGACGCCACGGAGAAACCCCGCCCGCTGAACGATGATTTTCAGCTGCGTGGCGATCTGATCGATTTGCGCGACGAAACGCTGTTTATCCGCCAGCCAGAAGCCATCATGCGCATGTTCTACCTGATGGTACGCAACCGCGAAATAAAAGGCATCTACTCCACCACCGTACGCCAGTTGCGCCATGCGCGCCGCCACCTGAAACAGCCACTGTGCAACATTCCCGAGGCCAGAGAGCTGTTTATGGTCATTCTGCGACACCCAGGCGCGGTCTCACGGGCGTTGGTGCCAATGCATCGCCACAGCGTGCTGTGGGCCTATATGCCGCAATGGGGCAGCATCGTCGGCCAGATGCAGTTTGACCTGTTCCATGCCTATACCGTCGATGAACATACCGTGCGTGTGCTGCAAAAGCTGGAAAGCTTCTCCGATGAGGAAACTCGCCCACGCCATCCGCTGTGCGTGGAGCTTTATCCTCGCCTGCCTCACCCAGAATTGCTGTTGCTAGCGGCGCTGTTCCACGATATCGCCAAAGGGCGCGGGGGCGATCACTCCATTTTAGGCGCCCAAGACGCCCTGGAGTTTGCTGCATTGCATGGCTTGAACTCACGCGAAGCACAGCTGGTTGCCTGGCTGGTACGCTGCCACCTGCTGATGTCGGTTACCGCGCAACGACGTGACATTCAGGACCCGACCGTGATCCAGCAGTTCAGTAGCGAAGTGCAAAGCGAAACCCGTCTACGCTACCTGGTTTGCCTGACGGTCGCCGATATCTGTGCCACCAACGAGACCTTGTGGAACAGTTGGAAACAGAGCCTGTTGCGCGAGCTGTATTTCGCCACCGAGAAGCAACTGCGCCGTGGTATGCAGAACAGCCCGGATCTGCGCGAGCGGGTGCGCCACCATCGTTTACAGGCGCTGGCATTGTTGCGTATGGATAATATCGATGAAGAAGCGCTGCACCATATCTGGAGCCGCTGCCGCGCCGACTATTTCCTGCGTCACTCGCCGAATCAGCTCGCCTGGCACGCCCGCCACCTGCTGGCCCATGACTCAACCAAGCCACTGGTGCTGGTCAGCCACCAGGCCACGCGTGGCGGCACCGAGATCTTTATCTGGAGCCCGGACCGCCCTTACCTGTTCGCCGCCGTTGCCGGTGAGCTGGATCGGCGCAATCTCAGCGTGCATGACGCCCAGATCTTCACCAACCGCGACGGCATGGCCATGGACACCTTTATCGTGCTGGAGCCGGATGGCAGCCCGCTGGCCCAGGATCGTCATGCCGCGATCCGCCATGCGCTGGAGCAAGCTATCACCCAGCGAGATTATCTACCGCCGCGCGCTCGGCGTCCGTCGTCCAAACTACGCCATTTCAGCGTACCGACAGAGGTCAGCTTCCTGCCAACTCATACCGATCGCCGCAGCTATCTGGAGCTAATTGCCCTCGATCAGCCCGGCCTGCTGGCACGCGTGGGTGAGGTTTTCGCCGATCTGGGCCTGTCGCTGCACGGCGCACGTATCTCCACCATCGGCGAACGGGTCGAGGATTTGTTTATTTTGGCCGATGCCGATCGCCGGGCGCTGGATCCGCAAACACGCAGAAAATTAGAACAACGGTTGACAGAGGCACTCAATCCAACCGATAAAATGTGATAAAAGTAACCTTTCGTAAATAAAATCAGGACAGAGAACAGCATGCAGCAATTACAGAACGTTATTGAAAGCGCCTTCGAACGCCGCGCGGATATTACCCCGGCCAACGTAGACACCGTAACGCGTGAAGCGGTAAACCAGGTGATCGCCCTGCTGGACAGCGGCGCCCTGCGCGTTGCCGAGAAGATCGAGGGGCAATGGGTTACCCATCAGTGGCTGAAAAAAGCCGTCCTGCTGTCTTTCCGTATCAACGACAACAAGGTAATGGACGGTGCAGAAACCCGCTATTACGACAAAGTGCCGATGAAATTCGCTGACTACGATGAAGCTCGCTTCCAGAAGGAAGGCTTCCGCGTAGTGCCACCGGCTACCGTGCGTCAGGGGGCATTTATCGCTCGTAACACCGTGCTGATGCCTTCTTACGTCAACATCGGTGCCTACGTCGACGAAGGCACCATGGTAGATACCTGGGCCACCGTAGGCTCTTGTGCACAGATCGGCAAAAACGTTCACCTGTCCGGCGGCGTCGGCATCGGTGGCGTGCTGGAGCCGTTGCAGGCCAACCCAACCATCATCGAAGACAACTGCTTTATCGGCGCGCGTTCAGAAGTGGTTGAAGGCGTGATCGTGGAAGAAGGTTCCGTGATCTCAATGGGCGTTTATCTGGGCCAAAGCACCCGCATCTACGATCGTGAAACCGGTGAAGTGCACTATGGCCGCGTACCTGCTGGCTCCGTGGTCGTATCCGGCAACCTGCCTTCCAAAGATGGTTCCTACAGCCTGTATTGCGCTGTGATCGTCAAGAAAGTGGACGCCAAGACCCGTGGCAAAGTCGGGATTAATGAGTTATTGCGCACTATCGACTAAGCTTGAACGGCGGGTGCATCACCCGCCATTTTTTTGCCTTCAATACGCGGGCCGTCACAGTCTGTGTCGGGCGTTTTGGCCATACTCTCTGGCAGTGAAATATTCCTGATGTGTTTCGATTTGCAGCTCACAACACTGCATATTGGCTAATCAGGCAAATATAGTTGATTAAAAGGTGGCGCTATTATGTATGACAACCTGAAAAGTTTAGGTATCAATCAACCGGAAGATATCGATCGCTATAGCCTGCGTCAGGAGGCCAATAACGACATCCTCAAGATTTACTTCCGCAAAGATAAGGGCGAGTTCTTTGCCAAGAGCGTGAAGTTCAAGTATCCACGCCAGCGCAAAACCGTGGTGGCAGACAATGCCGGCCAGGGTTACAAAGAGATCCATGAGATCAACCCTAACCTGCGCTACGTGATCGATGAACTGGATCAACTCTGCCAGCGCGATCAGGTGGAAGTGGATCTGAAACGCAAGATCCTTGATGACCTGCAGCATCTGCAAAACGTGGTCACCAACAAGATTGCCGAGATCGAATCCGATCTGGAAAAGCTGACGCGCGGTAAATAACCGCCACCCTCAGTCTAGTATTTGTCAGTTTAGGACGATTGGTCGCCCCTCACCCCTGCCCTCTCCCACTGTAGAGTCCAGGGATCTCATAAACACAGAGATTGGGAGAGGGAGCGAGCCCGGAGTCGCAGGCAAGTACAGGTGGTAAATTGTGGCACGTTAAGTCCCCTCTCCCCTGCCCTCTCCCACTGTAGAGTCCAGGGATCGCATAAACACAGAGATTGGGAGAGGGAGCGAGCCCGGAGTCGCAGGCAAGTATAGGTGGTAAATTGTGGCACGTTAAGTCCCCTCTCCCCTGCCCTCTCCCACTGTAGAGTCCAGGGATCGCATAAACACAGAGATTGGGAGAGGGAGCAAGCCCGGAGTCGCAGGCAGGTACAGGTGGTAAATTGTGGCACGTTCAGTCCCCTCTCCCTATGGGAGAGGGTTAGGGTGAGGGGAGTCACATTTTGCCGGTTTTCCGTGTGATAGGGTAAATCGGTAATCGATAGGGTAGTTACTGCTCCGGCAGGCAAAACCTAATTCTTTAACGCTTGCTGGCTGCGGCCTTGAGTGCGTAAGGGATTAGGTTTTTTTTTGCTTAAGCTTCACCACAGGAGATAGCAGGAATAAAATCATGCCTGGCCGCTCGCCACCAGGCATCAAGAGGTTATTTTCAGCAGTGCGCCCCACTGCTCTACCCACGGGCAGGAAACCACTTCTGGTTCAGGTTGTTCGATCGCATCAATCTCCAGCACTTCACCTACGCGCGTCGCTCCCTGCTCCTGCAGCAAAGCATCAAAGGTACGCCCGGCACCGCAGAAATTGTCATAGCTACTATCGCCCAGAGCAATCAAGCCATAACGCAGCTCCGGCTGATAGCCCACCTGGTCGCGAATGGCCTGGAACAGGGGGGCAATACTGTCAGGCAAGTCCCCTTGCCCGGTGGTGGAAGTCACGACCAGCGCATAATGCTGGCGGTAAAACTGCCACTCTGCCAGCGTCCCTTCCTCAAACACTTTGACCTCATGGCCCTGTTGTTGCAGGATATTTTCTGCCTCTTCCGCCACTAACAAAGAGTTACCGTAGACCGTTCCAACGAAAATGCCGACCTGAGCCATCGTTGCTGCTCCCTTATGACCGTTAAAAAATGATTAGCTATCCTGACCGTTAGCCTGCGGAAACTCAAGTTCTGGCAGCACGTTATGCCAGCCAAATTGTGACATGACACCTTGCCAATCCGCTTCCCAGGGCGCGGAAATATGCAGTGGTTGGCCGCTGACCGGATGAGTAAGTTGAAGATGGCTGGCGTGCAGCATCAGGCGTGAACAACCAAAATGTTCGGCCATCCCGCGGTTTTGCCGCAGATCGCCGTGAGCGGTATCACCAATAATCGGATGGCGCAGGTGCACCATATGACGACGCAGCTGATGCTTACGCCCGGTCTCTGGTTTCAGCTCAACCAGGCTATAGCGCGAGGTGTCATAGCGGCCAATCGCCACCGGCATCTCCACCGTTGCCAAGGGCTGATAATGACTTACCGCCGGTTTTGGAGCTTTATCCGGGTTGGCATGTTTATCCGCCAACTTATCCAGCTCTTCCGTCAGCGCATAGTCAACGGTGCCGCCCTCTAAAACATAGCCCCGCACCACCGCGTGATAGGTTTTCTGTACCTGATGCAGTTCAAACTGTTGCGATAATAACCGAGCCACATCGCTGGACAACGCCATCAGCAATATGCCGGAAGTAGGACGATCCAGACGGTGTACGGTAAATACGTGCTGACCAATCTGATCGCGCACGGTTTGCATGACAAACCTCGTCTCGTGACGATCCAGCCAGCTACGATGCACCAGCCAACCTGAGGGTTTGTTAACGGCGATCAGATGTTCGTCCTGGTACAACACCTTCATAGAGTGATTTTTTCCATAGATTAATCATGCATTTTATCTCCTTGCCCCTGCAAGCTGCAGCCTGCTGGCCGGTTTGCAGGGGCAAGGAGATAGGTAATTGATTGATTCTATCGTCAAACATAAATAATAACGAAACGAAAATCCCGTTTGGCGCTCTCGTTTTTGCCCCACGGGTCAGTAGTGCCTACACTGTACAAAAAGTAGCAAGGAGAGATAACGGTGAGTTGGAATATAACGCTTTTGATAACCCCCCTTTTATTGTCCATGTGCGGCATTCTGTTTTCACCACAGTTGGCAATGGCCTGTACTCGCGCGGTCTACCACGGCGAAGGTAATCTGGTGATCACCGGCCGCACTATGGACTGGAAAGAACAGCTGCACTCTGACCTGTGGATTTTCCCGCAAGGAATGGAGCGCAGTGGTAATGCAGGCAGCAACTCGATCAAATGGACATCTAAATACGGCAGCGTCGTGACTTCCGCCTATGGTGTTGCAACCACCGATGGTATGAATGAAAAAGGTCTGGTGGCCAATATGCTGTGGTTGGTGGAATCTCAATACCCGGCATTCGATGGCGAGCAGCCAACCTTATCATTGGCAGCATGGGCACAGTATGCGTTGGATAACTTCGCCACGGTGCAAGAAGCGGTTAACTCACTGGAAAAGGCCCCTTTTATCGTTGTGACCGGCGGTGTGCCTGGCCAGGAACGTTTGGCCTCCCTTCATTTGTCGTTGTCCGATGCCAGTGGGGACAGTGCCATTTTCGAATACATTAACGGCAAATTAGTGATTCACCATAGCCGCGACTATCAGGTCCTGACCAATTCCCCTACCTTCGATCAGCAGTTGGCCATCACCAAATACTGGCAAGGGATTGGGGGTAACGTCATGCTGCCTGGCACAAACCGTGCTGCCGACCGTTTTGTACGCGCACAGTTTTATATCGACGCTATCCCGAAATATCATCAGGCCAGGCTGGCAGCCTCTAGCGTGCTGAGCGTTATGCGCAATGTTTCTGTGCCCTTTGGCATCACGACCCCTGAAGAACCTAATATTTCTTCCACTCGTTGGCGCACCCTGGCCGATCAAAAGAACAAGCTGTACTACTTTGAATCGGCACTGGGCAGCAGTACTTTTTGGGTAGACCTGAAACGGGTCAACTTTGCTGCCGGCGCTCCGGTTAAAAAGCTGACGCTGGGTAAAGATGAGATGGCAGATTTTACCGGTGAAGTTTCCGCTGAGTTTAAAACCAGCCCTCCCTTTGAGTTCCTTGCTGCCGACGTCATAGATAACGGCTGAGCCCGCTCGATGTTGACTGGTGGCTCCCACTGCCACCAGCACTCCCTTTATATTCATCAGTCAAGAATACTTATTCAGTCACACTCTTGCACATTTTGACTAAAATTTAATCACTCATGCATTTGCTAAGTTCATTCCTCCTGTTACGCTGATGTTCACTCTTCAAACTCCGGACTATTGTTGCTTATCGATAAAATAGAGTAGATCTGAACGCTCCGGGTAAACACCGATATGGCATTAAAATAACCGGCAGAAAAAAGAGAACACCATAATAGGGAGAGAAAAACATGAGCGTTGAACGAGAATATTTGTTGCCAGCGATCTGGGTGCGTGAACACCTGGTCCAGGTCCCGCTGAATTGGTTCAATAACAAGGATACCCGCACCATTGAGATCTTTGCCCGTGAGTTGGTTGACCCGTTACGCCGTGATGAACAACTCCCTTGTCTGCTGTTTTTACAAGGTGGTCCCGGAGGGAAAAGCCCACGCCCTACGGCACGCAGCAGTTGGATCGCCGAAGCCCTCAAAAGCTATCGGGTGATCCTGCTCGATCAGCGTGGCACCGGGCGCAGTAGCCGCATTGAAGGTAAGAGTCTGGCCGGGCTAAGCGCCCACCAGGCGGCAGATTACCTGGCCTGCTTCCGCGCCGACTCGATAGTGAGCGATGCCGAATATCTGCGTAAAAACTGCTTTGGCGATCGCCCGTGGAGCACGCTGGGGCAAAGCTATGGCGGCTTTATCACGCTGACCTATCTTTCTCAGGCTCCGGAAGGCCTGCACTGCTGCTTTATGACCGGCGGCCTGGCAAGCCTGCAGCCCGATGCCGATGAAGTCTACGCTCATACCTATCCGCAGGTGATCGCCAAAAATCGCATCTTCTATCAGCGTTACCCACATCTGGAGCCGCTTATCGGTCAGATTGCCGACAAGCTGGAGCAGGAAGAGGTGTTGTTGCCCGATGGCGACCGACTGACCATACGCCGCCTGCAAAGCCTGGGGATCGATCTTGGCATGAGTGAAGGTTACGAGCGGCTACTTTGGCTGTTTGACGAAGCCTTCAACCCGGACGGTGAATTCAGCGACACCTTTTTGTCACAGGTGATGGCGTTGACCAGCTACGCGGAGAATCCGCTGTTTGCCGCGCTGCATGAAAGTATCTACGCACAGGATAAGGCCACCAATTGGGCAGCCCAGCGGCAACGGGGCAACTTCGATGCTTTCGCCGAAGATCGGCGCCCGCTTTACCTGACCGGGGAAATGATCTATCCCTGGATGTTCACCGAGATCGCCGCTCTGCGCCCCTTCAATGAACCCGTTAAGTTGCTGGCCGATCGCCGCGTGTGGTCACCGCTGTATAACAGCGATCGCCTGCTCGACAATCGGGTACCGGTATTCGCCGCCATTTATTTCAGCGATATGTATGTCGATTTGCAGCTCTCGCTGGCGACGGCGCAACAGGTGGGTAATTTGACGCCGTGGATCACCAACGAGTATGAGCATAACGGCTTACGCGTTGGTAATGTTTTTGGTCATTTGCAGACGATGGCGCAGAAAGCGGGCATTTACGCCCCCTCATCCCAACCCTCTTTCGCAAGGATAGCGAGCTGATGGCCCTGCTCTTTTGGCAGTAAAGAGAAAATCTCAAGCAAACTCTAAAGCTGTTTTGGAAGTAGAAGCAAACTCAATAACCTTCTTTATCCAAGGTAAGTCACTACCATTTCAAACACGCTCGTTCTGTCCCTCTCCCTGTGGGAGAGGGTTAGGGTGAGGGGAGAGGCATCTTAGTTCACCAGCTCAATGGTGATCAGGCGGCTATCGGCCCGGCCATGATCGTCCACCGCCCGGATGCGATACTGGCCATTGTTGACCGGCCGCCAATCGATGGCGGTTTTACTGCCGCTGCTGCCAAGATAAATATCATCGACAAACCAATACACCATTTTACTGTCCGCATCCGTCACCGCATTGAAGGAGATTTTGTCACGCCCCTGCTGCGATTGCCGCAAGGTATAGGTGGTATTTTTCAGCGGCGAGGTAATGCGCGGCGGGCTGCCCCCCATCGCCACCGCATTATCCTTGCAATGGTTTACCGGCGGAGCTCGCTTGGGTAATCCAGCCTGCGCAAACACGTTAGCCAGATCGGAAGGCCAGAACTCAAACACTTCGGTGCGGGTTTGTGTTTCATCATACGGCGGGCAGGCCACCTCACCGCTGTGAATATCCAACACCACCGGGCGATAGACGGTATCGACCTTGATCGGCGACTTGCCGGGGATAAACCAGGCTTTGCCTTTCTGCTGGCACCACTGCGTCGGCAGGTTGCCGCTGGCCAAGCAAATATCCACCCGCTTCAACTGTTTCGGGAAGGGGTGTTTCGGCTCCTGCAAGGCCGGATAGCTGGCGTTAATGCTGTCGATAATATTGAAAAATAGCGGGGCTGCCGCATCGGCCCCCACAAACACGTTGTTGCCTCTGCTGTCGAAATTCCCTTCCCATACCACCAGCACGTAAGGCCCGAAGATCCCGACGCTCCAGGCATCGCGGAAGCCCCAGGAGGTCCCTGTTTTCCAATAGACCGGCAGGGATGACGAGCGTTGTGCCAAAGTATCACCAGGCCGGCGGTGCTGGCGCAGCATATCCAGCGTAGTAAAGCTGGCTTCTTCGCTGAGCAAACGGATTGGTGGCGGATAGGCATCACTCTTTTGCATCCGTAATGGGCGCAATGCGCCCCGGTTAGCCAACAGCGCATACAGCTTCGCCAGTTCCTGAGCAGTGATTTCACCGCCCCCCAACACCAGCGACAATCCATAATGATTTTCACTGGCCAGGTTGGCGATGCCGGACAGGCTTAAAAACTGGTAAAACGTCGGTTGCCGTAGTTGTGAAGCTACGTACACCGCTGGAATATTACGGCTGAAATTCAACGCGTCCGTCGCCGTTACCGGCCCCAGGAAACGTCGGTCAAAGTTTTCTGGCGCATAGGCGCCAAAGGATGAAGGCACGTCCTTCAGGATGGTCATCGGATGCAGTACGCCCTGCTCCATCCCCAAAGCATAAATAAAGGGCTTGAGGGTCGAACCAGGGGAGCGCTTGGCATTGGTCCCGTTCACCTGCCCCTGGATCTCACGGTTGTAATAATCGGCAGAGCCTACCAGCGCCCTTATCCCCATATCACGGCTATCCACCAACAGCACCGAGGCATTATGGATCCCCCGGCTCTGGTTACGGACGATAAACGCGTTCACCTGCCTTTCGATCAGCCGCTGGAGCCCGGCATCCAACGTGGTATCCACACGGGTATCCAACTGCACTAACTGCTGGGTCTGTTGACGCAACTGTTCGATAAAGTGTGGAGCAATGTACGGCATCCGTTCTGGTTGGCGCAGTGCCAAAGGGAGTTGAAACAAGGCACGCTGACTACTGTCGGTGCTATACACGCCCTGCCAGCGTTGAAACAGGCGGTTACGGGCCTGCGTCAGGGCTTGCCCCAACACGCCGGTTTTAGGATCGATACGATAGCTGGGTGACTGTGGTAACACCGAGAGCGTCAGCGCCTCCGGCAAGGTCAGATCCTGCGGTGCCTTGGCAAAATAGATCAGGCTGGCCGCACCGATGCTTTCAATATTGCGGCCATAGGGGGCGTAATTGAGATAGGCTTCCAGAATATCGTGCTTGGAGTAGCTGAGTTCCAACTGCACGGCCCGCAGAACCTGCATCAGTTTACCGCCGGGTGTACGGGTATTCAGATGCCAATGCATGCGCGCCAGCTGCATGGTGATGGTCGAACCGCCCTGCATTTTGCCGCCGGCTACGTAGCTGCGCCAAAAGCCACGCAGCAGACTGACGGGGTTAAATCCGGGGTTGTAATAGAACCAGCGATCTTCATGCAGCAAAATACCCTGCACCGCCAACGGCGAGATCTTTTCCAACGGCGTCCACAGGCGATAACGGTCGTCATTGGCCAACGTGAGGCGCATCAGCGTCCCGTGGCGATCGTAGTAAACCGTAGAGAAGGGCACGCCCTGCGAAAGAGGAGGATGCGGCCACAGCCGGGCACCTACCAGGCCCAGCGCCAGCAGAAATACCGCCATCAGGATATTTTGCAGCCAGCGTTTTGCCACAGTAGGTACAGGAAGGATTTTCATGGAGTCTCGATACCCACGAACCCCGCAGCTCAACGCTGCGGGGCATCGCGATGGCTTATTGACTTTCCGCCGGTACAACCACCAGTTTACCGCTGCTGGCCGACATGGCCTGCACTTCACGATCGTACATGGCTTCGCCATAAGCCGGAGGGATCACAAAGCTACCGGTGTTGGTCGCTTTAATCTGGTAGACAAACTCCTGCACATCGGTGCTGGCGCTACCATAGATAATCACCCGGTCTTCGCGGATATCACTGTAATCAGGTGCCCAAGTGGAGCCCGAGGCAGCCAGTGGTGACTGCCACCCTGCATCCGTATTCTCGCTGGCTTCACCGTCTTCGCCGGTCGATTCTGGCTCTGGTGCCGTTTGCTGCACCACTTCAAATCCGCCAGGCAGCAGATCGACAATCGCCAGGTTGCTCTGCCCTTCTTTCGAATTGGCGCGGATTTTCAGATGAACGTTGATCTTCTGTCCTAACGTTACCTGAGTGACCGGTTTGCCCTGTTCATCGGTGTAATCACGGGTAATTTCCAAACCGCGAGCAATGGCTTTCTGTGGAGCAGCCAGATCGTAACCGGCCTGAGTGACCACATACCAGGCCGGAGCGTCGGCGCTGTTGGTAAAGCGGATAGCCTTGGCCTCGGCCGTAAACTGGCCTTTGGCAAACAGCCCTATCATCTCTGAAATCACCTGCGGATCGACGTTACCTTGCCTGCCGATCTGCGCAATCGTCAGCGAATCGCTAGCATTGGCCTGCGCCGCCACCTGAGCCGAGTAGCTTTCCAGCGCCAGGATACTCATCGCCGAAGAATAGGTGGTGTAGCGCTCTTCTTTCAACGCCTTGACCATGTTCTCCAGCACCTGCGGAGGGATGGAAGACACCTTCTCCGGGAAGTGGCGGGCGATCAGGTACAGACGCGTTGCGTCCTGCACCAGCGGATCGAAGTAATTCTGCGTCCACCAGCCTTTGTCATAGGCTTTGCTCAGTTGCTTCCAGCTAGGTTGCAGCAAGGCATTCGCCTCATCGTCCATTTTCAGCAGACGGTAAGACGATGCCAGATACAGGGCGCTCAGATCGGTTTTCCAGCTGTCTGGATACAGTTTCTGCAACGTATCCTGCACCGAGGCCAGCGAGTTGGTGGTAATTTCGCCCTGCAAGGTCAGCAGGTAGACCGCCCAGGTACGCAGACGCAGATGGTACATATCATCATAACGGTTGGCTGCCAGTTCACGCAGCGCACCGTTGGCATCTTCCAGCATCCCCACCGGCAAGGCATAACCCGCCGCTTTGGCTTCCAGCAGGTATTGCACCACGTATGGCGTGACGAAAGGATCGGTTTCCGGCGATGAACGCCAGGCACCAATGGCCCCGCTGTCGTTCTGGCGGGAACGCAGTACGCCGAGCAGGTTTTTCAGCTGTTTGCTGACTTCGGCCTGGCTCAGGCTGCTTTTCATTTCCGGATGCTGGCTTTGCATGATCAGCGGAATGGAACGGCTGACGATCTGCTCAGAACAGTAGTACGGATAATCCGCCAGATACTGCGCCAGGCCGTTGGTCAGCACCAACGGGGAGTGAGATACCGCCGCGCTACGCTGCGCATAGGCATCAAACATCTGCCGCAGATTATCAATATTCTGGCTGCTACCGCTCATCCGGCCCATCACCGTCTGGGTGCGGTAAGGCATTGCCGGGCGTACCGAGGTGCTAACGGTACGGCGGCTGGTTTTATCACCGTAACGCGCATCAAACACCAACGGAGCATCACCCAGTGCCGCCTTGGCACGCAGGCGGAAGTTGATCACGCCTTCACGCTTCTCCGCCAATGACAGGCTTTGCTCGGCCTTACCCACCACTTCCAACTGCGGTGGCGGCGTCAACTGCACGGCGATCGCCACAGGCTTTCCGTTCAACCCTTCGAGGTTATTGCTAACCCCTACGCTGACATCAAACTCATCCCCCGGTGCCACCATATAAGGCACATTCGGCGTCATGATGAAGTTGTCACGTACCGTCGCGGAGGTTTGGGCCTTGCCGATTTTGCTTGGCGTAACCGAAATGGCCATCACGCGGATCTTGCCGTTGAAGTAATCCGGCACCGGATAGGTAAACTGCTTCTCGCCGTTCACTTCGGTAATGCCAGACCAATAGGCCACCGGCTTGTCGCGCTTGCGCTTGAACGGATTCAGGTTGAGATCCAGCCCTTCACCCGCATCACCGCCCGGTGCCGCAGAAAGCGCCATCAGCTTGCTGAATTCCGGCAGGATCAGATCGAGGATCTGCGAGCTTTCCACACTCAGCTCACGCTTACGGAAGAAGTACTCCAGCGGATCTTTCAGGCGGTAACGCGCTACCTGCAAAATCCCTTCATCTACGGCAAACAGTGCCACCTGCTGTGGACCATCGGTTTTCACCGTCATCGTCAGGTTATCACCCGGCTTAATTACCTCAGGCGTCACTATTTCCAGGCCGTTTTGCCGGGCTTTGGTGCTGATTTTAAACGGCATGACGCCATAGCTCAGCGGGCTCATAAAGATCTCGCTGGAGTTCACGTCGCGCACAAACTGCACGTTGATATACCCGTTGCCTTCCATCCCGGCCGGAACCCGGATTTTCTGCACCGAGCTGGTGGTATCGGTGTGGAACCACTGCCAGGCATAGACACGGTCTTTTTCGATGGTGATCAAACCGCTGCCGGTATAAGGCGCGTTGATCGCCACTTCAATTTCTTCACCCGGCTGATATTCCGCCTGGTTCAGTTTCAGCTTCAGTTCGGCATTGCGATCCAGCGAACGGCTGAGGTTGGCATTGCCCGCCACGCTATAGGCGATACGGTTGAGCACCTTGCCCTGTGCATCTTCGATCACCAGAACAAAGTCACCCGGGGTGTCGGTTGCCAAGGTCAGATCGGTGCCCTGCTCGCTCAGCGCCAACGGCTGCTCGGACAACTGCACCTCTTTCATCTTCGACTGGTATTTATAAACGCCAGAATCTTGCTTGGTCAGCACCGAGATGTATTTCTGCTCGATCAACACCTGCTTCAGATCGGCGAGTGCAATCTGTTTCAGGGAAGGATCGACGGCAATCACGTTCAGATTTCTCGCTGAACCCCGGTTGATATAGCCTAAATCACCGTCTGGCTTCACGCCCACCAGATAGTCATACGGCGATACCAGCACCCGAGCGGTGGCGGCAACGGAACGCCCGCCACCCGCTACAAAGGCTTCTGACAGCAGTTGTAGCTGATAGGTGGCATCCGCATAGGACTTCAGATCCAGTGGGATATTCGCCACGCCCTGCTCGTTGGTGGTTCGGTCTTCCAGCTCGGTTTCAAAACCGTCGCTATTCTGGCGGTTCTCAAAGAAGGCGTAATCCGGGAAGCGATCGAAGCTTGGATACATTGGCCGTAGCGTCAGCTTCGAGGTAACTCGGCGATCCTGGGCAGGCGTGCCAAACAGGTTCTGCACATCGATGTTCGCCTGCAGCTCAGAAGGTTTCACCCACCCTTGCTGGCGGTTCGGCGTCAACTCCAGCTTCACCTTCAACTGGTCTGGCTCAAACTCTTTTACGTTGACGGCGGTATGGCCGAGCAAGGTGGAAGTGTCGTTATTCTTGCCAATCAGATACAGGTAAACGTTCCATTCGCCCGTTGGCGCATTCTCGTCGGTGGTGTAACTCAATTCATTGAAACCACTGCCACCGAGAGTCAGCGGCACCGTTGTCATCAATTTGTCGCGCGGATCGCGGATCTCGGCACGTACCGGTACGCCAGCCAGGGCTACGCCCCAATCGGCAGCACGGGTAATCAGACCAATATTGAAGGTATCGCCCGGACGGTACACGCCACGATCGGAGAACAGGTAACTGCTCAGGGTGTGTGGATCGATCGGAGTTTCTTCGCCTTCAATATCAAAGCGGGAGAAATCCAGCCCGCGGTCGTTGTAGCGGGTGGTCGGCAAGAAGGACACATCGCCCTCTTTTTCCACCAAGAACATCACCGGCTGACGTTCGTTGGTATACACGTCCAACGATGGGAAACGCACGTGCCCATTGGCATCGGTCACCTGGCTGAGCAGCGTCACGCCGTTTTTGGCGATCACCGAAACCTTGGCGTTACCGACTGGTGCACCGCTGTGGATAGATTGGACAAACACATCACGCGTTTTATCCTGCGAGCGTTTGGCAATGATGCCCAGATCGGTGACGACAACAAAGCGCGAATCTCCTACGCTTGGTGAATCATCCCCTTCCTGCTCGCCCTGATCGTCTTCATCCTCTGTGGCCTGCGTCTTTTTCTTTTCCGGCTGCCATTCCGACAGCGTCAGCAGGAACACGCCGCGATGGGAATCCGTGCTGGTGGACAGGTAACGTGAGAGATCTATGCCCTTATAGCTTACTTCACCCGGCTGATCGTTGTTGATGACCGTTTGATAGTTAAAGTGTTCGGTAAAATATTCATCGTTAAGCTGGTTGAACTGGGCCGAAGAGTATTCGCTGCTTTTGAATGAGACGATATGCTGCAGCTGGCTTGGGATCACCCGCTTGATATCCAGACGCAGGCCGGGCACGTTACGCGCCGCCACGCTGATTTGCTTGTCACCATTCACCGACAGCAGAGAACCCTGTGACATAAACTGCAAGGTTTTCGGGAAGTCTGGTACTTCGACGATACGGTAGACCTTCTCCGGCATTTTATAGCCGCCCGAAGAGGTCATCAGGTTAGTGATCTCCAGCAGCATAAAGCGGTGAGCCGGTGCGTCAAACTTGAAGCTGAACTGCGGTTGATAGGTCTCTTCCGCTTCATTCAGGGTCAGCGTCAGCGGCGTAGACTGGGCCATCACGCTGTTTTCGATGCTCTCGGTCCCGCCCCACTGATAAAAATCGTCCGGTTCGTTACTGGCTTCGGAATCGTTAGGATTATGCTGCGGCAACAGCCAGGCCTTGACCGCGCGCCCGGCATCTTTGTCTTTGATCGCATCGCTGAAGGCGACGATCAGCGCACGCTGGCCTTTGCTGCCATCGCTATCGACCACCTGGGCGCTAGCGTCCTTCACAGTGAGGCTATACAGAGTTGGCACCGACACCCAGCTGTCTTTCGATTGAGCGATCTCATTGGCAGACACCACCGACTTGATGCCCTTGCCCAGTACCAGATGCACTTTACCACCGTGATCCAGCGCTTTCAGCGGTTCAGAATGCACCCAGGCGTTCAGCTTCTTGGCATCGTAAACCAGGGAGAAATTAAGTTTCTTTTCAGATTTGGCGTTGGCTTCGATCAACCCCATGGCGATCTGCTTTTCAAAGCTGGCCACGTCCACTGGCGCATTGAATTTGACGTTGAAGATAGCGCTGCGCTTTTGCGGATCTTGTGGGTCTTGATAATACTCAGCTTGCCCAAGTTGATAGTCAAAAGCCGGGGCACTAAAGCTGTAGTGGGTGTTGGCGAGTTTAATCTGCGGGGCCAGCAACACGGCAGGCTCGAGCTTAACCTCATATTTGCTGCCCATCGGCAATGGGTTTTTCGGCGTGAAGACCAGGGTCCAGGCGTTATTCCACTTCCACTGCCCTTCAAGGGCCGGGCTGATGGAGATGCCTTTTTCCACGACCTTGCCAGCATCGGTCAACGGTGCCACGGAGTTTCTAAAGGTGAGGGTGACCTGCTGCGGCGCAGATTTCTGCACGGCAAAGTTAACCGGCTCAGGATCGGATACCCGCACGCTGGTTTCCTGGTACACCATCGGTGCCGGTTCAATCGGCTGTGGCCGATTCAGCCACCAGTGCCATCCGTAGAAGGCGCCACCCGCGGCGCACAACAGCACCAGCAACGACAGGCTAATGGCTTTGGGATATTTGTCTACCCCACCTTCCAGCCGCAGGAAGCCACGCCTCACCCCGCCGGATACCGCTGCCCACCAGGCAGGTGCATTCCAGTTCAGGTTGCCCACCACCGGCTTGAACAGCCGCCCCAACAGGCCAAAAACCAGGGCCAACAGGCGGAACAGGCCTTTTATCAACGTAAAAGGCAAACGGAGGATAAACTTCAGCAAATCCATGATTGCAGCACCTTTTTAATCCTTGAAAGACACCCAGAGACAAGGTTTCCGACGACGGAGCCTAAGCAGCTAACAGCCTACACCCATTCCAGAAATCAGTGACAATACCAACACAATAAGAAGAATGGTCATGATCACGCCAAAAGCGAACATGGCAATTTGAAAAGCCAGCGTGCCAATACCGAGCAATACCGCAGCGGAAACCGCGCGCGGATTTTCCTTACACACACCAGCAATGGCGCCCAGGATCACGGCCCCCACCGCCAATACGGCAGTGACGATCTTCAAAATCCGATCCACATCATAATGAGGCCGCGAGACCTTTTCAGGGATTTGCTGGCCAGCCAATGAGGCCAGCAGTGATTCTTTGATAGCCACCGCTTTACCCGCAACAAGGCTTTCCAACGTCTGCTGAGGGGCAAATGGCCCGGCATAGAAATGCACCATCGCCAATAACAGCGCCAGGCCGCCTAGCGCAATCCCCGACCAACCGAATATATTTTGTCTCAACATGAGAAACCCTCCTTGGTGACTCGCGGTAATGTGCACATTATCTACTAGTTGCACACGGCGGTGGAAACTCTATTTTAGCCATACCGGCGAATTGCAGATTGCAGGTGTAGAATGCAGCGCGATTACAGCTCGATATTGAGCAGTGAATCCAGCTGTTGTAACAGCAACAGCAGCGGCAGACAGTTCGGCTGTTTATCCTTTAACGCTTCTTCAAAATAGGGGGTGATGGCAAAACGCGTTGGCAGTGGCGCATTGGCATCGAGCAGCGCATGCATCCTTGGCAACAGTATCCACTGCAACCACTCTTCGGCCTGCATGCTGTCGATGCAAAAGGGTTCCGTGCTGGCAAAAGCCTCGGCTTCTGGCGGCGTCAACTGCCACAACGCCAAATCCCGCATGGACTGTTCAATCGCCTGTAAATTGTGGCGAACCTGGTTGGATATACTCATCGACATTCCCGAACAATTTAAGCATGTTAATCAGCCTACGGCTGCAAGCCGCAAAGCATAACATTTAAGCCCAAAGCACCCAATTTTATCTGGTGGCGTCACGCCTGGCACGGCACAATACGCGCACCCAAAAATCACACATGATAAAAGACATGCCCGCAACATCACTCAATAAAAATCACGCTACGCCCGGTAAAGCCATGCTGGCTTCGGTTACCGGTTATGCTATGGACGGCTTCGATCTGTTGATACTCGGCTTTATGCTGCCGGTGATCACCACTGAGCTGGGTCTCACCTCATCACAAGCCGGTTCGCTGGTGACCTGGACATTGATCGGTGCAGTGATTGGCGGCGTGATCTTCGGCCATCTCAGCGACCGTTTTGGCCGCATCCGCGTGCTGACCATCACTATCCTGATGTTTTCGCTGTTTACCGGCCTGTGCGCCGTTGCCGTCGGCTACTGGGACTTGCTTGCCTATCGCACCCTAGCGGGGATTGGGCTGGGCGGTGAATTCGGCATTGGCATGGCGTTGATCGCCGAAGCCTGGCCCGCTGAGAAGCGCAACCGTGCCTCGGCCTATGTGGGGATGGGCTGGCAACTCGGCGTGCTTGCCGCAGCCTTCCTCACCCCGCTGTTGCTGCCTTATATCGGCTGGCGCGGCATGTTCCTGGTGGGTCTGCTGCCGGCGCTGGTTTCCTTCCTTATTCGCCGAACCATGGGCGAACCCAAAGCGTTTACACAGCAAAAAACCAGCGAACAGCAGCTCTCCTTTACTCAACGATTAAAGCTGCTATTTAAAGATCGCGCCACCGGCAAGGCCAGCCTAGGGATCTTCATCCTCTGCTCGGTGCAGAACTTTGGCTATTACGGGCTGATGATCTGGATGCCGACCTATCTGGCCAAAAACTTTGGCTTCTCGCTGACCAAATCTGGCGTCTGGACGGGGGTCACGGTGATCGGCATGACCTTCGGTATCTGGCTGTTTGGCGTATTGGCCGACCGCTTTCCCCGTTGGATCATCTTTGTCATTTATCAGGTTGGCGCCGTAGTGATGGTCATAAGCTATGCGCAACTCACCGATCCCACGCTGATGCTGTTTGCGGGTGCACTTATGGGAGTATTTGTTAACGGGATGATTGGCGGCTACGGCGCGCTGATTTCTGACACCTACCCAGTACAGGCTCGCGCCACGGCGCAGAATATCCTGTTCAACCTAGGCCGCGGCGTCGGTGGGTTGGGGCCATTGGTGATCGGTGCGCTGGTCACTCAGGTTTCCTTTACCGCCGCGATCAGCCTGCTGGCCGCTATTTACCTGTTGGATATTTTCGCCACGCTGTTCCTGCTACCGAAGAAACAAAGCACAGGCGATACGTTGGGGGCAATCGGGTAAACCTTGAGGAGGGAGGTCAGGCAGGATTTGCTGTCTGGCCTTTGCTCCAGACAAAAAGTTGGGGGCACTGCGTTAACAGTGCCCCCGGTTCGTTTTATAGCTAATCCCGCTACAAGTGTGCTCCCTGCTCAATCCCTGAAAACTTTTCCTTTCGGCCATCCTGACCAAAACAATCCTTCGCAAAATCCTCTAGCATCATCCTGACGCGGTTCCTCGGCCTTCCTGACCCACCAACAATCCTGTGTTGGCTCTCTATCTCCGTCCTGGAGGTGTCCTTGGTTTCAATCCTGAAACATCCTGTGTATCATCCTGATACCAATCCTTTCCACTCTTCCTGAGTGCATCCCTTTCTTCTTCCTGAAGCTGCATCATCCTGACGCTTTCCTGCTCCATCCGGCTTCCTTCCGGTAGACATAAGATCGCTTATTTCCTTCCCGTTAACAAGGGCATGTAGGACGGATTACGGTAAATTTGACTTAACCTACATCGGCAAAAATACATAACAAGCTGATATATATAACTAATAATTAAAAAACGGCTAACTAAATCGAAAAATTAAAAGCGATCTCTCACAGCTTTTGTAAGAGATCTCGCACACGCACTAAAGGCAAATTAGCCGATTAATTAACTCTGGGGCGTAAAGCATTGAGAAAATCCCCCAAACTGGCGGCTAATAGCGTGCGTTTTTTGCTGCCAAATTGCTCAAGCAGCACGTTGCCGCTGACATTACACAGCGACACTACCGTCATTTCCGATTCTGTGGTCGCCAGGAACAACGTAGGCGATAGCTTAAGGCGTTTTTGCGTCACCAGATGCCCAATCAGATTCTCCTGCAGCCGAATAAAGTCGTCTTCACTCCAGACCTGCAATAGCGTCAACGGATGCTCGCCAAACTCCGCATTCATATCCCCGGCATACTGTTGGGTATAGAAGGTGTGGATATCCGGCTGTAGTTGCAGTTCCAGCGCCTGCTCCACCTTTTCCAGGCTGGCCGCTGGCGTAAAAGGCTGTGGCAGCCACAGCACCGTATCATCGCGATTTTCGACAATACAGGGGGAAGCCACGCCGTACAGTTCCTGGCTAGCCGGGGCATGGCCATACTGCTGCTGCCATTTGTCGACATAACGCTGGGTAAATTCACGCAGGGCGTGCGATACATCATGGTCCATATTTTTTCTCGCATACGGTAAACTGGTGCCTATTGTACCTATCTAAGACCAAGGTGACAGCTCATGTCCTCCTATCAAGATCATCAGGCTCTGGCGGCACTGACGCTGGGCAAGCCAACCGCATACCGTGACTGCTACGATGCCTCACTGTTACAAGCGGTTCCTCGCAGCATGAACCGGGAGCCGCTGGGGCTTTATCCCGATAACCTGCCGTTCCACGGTGCCGATATCTGGACGCTGTATGAACTGTCCTGGCTCAATGCCAAGGGGCTGCCGCAGGTCGCGGTGGGAGAAATCAGCCTGAACGCCAACAGCGTCAACCTGATCGAGTCCAAAAGCTTCAAGCTTTATCTCAACAGCTTTAACCAAACCCACTTCCCGGACTGGGAAGCGGTACGCTCTACGCTACAACGCGATCTCGCCGCCTGCGCACAAGGGGATGTCAGCGTGAGCCTGTTCAGCGTCGAGCGGCTTGAAGGCAGCCCTATCGCCCGGTTGGAGGGTGAATGCCTCGACCAGCAAGACATCAGCATTGATAACTACGAGTTCGACACGGGTTACCTGGAAAGCGCAGCCGGTAGCCAAATCGTTGAGGAAACGCTGGTCAGCCATCTGCTGAAGTCCAACTGCCTGATCACCAACCAGCCCGATTGGGGCTCGGTGCAAATCCGCTATCGCGGTCCGCAGATCAACCGTGAAGCCCTGCTACGCTATCTGGTTTCGTTCCGTCATCACAACGAATTCCATGAACAGTGCGTTGAGCGGATCTTTAACGATCTGCTGCGTTTCTGCCAGCCGCAACAATTGAGCGTTTATGCCCGCTACACCCGGCGCGGTGGTCTGGATATCAACCCTTGGCGCAGCAATGTGGCGTTCGAACCGGCGCATGGCCGTCTGGCCCGTCAATAATGCTCAACAACTGAGCTAACAGGCGGTTTGTATTGGTAATAATCCGGAGACGGCGGTAAGGTTAAATCAAGAGTGCCCGCTTTTTGCTCAGGCATTCCAGTAGGCAATACAAAATTCTTACCGCAGTGCACAGAGACAGGTAAGGATTATTATCGCCCTATTTATGGGCGCAAAGGAGTTACCTTGATTACACATATCAGCCCACTTGGCGCTATGGATTTGTTGTCGCAGCTGGAAGTAGACATGCTGAAGCGTACCGCCAGCAGCGACCTGTACCGTTTGTTCCGCAACTGCTCCCTGGCGGTGTTAAACTCCGGCAGCCAGACCGACAACAGTAAACAGTTGCTATCGCGTTATGAAAACTTTGATATCAACGTACTGCGCCGTGAACGCGGCGTAAAACTGGAGCTGGTGAACCCGCCAGAAGAGGCTTTTGTTGATGGCCGCATTATTCGTTCACTGCAGGCCAACCTGTTTGCGGTGCTGCGCGATATCCTGTTTGTCCACGGCCAAATTGACAGCGCCGGGCGTTTCCAACACCTGAATTCGGAAGACTCCATTCATATCACCAATCTGGTGTTCTCCATCCTGCGTAATGCCCGCACGCTTCACCTCGACGAAGACCCGAATATGGTGGTGTGCTGGGGTGGCCACTCGATCAATGAAAACGAATATCTTTATGCCCGTAAGGTCGGTAGCCAGCTGGGCCTGCGCGAGCTGAATATCTGTACCGGCTGTGGGCCAGGGGCGATGGAAGCGCCAATGAAAGGGGCCGCCGTCGGCCATGCGCAGCAGCGCTACCACAACAGCCGCTTTATCGGCATGACCGAGCCCTCCATTATTGCCGCCGAGCCGCCGAATCCACTGGTTAACGAGCTGGTGATCATGCCAGATATCGAAAAACGTCTGGAAGCCTTTGTGCGGATCGCGCACGGTATCATTATTTTCCCTGGCGGGGTCGGTACAGCGGAAGAACTGCTGTATCTGTTGGGCATTCTGATGAACCCGGAAAACAGCGAGCAGGTACTGCCGCTGATCCTCACCGGGCCAAAAGAAAGCGCCGATTATTTCCGCGTGCTGGACGAATTCATCATGAATACGCTGGGCGAGAAGGCCCGCCGCCACTACACCATCATCATCGACGATCCGGCCGAAGTGGCCCGTCAGATGAAAAAGGCCATGCCGCTAGTGAAAGAAAACCGCCGCAATACCGGTGATGCCTACAGCTTTAACTGGTCGATGCGTATTGCACCGGACCTGCAGCTCCCCTTCGAGCCAAGCCATGAAAACATGGCCAACCTCAACCTGTACCCGAATCAACCGGCGGAACAGTTGGCTGCAGCCCTGCGACGTGCATTCTCAGGGATCGTAGCGGGTAACGTGAAGGAGAACGGCATCCATGCCATCGAACAGTTCGGCCCTTACAAGCTGCATGGCGATCCGTTGATGATGAAGCAGATGGATAACCTGTTGCAGGGCTTTGTCGCCCAGCACCGTATGAAACTGCCGGGAACCGCCTACGTGCCTTGCTACGAGATTGTAGCCTGATCCTCACCTCTGGGCGGCGTCATAGCCGCCCTTATTTTCTGACGTTATTGCCTTGCCTATGCCTATACATTTACTGATTGTCGATGCTCTGAACCTAATTCGCCGCATTCATGCGGTTCAAGGGTCCCCTTGTGTCAACGCTTGCAAGCATGCGCTACAGCAGTTGATTCAACACAGCCAGCCCACCCACGCCGTGGCGGTGTTCGACGAAGACGACCGTAGCGAGAGCTGGCGCCATCAAATTCTGCCCGATTACAAAGCCGGGCGTTCGCCGATGCCGGAAAACCTGCATCAGGAAATGCCGCAGCTGCGCGAAGCGTTTGCCGAGCTAGGGGTCGCCAGTTGGCACTCCGCAGGCAATGAGGCGGACGATCTGGCTGCGACGCTGACAGCGAAAATTGCCGCTGGTGGCCACCAGGTGACGATTGTCTCTACCGACAAAGGCTACTGCCAGTTGCTGGCTCCCAGCGTACAAATCCGTGACTACTTCCAGAAACGCTGGTTGGATATGCCGTTTGTGCAGCAAGAGTTTGGTGTGTTACCGCAACAGCTCACGGATTATTGGGGGCTGGCAGGCATTGGTAGCAGCAAGATCCCAGGCGTTGCCGGTATCGGGCCCAAAACGGCGGTATTGCTACTGCAACAGATGGGGAGTCTGGATGGTCTGTATCAACACCTGGAGCAGGTGCCGGAGAAGTGGCACAGCAAGCTGTTAGAGCACCGCGAGCTGGCCTATATCAGCAAGCAGGTCGCCACTTTGCGTACCGATCTGACGCTGGACGGCAATCTGCAACAGTTACGTTTGCCAATAAATTAAGGGCGCTGCCAGCAGCAACGCCCTTACGCCTTACTCGCGCTCGTCGCGGCGGCCGGGAATGGCCGACCACATGCGGCGCACGTGTACGGTGATCTCTTCACGATCGTGGTACAGCTGCTTGGCGTGGATCTCTGCGCTAATCCCCTCGTTGGCCAAGGCTTCGTGGATGCTTTGCAGGTTCTGCGCCACCTCTTCGTAGCGCTTCTTCATCGGCAGCTTCAGGTTAAAGATCGCCTCACGGCACCAGCCTTTGAGCAACCATTGGATCATCAGGCTGGTCACTTTTGCCGGCTTCTCCACCATATCGCACACTACCCAGTAGTTTTTGCTGGTGGTCGGCTCAAAGCGGAAGCCGTCGACACGATGGTGGGTCACCTGCCCGGTATCCATCAGGCTCGGGGCCATCGGGCCGTTGTCCACCGAATGAACCATCATGCTGCGTTTGACCAACTGATAGGTCCAGCCGCCAGGGCAAGCCCCCAGATCGACCGCAAACATCCCACTGCCTAAACGCTCGTCCCATTCGTCTGCCGGGATGAAAACGTGGAAAGCCTCTTCCAGCTTCAGCGTAGAGCGGCTTGGCGCATCGGACGGGAACTTCAGGCGTGGGATCCCCATATAGAACGGGGAGTTGTTGTTGCTATAGGAATATCCCACGTAGCAACAGCCCGGCGCGATAAAGAACACGTGTACCACCGGGCGAGAGGGATTCTCACGCGCCATCAGCACTTTCTGCTCACGCAATGCGCCGCGCAGCGGCACAGTCAGCTTGCGGCAGAACTTCAGCAGCTCTTTGCTTTCGTTGGTATCCGGTACTTCTACCCGTAATTCGCCGCCCCGATCGACCACGCCCATCAGCATGCCGACAATCGGTGAAACCCGATCTTCCGGCGGCAAATCACGCAGCAGTTCTCCCACCACCAGCATCTGGCGGGCAAAGATCAGCTCACGGAACGGGATTTCTTTCGCCAGGCGATCGGCATCGTCCGGCTGATAGCATTCAAACAGCACATAGCCGCTGTTGTCTTTAACCCTGGCAAAGCCAAACACTTCCAACTGGGCGGCCTTGTCGGTAATTTCCGCCGCGCACTCTTTCTCAAAGCCTTGGCGGCAGTACAACGCGATCTTATTCATGGCGCTCGGCCTTTTTCCTCAGACGCAAAGCGCCAATCAACATCAATGCCCAACCGATCAGGAAGCAGGTCCCGCCCACTGGCGTGACATAAACCCAAACCTTTTGGTGAGACAGCGCCAGACAGTACAGGCTGCCGCTGAACAACACGGTGCCGAGCGCCAACAGCGCTCCGCTCCAGTAAAACCACAGGCTGACCCGACGCTGCATGGCAACGGCCAGCCCCAGGATCGCCAGAGTATGGAAACCCTGATAATCAAGCCCGGTGCGGATCCAGGCCATTTCATTGACCCCAAGCGCACTACTCAATACGTGCGCACCAAACGCGCCCAGAGCAACATAGACAAAACCACTGATAGCAGCAAAAATCAGCATAGAACGGCTACTCATCATTATTCACCTTAATCGAGATTAACCAGCCACAACGTCACCGCAGCCGGCTTTATTGTTCATAGCGAAAGCGGAACTTCTCCTGTTCGCTGGCCGCACGCGCCAAGATCCATTGGCGAAAGGCGGCTATTTTACCCAGTTCTGCCTGGCTGTCATGACATACCAGATAAAAAGCGTTTTTACTTACCAACACATCGTTAAACGGGCAGACCAGCCGACCGGCTTCGATCTCGGTTTGCGCCATCACGTTATTCACCAGCGCAACCCCCTGGCCATGAACGGCCGCCTGGACCACCATGGCGCTATGGCTAAAGATTGGCCCTTGCTGCACGTTGATATGCTGTAACCCCAGTTGGCGGGTGTATGCCAGCCAGTCGCGGCGTGAAGTATCATGCAGAAGCGTATGATAAGCCAGATCGCCCGGCACTTTCAGTGCATGATCGCCCATTAACAGGCTGGGAGAACAAACCGGCAGCAGATACTCCGCGTACAGACGCTCGGCGCGCACTCCCGGCCAGTTGCCACGGCCATAAAAGATCGCCACGTCAACGTCATCCGCCAGCTTTTCTTCTTCGCGGTCAATGGCCTGGATGCGCACATCGATCCCCGGATAAGCTGAGTTAAAGCTGGAAAGACGTGGCACCAGCCACTGAATGGCAAAACTGGGTGGCAGGCTGACGGTCAGAGCCCCCTTGGCACTGCGTGCCTGAAGCTTGCGTGTTGCCTCATTGATCGAAGAGAAAATCTCTTTGATATCCAGGTAATAACTCTGCCCCTCTTCCGTCAGCAACAGAGAACGGTTGCGTCGTCGAAACAGTTTCAGCCCCAGGAAATCCTCCAGAGACTTGATCTGATGGCTGACTGCGGCCTGGGTAACAAACAGCTCCTCTGCCGCCTTGGTAAAGCTCAAATGGCGGGCTGCCGCGTCAAAAACCCGCAGAGCATTAAGAGGAGGGAGACGTTTAGACATTCATTGACCCTTTTGTATGGCAAACTGCGGCGTTGTCGGCTGAACGCGTCCTTACCGCTACCTAGCTGTGCCGAAAAATGCCGCGAGCGCAGGGACACGCCAGAGCGGCCAATTTGCAATTCATCGGCTTTAGTTACATTTATGTAACAAATGACCGCCGGGTTTCGCAAACGAGATCAGGCTGCATGATACATAACGCCACTAGCCCATCCGCGTGGACTATTGCCATTAGTTTTTTTAATCCGAGCCATTATAAATTGTCCGTTGAGCATGCGCCAGTAAATACCTATAGTGGCGACACTTCCTGGGCCGGAACGAAAAGGGATTGGGTGTCGAAGACGCCGATGAACTTTTGGCTTGTGGTTGTGATGTTGTGTTTGCAATTTGTCCGCCAATTCGGACATGGTAGCTAGGCTACTGTTTTTCACTTCCTGTACATTTACCCTGTCTGTCCATAGTGATTTTATGCAGCACCGCCAACTTCGCGGTGCTTTTTTTTGCCTGGAAGTTACTGATTACCTTCAACCATTTCCTTCACGTCGGCGCGGTTAATCTGCTGCTCAACGCCGTTGGCATCTTTGTAGCTGATCATCCCGGTATCGTCATCCACCTTGGGTTTTCCATCGGCGACAATGGTGCGTCCATCGCTGGTATGCATGACGTAGTTACTTGAGCAGGCTGCCAGGGTAAACGTGAGCATCAGGGCAGAGATAACTGCGGCTGTCTTGTTCATTTGTGACTCCTTGTAGATAAAAATGCTGTAAAAATCATTTCTGTTATTTAAGGGACTCATTCGAACGCCAATATTCAGCATAACAAACTTTCGTCAGATTTCCAGGAAACGGCGACAATTGTTCGGGATAACTTGTCTCTGACGGCAAAATAGGACAGGATCAATGGCTGACAAAGCCACTGATAATCAGCCGATGAAGCCTTTTGAGCCTACCTTGTTCCGCAGCCAGTTCCCGGCCCTTCAACAGGCAGGAATTTATCTGGACAGTGCCGCTACCGCGCTAAAACCGCAGGCGGTGATCGACGCCACGCAGCAGTTTTACAGCGCAGATGCCGCCACCGTACACCGCAGCCAACATCGTGCGGCACAGGATTTGACCCAGCGCTTTGAGCAGGCACGCCAGCAGGTTGCCACCTTGATTAATGCCCCTTGTGCGGACGACATCGTTTGGACCCGCGGCACCACGGAAGCCATCAATTTAGTCGCGCAGAGCTATGCTCGCCCACGCCTGCAGCCGGGAGATCAGATCCTGGTTAGCGAGGCGGAGCATCATGCCAACCTGATCCCGTGGTTGATGGTGGCAGAACAGACCGGTGCCGAAGTGGTGAAGCTGCCGCTTGGCCCCGATCGCCTGCCAGATTTGACGCTGCTCCCTACGCTGTTGTGCGAGAAAACCCGCATTCTGGCCTTGGGGCAAATGTCCAACGTCACGGGAGGCTGCCCGGATATCGCGCTGGCTATTGAGCTGGCCCATGCGGTGAACGCGGTAGTGATGATCGACGGCGCACAGGGCATTGTGCATTGCCCTGCCGATATTCAGCGGCTCGATATCGATTTCTACGCCTTCTCAGCGCATAAACTCTATGGCCCAACGGGCATTGGTGCGTTGTATGGCAAAACCGCGCTGCTGGCTCAAATGGGGCCATGGCAAGGCGGGGGGAAAATGCTGACGCAGGCTTCTTTCAGCGGCTTTACGCCACAAAAACCACCGCACTGTTTTGAAGCCGGTACGCCAAATATTGCCGGAGTGCTGGGGTTGGGTGCCGCGTTGAGCTGGCTGGAAACGCAGGATATGGCCGCCGCCGAGCAATACAGCCGCGCCCTGGCGCAAAATGCCGAACAGCGTTTGCAGCAGTTACCCGGATTTCGCAGCTTCCGCAGTTCCGGCTCCAGCCTGCTGGCCTTTGATATCGCCGGGATCCACCACAGCGATATCGTCACCCTGTTAGCCGAACAGAACATCGCGGTACGCGCGGGCCAACACTGCGCCCAACCTTTGATCGCCGCATTAGGGGTCAGCGGAACGTTACGTGCGTCATTTGCGCCTTATAATACGCCGCAAGACGTCGATGCTCTGGTGCTGGCATTAACTAACGCCATCGAACTACTGGCGGAATAAGATGCACAACGGAGAACCGATGCTTGCCCCTCACCCTTTTGGCCGTGAAATCACCGCCGAGACGCTGATAACAACCTTCAGCGCGCTAAAACAGTGGGAAGACCGTTACCGCCAACTGATCATGCTGGCGAAACGCTTGCCATCGCTGGCGGCCGATCTACGGCAAACGGAGATGGAACTGAGCGGTTGCGAAAACCGGGTCTGGTTGGGGCACCAGCGGTTGGCAGATGGAACACTGCATTTTTATGGCGACAGCGAAGGACGCATTGTGCGCGGCCTGCTGGCGATCCTGCTGACCGCAGTCGAAGGCAAAACGCCTCAGCAGGTCTTAGCTATCGATCCTTTGGCCCTGTTTGATAGCTTGGCGCTGCGTGCCCAGCTCAGCGCCACCCGAGCCAGCGGCCTGGCAGCCTTGGCGGCCAGGGTACACGCCATCGCTGCCAGCTATGCCTGACGTGCCGCCTTTGCCACCATCTTCTTCAACGCGTGGGAGACGGCAATAAAGCCAAAGGTCGCGGTGACCATGGTCGCCGCGCCAAAACCCGCGCTGCAATCCATTCTTTTCGGCCCTTCTGCAGTACTGCGTGAGGCGCATACTGAACCATCCGGCTGCGGATATACCAGCGGCTCGGTGGAGAAGACGCAGTCGATCCCCAGCTTGCCTTTGCTGTTTTTCACCACGTTAAAGTCGTTCTTCAACCTTTCACGCAGCTTGGCGGCCAGCGGATCCTGGATGGTTTTGGCCAGATCGGCCACGGCGATCTGCGTAGGATCGATCTGCCCACCGGCACCGCCGGTAGTCACCACCGGGATCTTGTAGCGTCGGCAATAGGCCAACAACGCCGCTTTGGGCCGCACGCTGTCGATCGCATCAATCACATAGCTGAAATTATGGTTCAACAGCTCGGCGACGTTGTCCGGGGTAATAAAATCATCTACGCAGGTCACCCGGCATTCCGGGTTGATCGCCAGGATCCGTTCCGCCATCACTTCGGTTTTCGATTGGCCAACATGCTGGCGCAAAGCATGGATCTGCCGATTGGTGTTGGTGACGCAGACGTCATCCATGTCGATCAGGGTGATCGCACCAATGCCGGTGCGTGCCAGCGCTTCAGCCGCCCATGAACCGACCCCGCCAATGCCGATCACACAAACGTGCGCCTGGGCAAACAGGGCCAATGCCGGCTGGCCGTACAGGCGTGCCGTGCCGCCAAAACGCTGTAGATAGGCCTCTGAATAGGCTGTACTCATTTTGCTTTACTTACCTTGGTTGCAAATAGGCAGGGCCGGAAGATCCGGCCCTGCGGGTCAAGCTATATGCCATCGTTCTTAGCGGGTAACCAACTGGGAACCACTCGAGGCGGTCAACGGTTGATTGGCGCTAAACAGCTGTGCCCCAGGATTACCGCCTTTCAATACCCAGACCCGGCCATAGTGATTATAGAACCCTGCCGAGTGACCGGCTTCTGGGCCAATCCCCTGGTACATGTCAAAGTGCTGGCCCTTGATGGCGCCACCCACGTCGAGAGCGACCATCAGGCGCATTTCATATTTTCCCGTGAACTTGCCCTTGTTGTCCAGTAGCGGGACTTCTGCCAGCAACGTGGTACCGGCCGGGATCAGGGAGCGATCGGAGGCCACGGAGGCTTTGGCAATCAGCGGCACCGCGCTGGCCCCTTTCACCGGAGCAAAAGGCACCGGGTGGAAGAACACGAACGACGGGTTTTGCTCCAGCAGTTCGCGCACCTCGGCTTCGCTGTGGGTATCCGCCCACTGGCGAATGGCTTGCATGGACATGTCGGCCTTGGCCACTTCGCCGCGATCGATCAGCACCTTGCCGATACTGCGGTAAGCATGGCCGTTCTTGCCGCTATAACCAAAGAACACCAGTGGCTGGCCATTGCCGAAATCGACATAGCCGCTGCCCTGCACTTCCATCATGAAGTTATCCATCAGGGAGTTGGTGTAAGCGATGATGTAACGGCTGTCCAGCGCCCCTGAGTAGATACCGGCACGATCCGGCAGGCGGCGCTTGCCTTTGGCTGGCATGCTGTACAGCGGGTAGCGGAATTCGCCCTGTTGGGTATAACGCGCCTGCAGCACCGGGGTGTAATAGCCGGTGAACTGGACGTTGCCATAGCTATCTACGCCTTCCATCTGATAGGCGCTGAGGCCGAACTGGTTCAGTTGGCGCGTATCCGCCCCCGCCGCCATCCAGTTTTGCACCGCCTGATAGGTGGCGTTATTGCGGTTAAACAGCGACGGCGAAGCGTATTTAATCTCCATCAGCTGGTTGGCGTAATCCTGGCCGTTGATCGGGGCGCCTCTGGCATTGGGGCGATTCACCAACTCCAGCGACTGATCCAGATGACCATCTTTATACTGCTGCCCCCGGTCGGTCGGTTTTGACGAACAACCGGCCAGTACCGCAATCACTAACCCACCGAGCAGGTATTTGCCCCAACGTCCTTTCATTGCACACTCTCTCAGACTGATATGTTCCATACCCAATGGATACGGGTAAACTGGCTGAACGATAACAAACGGCCATAGATAAAGGAATCGCTACCGCTAAAAATTCCCAGCCAGATGATTATGATGAAAAAAAACGCAAATTGGGGACTAATGCAGCATAAAAATGGCTTTCGGTGAATTATATGCAAAAAGGGTTTGCAACAAAATGCCTGGAGAGTATAGTGCGCTTCCATCGGACGCGGGGTGGAGCAGCCTGGTAGCTCGTCGGGCTCATAACCCGAAGGTCGTCGGTTCAAATCCGGCCCCCGCAACCAACCGATACTGTGATAACGGTATCAAAAATGTGTTGGATTCGATGAAAGAAAAGGTATTATACGGACGCGGGGTGGAGCAGCCTGGTAGCTCGTCGGGCTCATAACCCGAAGGTCGTCGGTTCAAATCCGGCCCCCGCAACCAACCGATACGGCAATAGCGGTATCACATGAAGGGTTGGTTCGATAATATCAGTATCAAGACGGACGCGGGGTGGAGCAGCCCGGTAGCTCGTCGGGCTCATAACCCGAAGGTCGTCAGTTCAAATCTGGCCCCCGCAACCAATCTTGATAACATCAGACAAGCACCTTAACGGGTGTTTTTTTGTATCTGAATTTCCCCCTACCTTCCCAATTAACTACGCCGCCCCTCCTTGGGCTACGCCTGGTTTAACGCCGTGCCAATGCGCCACCGTTGGCGAAATAGGCTTTGATCCCGGCCAGAATAGATTGCGCCACCTGCTGCTGAAAATGGCTGGTGCGCAGCTTGCGCTCTTCTTCCAGATTGCTGATAAACGCCGTTTCCACCAGGATCGACGGAATATCCGGGGCCTTCAATACGGCAAAGCCAGCCTGATCGACACGATTCTTATGCAGACGGTTAATTTTACCCATCCGATTCAGCACTTCCTTACCGAATTTCAGGCTGTCATTGACGGTGGCGGTCTGCAAGAGATCGAACATGGTATGATCCAGGTAGCGATCGCCACTCTTGCTGACTCCGCCGATATCGTCGGCGGCGTTCTGGGTTTGCGCCAGAAACTTGGCGGCGTTACTGGTTGCCCCTTTGGTAGAAAGCGCAAACACCGAGGAACCGCGTGCCGCACGGTTGCTGAAGGCATCGGCGTGGATCGAGACAAACAGATCGGCCCGCTGCTTACGCGCTTTGGCTACACGTACCTTTAATGGGATAAACACGTCTTCATTACGCGTCATAAACACTTTCATGTTGGGTTCGCGTTTGATCAGCGCACTGAGACGACGGGCAATCTGCAGCACGATATCTTTTTCACGGGTTTTATTTTTGCCAATGGCTCCCGGATCTTCCCCGCCGTGCCCAGGATCGAGCATGATCACAATCGGCCGATCGCGCCCTGCCTTACCGGCCTGTGGTGCTTCTGCCGGTAACGTCCGCTCCAGATCGCCCTTGTTGTAATCTTCCAGTAACGCCAACAGCGGATCATACTCTTCACCGCTGCCCCCCTTGGTAGGATAAAGATCCATTACCAGGCGGTTACGATATTCCGAGACGGGAGTCAGGGTAAACATATTTGGGCTGACGCTTTGCTTGAGTTCCAGCACCAGCCTGACGGTATTCTTGTCAAACTGGCCGACCCGCGCCTGTTTCAGATAGGGATCTTCTTTGCGCACCTGTCCGGCGATGCCTTTAAGCACGCTATTCAGCTGTACCCCTTCCACATCCACCACGATGCGTTCTGGATTGGTCAGGGCAAACTGTTTGTATTTTAGCGGGACATTGGATTCCAGCGTGACTCGGGTATAGGTCGAGGAAGGCCAGACACGAACGGCAATCACATGAGAAGCAGCGGCGAAACCAACGCGACTCACACTCAGCAACCAGGTTGCAGCAACCCCCTGCAACAAACGACGGCGACCCGGATTGTGATTAGAGTTAGGCATGCGGCTCCGGTAAAAATAACGATTAAAAAAACAGCAAAAAAAAACAATGGCAAAAACTTTACCCAATCCATTCACCGCTGTCATCAGAAAATCTTTTTATGATCTTTCAATTTATTAATCAGTTAGCGCATTTGTCAGAAAAATCACTGTCATTTCCTGCTTGCCTTTGGCGCAATAAAAGAATAAAAATACAAAAATACCGTATAAATATGCAAATGAGGTCTTGCCGTGAAGGAACGTAGTACAGAGCTGGTGCAAGGATTCCGTCACTCAGTTCCCTATATCAATACTCACCGTGGCAAGACCTTTGTCGTCATGCTGGGTGGCGAAGCTATTGAACATGAAAACTTTTCCAGTATCGTCAATGATATCGGGCTGTTACATAGCCTGGGCATTCGTCTGGTGGTGGTCTACGGTGCGCGGCCGCAGATTGACGCCAATCTGGCGCAGCATAACTACGAGCCGATTTACCATAAGCATACCCGGGTAACAGACGCCCATACCCTAGAGCTGGTCAAGCAGGCCGCCGGCTTGTTACAGCTGGATATTACCGCACGGCTTTCCATGAGCCTGAATAACACCCCATTGCAAGGGGCGCACATCAACGTAGTGAGCGGCAACTTTATTATCGCCCAACCGCTGGGCGTGGATGACGGCGTCGATTATTGCCACAGCGGCCGTATCCGCCGTATTGATGAAGAAGCCATTCATCGCCAACTCGATAGTAAGGCCATCGTGCTGATTGGCCCGGTGGCGGTATCGGTGACTGGCGAAAGCTTTAACCTGACCTCGGAAGAAGTCGCCACCCAGTTGGCAATCAAGCTGAAGGCCGAGAAAATGATCGGCTTCTGTTCATCACAAGGGGTGACAGATGCAGAAGGCAATATTCTTTCCGAACTGTTCCCCAACGATGCACAAAAACGTATCGAGCAGTTGGAAGAGGCTGGTGACTACCATTCCGGCACCGTACGCTTCCTGCGCGGCGCGGTAAAGGCCTGCCGCAGCGGGGTACGCCGCAGCCACCTGATCAGCTATCAGGAGGATGGTGCACTGGTACAGGAGCTGTTTTCACGCGACGGTATCGGTACCCAAATCGTTATGGAGAGCGCCGAGCAGGTACGCCGGGCGACCATCAATGATATCGGTGGGATACTTGAGCTGATCCGCCCATTGGAGCAACAGGGGATTTTAGTCCGCCGTTCGCGCGAACAGTTGGAGATGGAGATCGACAAGTTCACGATTATCGAACGCGATAACCTGACCATCGCCTGCGCGGCGCTCTATCCGTTCCCGGAAGAAAAGATTGGTGAGATGGCCTGCGTGGCGGTGCATCCGGATTACCGCAGCTCGTCGCGGGGCGAGATGCTGCTGCAGCGGGTAGAAAGCCAGGCGCGCCAGATGGGGCTACAGAAGCTGTTTGTGCTGACCACACGCAGCATCCACTGGTTCCAGGAGCGCGGCTTCACTCCGGCGGAAGTCGACGTGTTGCCGATGCAGAAGCAGGCTTTATATAACTACCAGCGCCGCTCGAAGATCCTGTTGGCCGATCTTTGAACGTAGTGGGACAAGCTGAGTAAATGTTAAAGGCCAGGGTGTGGTTAACCCTGGCCTTAGCTACGTTTCCGCTATCAGTCGATCAACAGGCGGATCAGTTCTAGCAGCGCGACGAGCGCTTTCAGAACGATGAGAACTTTATCGATCAAAGTTTTCATCCGTCTCTCCATCATATGGAGCGAGATCGCCGCTGTTTACCCTTCCATTTGCCTGTCACAACGGCTCCTTCCATTGTTAGTAAGGAAGCACCTCGCTCCGGCCAGAGCACTGAACCCGGCACCACCCGCAATTCAGCCAGGACTTCAAGACGTTATACCGCCATACAGAAGGCTGAAACGATGCATCTCCATAACTAACTCAATGACTATACAACATTAAATTTTCTCGGGCGAGGCTTGGAACTTGTCCAAAAATGCTTCTCTATGATTTGCCTTTATCCGCCGCTGTTTATATACTGAGCACGTTAGTAAGGGAGCACCTCGCTCTGGCCAGAGTTACCGCTCCGTGCTGGAACACTAAAAAAACCTGACCTCACCAGTCAGGTTTTTTTACGTCTGTATGGCAAACGCCCACCGTTATTATTTCCCAATCTGCAAACGGTCTGCCAAGCCGCTGCGGCGTTGGGTGGGGGTGCGGATAGCGCTCACCAACACCTTGTCTACCGCATACAGCGAAAGCCGCTGGCGCGCGCGGGTAATGGCGGTATAAACCAATTCGCGGGTCAGTACCGGCAGAAAATGATTCGGCAGCACCAGCGCCGTGTGGTCGAACTCCGAACCCTGTGATTTATGCACCGTCATCGCATAGGCGGTTTCATGCGCCGGTAAGCGGCTAGGCTGTACCGATTTGATGCTGCCGTCCGGTAATTGGAAATGCACGCGCAGATCGCCGCCCTCACCGGGCAAGGCAATGCCTATATCGCCGTTAAACAGCCCCAGCGCGCTATCATTACGGCCAATCATCACCGGCCGCCCTAAATACCAGCGACCGGCGGGGCCAGGATTACGCCGAATCAAACCGGCACGCTGCAACCCACTTTCGATACGCTCATTCAACCCGGCAACGCCAAATGGCCCTTCGCGCAGTGCGCAGAGCAACTGGAAACGGCCAAAGGCATCCAGGATCGTTACGGCCCCCGCCCCTTCTGCTACCAGCCGCAGATAGTCGCGATAACCAGCAACGCAGTTATCCAACAGCCGTTGATAATCTTCGGTTTCTGCCAGCGGATAACCCGCCACGTCGGCATAGCTGCCATTCAACGCCGCCAGGGCGCGCTTGCTATCGCCAGCATTCACCGCCAAAGCCAACTGGCCAATGCCGGATTTGGCATCAAACCGGTAACTCTTGCGCAGCAGGCACAGGCTATCGCGCACCGCTGCCTCGGCCTGCGCTGGCTGCCCTTGCAAGGGGCAACCGGTCAGGCGCGACAACTGTGCCGCACGGGTTTCGCTATATCCCTGCTCGGCAAACCGGCAGATATCCCCCAGCACGGCTCCAGCCTCCACCGAGGCCAGTTGATCGCGATCGCCAAGGAAGATGACTCGCGCCTTGGGGGGTAAGGCGGCAATCAACCTTGCCATCATGGGCAAGTCCACCATCGAAGCCTCGTCCACTATCAGCACATCAAGATGCAGCGGGTTCCCCCGGTGATAGCGCATGCGTTGGCTGTTTGGCTGGGCCCCCAGCAAGCGGTGTAACGTCGCCGCTTCCGTAGGAAACAAGGCACGTTGCTCCGGGGTTAAGTCCAACTGACGGCTAGCGCTTCCCAAGGATTCGGTTAGTCGAGCCGCTGCTTTACCGGTAGGCGCAGCAAGCTGGATACGCAAACGCTCCCCGGCCGCCAACTGCACCAGCGCCGCCAACAGCTTAGCGACGGTTGTGGTTTTACCAGTACCGGGGCCGCCGGAAATAATCGCGATGCGGCGCGTGGCCGCTACCGCTGCGGCAATTTTTTGCCAATCAGGTTCGTCCGTGGCTGCGCCAAATAACCGATCGAGGATGGTGCGCAGCTGCGCTTCTTCAAGTTCCTGTGGCACGCTGTCGCTGCTGATAAAAGTGGCGACGTCACCTTCGCTCTGCCACATGCGTTGCAGATACAGCCGCTGCTGTTGCAGTACCATCGGCGTTGCCGTACTGCCATCGCTAATCGCTGGCGAGACCGCCAGACGCTGTTGCCAACTCGCCACGTCCGGTTGCCCGCAGGCCTGCCAGGCAGCCAAGGCCAACTCTGGCTGGCGGCCACCAAACAGATTTTCCGGCAATAATTGTTCGAGCAACAGACAAACGTGGCCCGCACCGGCCTCCGAGCTCAGGCAGGCGGCGGCCAGCAGAATATCCGGCTCATCATCGTTGGCGACCACCTGGGCAAATTGCACGTCCAGTGGTCGCAAGGCGCCCAGAGCCAACGCCTGATGCAAAATCTCAATCATTGCCCATCCTCAACGTCGACCGTTTCACCGCTAAACAGGCGATCCATTCCTTCAACCAGAGCGAACTCCGGACGACAGGCAAAAATACCGTTGCCCTCATGCTCGGCATCTACCCCGCGTAAAAACAGATAAATTACCCCGCCAAAATGGCGCTGGTAATCGTAATCCGCCAGACGATGCCCCAGATAGCGGTGCAGCGCCAAGGTATAGAGTTGGTATTGCAGATCGTAGCGGTGTTCCGCCATCGCCCGCGCCATCGCCTCTTGGGTATAGGCGCTGCTGTCTTCGCCAAGCCAGTTGGATTTGTAATCCAGCAGGTAATATTTGCCCTGCCAGCAGAACACCAGATCAATAAAGCCTTTCAGCATGCCCTGAACCTGTTGGAAATCCAGCGCCGGGCAGCCAGCAGAAAGGGGATCGTAGCGTTTTACCAGTTCATCCAACTGCTGCGCTTGCAGCAAGCCACCGATCGGCAGATAGAACTGTAATTCTGCCTGCCTGGCTCCCGCCGGTAAGGCGGATAGCGCGACGCCGCTGCTATTAAGTGGCGCATTCAGCAACACCTGCATCCAGCCGGATAATACTGGCAACCAATGCTCCTCCAGCCCTTGCTGTTGTAACTGCGCCAACAGCCACTGTTCATCTAGCGGTTGGGTAAAGTCCAACTCCTCAAACAGGCTGTGCAGGAAGGTTCCAGGTGCCGCGCCGCGCGGGAAAGTATGGGGAGTCAATGCGGGTGGTGTAGCCGTATCGCCCTCACCAACGGCATCAACGTCCAGGCGCGGCAACAGCTCCTGCATCCGGCTTGAGCCATGCTGTTGCAAGCCGGTATAGCTGGTAACCCGCCAGAAATCCTGCATCCTGCGTGGAAACTGCCTGGCCGTCAGTTCTGCGGCGGCGGCCATTTGTGGCTGCCAGCTTTGTTCACCCGGTGCATCCACCAGCGACAGCGCGATGCCCTGAGTTGCCAGCTGTTGCAGGCAGTTTTGCAGATAGGCCGCATCGCCCGCCTGCCCGGCCTGCACCAGATATCCCAGCGCGCTGCGGTGCAAATCCGTATCGCCCTGCTTCTTGCGCGTACCGAGGAACAACGGCGCAATACCGATGCTGCAGTGATACACCGAACGGGTCAGCGCCACGTATAGCAGGCGCAAATCCTCTGCCAACCGTTCCTCTTCCGCCCAGGCCACGCTTTCTTCGTTGGCATTCAGATCCAGCAGGGCTTTAAAGGTCTGGCGATCGTGGTACAGCACCTGTTGCTGCTGGCGGAAATTCCCCACAAAAGGCAGCCATACCAGATCGAACTCCAACCCTTTCGACTTGTGGATGGTGATCACCTGCACCAGATGACGGTCGCTTTCCAGCCGCAGTTGCTGATTGTCCGACTGGCGATTCGGCTGAGCGATCTGCTGCGCCAACCAGCGCACCAGCGCGTGTTCACCGTCCAGTTGCGCCGTGGCTTCCTGCAACAGCTCCCCCAGGTGCATGACATCGGTCAAACGGCGCTCCCCCCCAGGGCTGGCCAGCAGGTTTTCTGCCAGATGCCGCTTGGCCATCACCTCACGCAGCATTGGTAATACGCCACGACGTAACCAGTGGCTACGATATTCATCAAACTCGTTGACCAAATCATCCCAAGCGGACTCGTTATGGTTTAGTCCATCCAGCGTCAAGGCATCCAACCCCAATAGGCCGGTGGCCAAAGCGCAACGCAAGGTTCGCTCCTGTTCGGGAGCCAGTACCGCCTGTAGCAGCCACAGTAAATCTTTGGCTTCCGGCGTATCAAACACGCTGTCACGGTTGGAAAGGTAAACCGAGGGAATGGCCAGCGCGCTGAGTGCGTCACGCACCAACGCCGCTTCGGCGCGGCTACGCACCAGAATGGTAATATCCGAAGCCTGAACGTGGCGGCGTTGCTCCCCTTTGACCAGCCAGGCTTCTCCGGCCTGCCCGGCACTCAGCCAGTCGCGGATCTGGGCTGCACACAAGCGCGCCATTAATTGTTGGTAATCACTTACTCCGGCCCCATCCCCAGGTTGCAGCCAAAATTGCATAGCCGGTTGCGGCTTATTCTGCCACTCGAAGACCAGTTCCTGATTCTTCGCTGCGGCAGCCACCTCGATAAACGGGATTTGGCCAAACAGGAACGGTTTTTCCACCTGAGCAAACAGGCGGTTAACGCTGCCAACCATCGCCGGTGATGAGCGCCAGTTGGTCTCTAAGGTATAGTGGGCACTTACCTCTGAACGAGCCTTCATATAGGTAAAAATGTCTGCCCCACGGAAGGCGTAAATCGCTTGTTTGGGATCTCCGATCAGCAGCAGGCCACACTCTTCCCGGCCAACATACAGTTTCTGGAAGATCCGGTACTGCTGTGGGTCGGTATCCTGAAACTCATCGATCATCGCCACCGGATAACGCTGACGGATCGCCAGCGCCAGTTGTTCACCACCTGCGCTTTGCAGTGCCGCATCCAGCCTGCTGAGCAGATCGTCAAACCCCAGTTCGGCACGCTGGCGTTTTTCCTGTTGAATGGAAAGGCGTATTTCGCTCAGCGCCCGTGCCATGATCAGGTCACGCAGGGTCAAGGGTTCGGCAAACAGCTCATCAATCGCCACAAACAGCGGATGCCGCGGAGCTTCACCTTTTTTGGTTTTCTCCAGCAGCACCGATTGGCGGAACTTCTCCAGCTCTTTGGGTAACTGGTAATCTTCGGTTTCCTGCCCCGCCCATTCCCCCACCTTATTCAGCCAGTTGGGTAAATGTTTGCTGCTGTAGCTGCGTTTGTCGACGCCAGACTGACTGATGAGCGCTTCCAGATCGGCCGCCGCCTGCCATTGCGCCTTGAGAGCATCGATCCGCGCAACTATCTGTTCATGGCGCATCAGCACCGTTTCTTCATCTTTCGGTGGCTGACGCAGAGTGGGAGCTTCGCCATGCAGATAGCCCGAGAGATCGCTCAACAAAGCCTCTGGGCCGCTCCACTCCTGACTGACCGCCCGGGCAACGCCCAGTGGCAATGGATAACAGTGACGCCGCCAAAAATCGGCGCAGGCCTGGCGGCGCAACGGCAGTTCGTCCTGCACCAGCGTTTGTTCAAACAGAATGCCCGACTCGAATGCGTTGTGAGTGAGCATTCGCTGACAAAAACCGTGGATAGTGTAGATCGCCGCTTCGTCCATCTGGCGCTCGGCAGCCAGCAATTGCGCTGCGGCCTCTGGCAGATCGCCAATCTCCGCCATCAGCGCGGCAAACAGCGGGTCTGAGCTATGCCCGCGTACGCAGGCAATGCGTAATGCATGGATATTGCTGCGAATGCGGCCCCGGAGTTCCTCCGTCGCCGCTTCGGTAAAGGTAACTACCAGGATCTCTTCTACCGTGAGCGGCCGTGGAAACGCTGCTGCCTGGCCTAAGCCAAGCAGCAGGCGCAGATACAAAGCACCGATAGTGAAGGTCTTCCCTGTCCCTGCCGAGGCTTCGATCAGCCGTTCACCAAACAGCGGCAACGTCAGTGGATCAAGCCGCTGAGGAACGCCTTTCGTCATGGCGTCGCCACTTTACGAGGCAGCGTTTTTTGCAGGGACGAGGCGTTAGGATAGGTCACCCAACCCTCACCCGGCGCCGCAAAATCAGCTTTCTGCTGGCTACTGCCACTCACCTGAGACAACAGTGCCAGCCCCTGTGGCTTAATCACCGCCTGATGGAAATAATCCGCCAGCTTGGCAGGCGTCAGAGTCTGTACCTGAGCGATCAGCTTTTCACGGGTATCGAAGGCGAAATTACCGCGATCGAAATCGCTGCTAAAGCGGCCCGCTTCTTCACCCAAAGTCTGTGGACGCTGTTGCAGCTCATTGATCATGGCCTGTTTGTATTGGGCAAAATCGGCATCACTCAACTCACGCAGGCGCTTTTCCGTTTTCGGGTAGAAATCTTGATAGCGCTGGTAGAGATAGGCTGGCTGCTTACTGTTGCTTTGCAGCAGGAAACCGATGCACCACTGGCGGCCAACCGGCATCGCAAAGGAGAACACCGCATAGCCGAGCTGCTCTTGCGTACGCAATTGGCTGTAGAACCACGGCTGGATGATCTGCCCCAGCAATGAGCTATACGCCATGCTGGTCACTTCGTCATACCCCGTTGGGACATACACCGCCGCCAGCGCCGAATCGGTGCTGCTGCCAGGGCGCTGCAGGTTGGCAAACTGGTTTTTGGCAATCACGACGTTTTCGCCGTGCCACCATTCCAGACCAGTACAACCCAGGCTCTGCTTCAGTGAAGAAGCCAACGTGTCCACCTGTTGCTTGCTCATATTGCCCACTACCAGTAACTCCGGCGTGGCCCCGGCCATCAGGCTGTCACGGTAAGCCAGCACGTCTTGCAACGTAATGGTTTTCAGCACTTCGCGGCGTTCGCTACGCTCGGAGTAAGGCACGCGGGACAGCATCTGTACCGGCTGGATCGCCAGCTCAAAGGCTTTGCCCTTCTCGGCGGAATCCAACTGTTCCAGATACCAGGACTTCGCCTGTTCCAACTGCTCTTGCGTTGGGGTAAAGCTGGAGTAGCCTTCAATCAGCGAGGTCAACAGCTGTGGAAGACGCTGGGTAAAGCCATTGGCGCTAAACATCAGGCCATTATTAGGCGAGGTAGAGAAGCTAATCCCACCCACAGAAGCCTGATAACTCAACTCATCTAGCGAGATCCCCGCCAGATAATCCATCAACGAGAACAGCACCTGATTACGCGCGGAATCCATGGTTTTGGCGTTACGCAACGCGACAGTCACATCGGCCTTGGGTTCATCGGCAAAATAGCGGCTTGGCATATACAGCACCCGCAGCCCTGGCTGGTTCACCACCATTTCCGGTTTGGTAAACTCATGTGAGGGTTTGTTCAGGGTAAACTCATCCGGAATATAAGGGTTCAGCCCCGGCAGAGAAAGTGCGATATTTTTACCCAACTGCTGCCATTTCGCGAAGCGTTCCGCGCTGATTTTCTCGACCTGATAAGGTGCCTCGACAAAGTAAGCCGTTTTGTTGTGTGGCTCATTCGGGCTGATAAACCAGATACGCGCATTTTGTGGCGTCATTTGCCCCAGGCGTTCAGCAATGGCTTCAGGATCGTAGCGATCGGCCAGGTACGGCGCATCCAGCGTATGCTCTACCGGCACGCGCAGCATGGTGTCCACCAGCCATTCGATGTAATTCATGTCGCGGGTAATCGACGGATAGCGGAAATCCAGATTCAGCACATGGGCGATCTCGTCAAAATAACTTTGCTTGATCCCTTCACCACGCAGCATTTTCAGATAGCTAAAGATCGCTGCCACCACTTTGTCACGCTCCGCCAGCCCCTTGTCGGTCAAGGAAACGCTGATTGAGAACACGCCACCGTTGCGATCGATCATCGGGTCGGCACCCGCATTGATGGCATCTGCCAGCCCCTGCTTCTGTAGCCAGTCAGAAAGCGTATTGGTGCTGCGGTTGCCAATCAGGTAGCTGATATAGGTATCGGTTTTACTGCGGAACTCGGCGCTGTTGTTATCGATACGGAATTCGACCTTCAGCTGCTTGCGCGGCTGCGCCGGTACATAATGAATAATGATGCCCTGCTGCTCCGAGGTGACCGCCGGAACGGTGATCGGTGGCACTTTCGCATCGTGATTAGGAATGCGGCCGAAGGTTTTGACCGCCAGCGCTCTCAGTTCAGGCAAGGATTGGTTGCTGTACAGCACGCCCTTCATCAGGTTGGCAGAATAGTAACGCTGATAAAAACTAACCAGTTCTTCATGCAGCTTGCTGCCTGGCTTGTCCTGCAACGTCTCGAGGTTGCCGCCAGAAAAACGTGCGCTAGGGTGAGCCGGATTGAGGGTTTCTGCCCCAACCTGCGCCATGCGCATACCGTCACGAGAGCGCGCCATCGTTAACTCGGCATTCACCGCGTTGCGTTCGCGGTCCGCATTGCCGGGATCCAAAATAGGTTCGGCAATGGCATCGGCCATCCGATCGACAGCGGGTTCTAAAGCATCATTTTCCACTTCCAGATAGTACGCAGTGCGGTAAGACGCAGTGCTGGCATTGTGGCTACCACCGTGCTTTTTCAAAAACTCGGAGAGGTTCTCGGGTTCTGGATAGCGCTTGGAGCCCATCAGTACCATATGTTCCAGGTAGTGAGCCAGGCCAAGTTGGCTGTTGGGATCTTCCAGCGAGCCTACCGGCAGCGCCAGAGCAGCCAGTGACTTTGGTGCCAACGCGTCGGACACCAGCAGTACGGTCATGCCGTTATCCAGCTTGATAGCCTGGTATTCACGCGGATCGTGATCGCTTTTGTTGATCTTTTCCGCCAGCGGTTGCCAGCCTTGCGCGGCCCAGCTTAACGGCGCCCAAAACATAACCAATAACATCAACCCGGTAATGCGGGTCAACAGTCTGCGCATATCCAAAATAAACCCCTGTTCTCTGGCTGTCTCGCCAACTCCCTGACGGTGACAGCACGGTGCAAAATGACACAACCGAAAGCGATGCCCAATGAAATTCAATTTCTAACTCAACGCATTACGGTTTTAAACACTCAACTCACTATAGCCCACATCGTTGGGGGCGCAGCGTGCGCCACTCTACAACGTATATGCCTATACGTTATGTAAGACCAGACTTAACCTCAATGGTTGAGTATAAAAGCGTAAAATTTTTATCACCTCACTGCGACCTGTGCCACCGTGAGGGGTATTACCCAAGATTATTACGGGCCACGGGTAGCAGGTAACGCTCTGTTTCTTTGAGAATTTGTTCAAGGCGAACATTATCCATTTGGCGGAAAACGCGCTGGGTATAGGGATCTGCTCCCTCGCCCGGGATCCGCTGATCGCCCTGCCAGGCTTGTAGCAGCTTGGCACGCGCCTTGATCTGGACTTCTTCATCCCAGTCTATCTGCTGCGTTTGTGCCTGATAACATTGGCTCAACCAGGCCCACCCGCTTTTATTGAGCAGCATCAGCGGCTGCGACAGGCCACGGCGGTAGCCTGCTACCAGCTCCGCCAACTGCGCGTGGGCATCCTCGCTTGCGAGCGCAGCGAAGCGCCAGGCGGAATTCTTGCTGCCAAACATACGGCTTTCCCCGCTACCGCCAACGCAGCAATACACCAGGTGCTCCAGCCAAAGCAAGATGCCGTCTACGGCCGAAAGCGTTGCCGGCCGCCAGCGTAGCAAGCCATCCTGCTGTACCTGATGCAGCCAGCCGGTAATACGCATGCCCGCCACGTCGATATCCAGCTCCAGGCTGCCGTTCTCCTGGCGCTGTTCACGCACCCGTTCGGCCAGTTCCGTCATTTCTTCCTGCTGCTTTTGCCAGTAAATCTCACCGAAAGACCCGTAAGGTAATCCCCCCGATGCACGCACCCGTTGGTATAACTTGCCTGCGTCCTCCCCCTCGATCAGCGTGTTCAGCAATTGGCTGTTGAACTGATAGCGGCTGAGGTTATCCAGCGTAAAAGGCTCGTCTTCCGGCAGATCGGTCTCTTCCAGAATAAAGTTAACGCCAAGACGTAGCTGGAAGAAGGCACGGATCGGATGGCGGTAAAAACGGAGCAGTTCATCAAGAGAAACCTGGGTTTTCTCTTCCTCCGCCAGCGGTTGATTAAATTCTGGATGTGCAGCGCCACGGCCATCGGCAGCGGCCAACCATTCTGCCGCATAGCTTTGATCTTCGCTCCCCGGCAGGAAGTTTTCCGCAGCAAACGGCATGCGGGCATGGCGTTTAAGCAAGTGCTCACCGACCCTGCGTGCGCTGCCGTCCGCATCCAGCCCTTCATCGCCGGGCAGGCAATAGCTTTGCTGCAGATATTCCAACAGTTCAGTGACCAATACGGAAGGATAGCGCTCGCTGTTATCCTGAATGGAACGGCCAATAAAGCTGATATACAGCTGCTGCTGGGCAGAGAGGATCGCCTCCAGGAACAGGTAGCGGTCATCATCACGGCGGCTGCGATCGCCGCGCTTAATCTGCTGCGCCATCAGGTCAAACCCCAGCGGCGGCAAGGTGCGGGGGTAGACACCGTCGTTCATGCCCAGCAGGCAGACCACCTTGAACGGAATGGAACGCATGGGCATCAAGGTACAGAAGTTGATCTGGCCAGCCAGGAAACGCTGGCTGATACGCTGCTGATCGAGCCGTGCGGCCAGTTCATCGCGCAGCAACGTCAACGGCACGGCATCGGGATAACGCGCCGCCAGGCCAAAGCTGGCCACTTTCTGCCACTGCTCTTCGATCAGCGCCAACGCCTCTTCCGTTTCACTGTCCGTCTCAAAGAAGCTATTGAGCAGTTGGCGGCACAGCGGCAACCATTCGGCTAACGGCCGCTCTTCACTGAGGATTTGCCGCCAACGGCTGAGTTGTGCCAGCAGATCGGCCAGTTGCCCGGCCAGTTCGGCTACTAATCCACTCGACTCATCGTAAGGTAATACGCCCTGCCAATCTCCGGCGTTGCTGTCCATGGCGTAGCCCAGCAGCATCCGCGTCAGGCCAAACCGCCAGGTATGCTGCCCGGTTGCAGGCAGATCCAGCTCACGCACATTGTCATCATCCAGCCCCCAACGTACCCCGGATTCGCCAGTCCAGTGGCGTAACAGGCTTAAGCCTTCTTCCTGAATCGAGAAACGTGCCGCTAGCGCGGGCACGTCCAACAGCGCCAGTACCTGCTCTGAGGTAAAACGGCTTTGCGGCAGATCCAGCAGGGAAATAAAGGCTTGTAGCGCAGGATGCGCCTGCCTGGCCTTGCGGTCGGAAATGGCAAACGGCAGATAGCGCCCGGCGGGGGCATTGCCAAACACCGCCTGAATATACGGGGTGTAGCTGTCGATATCCGCCACCATCACGATGATGTCGCGCGCGGTAAGTTGGGGATCTTCTGCCAGCATGGTCAGCAACCGATCGTGCAGCACCTCGACTTCGCGCTGCGGGCTGTGGCAGGCATGCAGACTGATGGAGCGATCCTGCGGATCGAGCTGGCGTTTATTGTCACTGCGCTCCAGAGTTTCCGGCGTGGTGCCGATCAGTGCGTGATCTTCCAGTTCCAGCATGTCGTGCTGAATGGCATGCAGCAAACTATCTGCCGGGATCTCGACAAAGGCATCGACTTCCTGCACCGCCTCCATCTGCGACAGTAAATACAGATGATCGCGCCCCAATTTGCCCCACGAAGCCAACAGCGGATTACTCAACTGTTGTTCTCCCTCGGCATCAAATAGTTGGGCAGCCTGTTCCGGCTGACGGAACAGGCCTTGCTCACGTGCCTGATGATAGTGGCGGCGTTTGCGGCTCTGCAAACGGGCCAGAAAGGCGTAGTCCTGAATGTCGCCCCAGTAATAGCGGCAGGGGTTGGTAAACATCAGATGGATATCAATATGTTTACCCAAAGCCTGCAGCGCTTCCAGGTAGATTGGTGGCAAGGCAGAAATCCCACAGATAAACACCCGTGGCGGCAATCCCGCAGGGCATTGAGTGGCATTCTCCAGGGTACTAATAAACCGGCGATATAAGTTGGCACGGTGCCATTCAGGCTGACCCAGCTCGTGGGTATATTCCACTAGCCGATGCCACAGGGGGGCTTGCCAGCTTTGCGCCTCTGCCAGCCCTTCTACCGTTTCCCCACGCTGCCAACTCTCCAGCCACTGCGGGCGATAAACCAGATATTGGTCAAACAGATCGGCAACACGCCCGGCGAGCTGGTGGATCTTGCGCTTGTCGGCGTCATCGGTCAGGTAATGCTGTAAAGGAGCAAACTCGGGCCGGGTCAGCATGCCTGGCAGCAGCCACATCAGCTTCCAGGTCATGGCATCTTTGCTAAAGGCGCTCTCTTTGGGTATGCCGGGTAATACCTTGGTGAACATGTCCCAGATAAATGTCGCCGGGAGCGGGAAAACGATATTCGCGGCAATGCCAAACTGCTCGGCCAGCTGCATCTGCAACCATTGCGCCATGCCGGGGCTTTGCACCAGCACCACTTCCTGTTGAAACGGGTCGGCCAAAGGTTCTCTGGCTATCAGCGCGCTGGTCAGCGTTTTCAGCAAGTCCAGTTGATTGGAATGATAAACCGTAAACATGAGGCTCCTTGGAAGCGAAAAAGGGCATTACCGACTACTGACTCAACGGCCTCTCACCCTAACCCTCTCCCACAGGGAGAGGGAACCGATCGAGAACACCTCGGCAAAAAGAGTCCGGGGCAAGTCTAACAACACTCGTGCTACTGGTCGTAATTTTAGTGACAGAATTCCCCCTCACCCCAACCCTCTACCAAAGAGAGAGGGAACCGATCGAGAACATCTCGACCAAAAGAGTCTGAGGTGGCACAACACCCCGTGCTACTGCCCGCAATACCAGCGACTGAGTTCAATCTGTTGGTGCAGCGGCGTTTGTATCTTCACCGTACGCCGCAGGCATGAGCCTTGCGCTTGGCGGGTTTCGACTTGGTAGTGCCAATTAGGCGGTAGCGATATGGCATGGCTTATTTCGGCACCGGCACTGAATATTTCCAGCTGTTGGTGCGCCAGCAACCAGGCCTGTCGATATTGCCACTGCCGTTGAAATGCCTGCAACAGCACCTGCTGATATTGTAACAGCCCTAGCAGCGAGACGGCGAACAACAATGCCGCGATCAACACTTCGGGCAGGCTGAAACCCCGTTGAGTTCGCCGGCCAGTTGGTTTATTCAGCACAGTTGCTTTCCCGCTTTTCCGGACAAAAATCCAGCCAGCCGCCTTTTTGCGCTTTCAGCAGGTGGCCACCAGCCCCGCCTTGCTGTGTAGCCAGTTGGTATAGCCACAAGGGCTCCGCTCCCGCAACATCTCCAGCACCACGCACCATCACCAGACCGGTACGGGCCGATAGCCGGGCGCAGGCTTGCAAAGTCTCGCTGCTAATCTGCTGACAGGACCAGTGGCTCGCCTGCAGAGACTCCCGTGGCCACGGTTGCGTCAGCCCCCAGCTTAGGGCCGAAGCCGCCTGGTTGTAGGCCCGCAGATAGCGCTGCTGATCGACGGCCAGCAGTAGCGCACTGTCCAATTGCCGCTGCTGGGCGGTGAGCAGCATCAGCCCCATTACCAGCAACAACATCACCGCAGCCAACGTACTGCCCCCCTGCTGCCTATCCATCATTAGGGTGCCTCCATGCTAACCGCCCACTCCAAGCGGCGTTCTATATTTGCCCGCACCGTAGAGCGGCCACTTAGGGTAAACAACATCAAGGACTTGCCATCGCGCCCTGCGATCTGGCTGACAGAAAAAGACTCAATCCGTACCTCTTCCTGATCCAGCAAGCGTTCCCAGCCGCTGCCCTGGCACTGGGTCACGCCACTTTGCCCCTCTAGCCCGCCGGCACGCAGGCGGTAACCAAAATACTCGGCATCGCCACCGCTGTCCCAGTTGCCATTGCTGTTAAGATCGTAGGCTACGATCACACAGCTGCCCGGCGCTTCCCCCGCTGCATGGCCAATCAGCAACGAACGCCCCTGACACAGCCCGGCACAAAACCCGCTGCGGCGCAGATCCTTTTCAATCCCGAAAGCCAGCTGGCGTAACACCAGCTCCAACCGATAATGACGGCCTACATCAACCGTCTGCTGACGCAGTATCGGTAAGGTTTTCGCCGCCGCCAATGCAATCAGGCTGCCGAATGTCATCGCCAGCAGCACCTCCGGCAGGGTAAAGCCTTGTTCTAAGGTTCGCATAAGGGCAGGCTCCGGATAGCAGTTTCTTCGCTGCACAGCCGCAGCCGACCTTTGGCAGACAGCACCAGACGTATGCGGCCAGCCGGATTGCCCAGCAGGATATGCCCGGCCTGCGCATTGTTGCGCACCCCATAAAATCCCATCTCCTTTTGGGTATAACCTTGTAACTCCACATCCAGGTGTTCTGGAGTAAAGACCCGGTCCGCCAATGCACTACAAGGTGCCACCTGCGGGCCGCTGCCTATGCACCAGATTTTCCCAGGCCGAAACCACAATAACGCGTTGCGGTTATGCCAGTTGGCATCGGCCTGTAAGCGCGTTAAGAATGCCAGCAGTTGCTGGGCGGTCTGCTCAAGCCGTAGCGCCTGTTGATAATGATGCCACTGGCTAACCCCCCAAGAGGTCAGCATCCCCGCCAGCACCATCACGATCATCAGTTCGATCAGCGTCAGGCCTTGCTGGTGTTCGGGGCTATTTTTATATCGGTTCATACGGCGAGTGTAATCAGCCAGAGGCACGATGAAAGGCACCTTTTCTCAGGCTGGCAAATGATACGCAGAATTTTTAGTTAGCAGGTAACAAGCTGGGGGAAGTTGAGTACGGCTTCGCATTTTTGGCAATGCAGCACGAGCGCAGCATGCGGCGCGCCTACTTTCAGTAGGCGTAAGAAAGAGGGCCGGATACGGCCCTCAGCAAATCAGATAGCGACAGGAGCCTTGATCGGCGGGTGCGGATCGTAGCCTTCAATCTCAAAGTCTTCAAAACGATAATCAAACAGCGAGGCTGGCTTGCGTTTGATCACCAGCTTCGGCAACGCACGCGGCTCGCGGGTTAATTGCAGCTGCGTCTGCTCCATGTGGTTGCTGTAAAGATGGGTATCACCACCGGTCCAGACAAAATCGCCCACATCCAGATCGCACTGTTGCGCCATCATATGCACCAGCAACGCATAGCTGGCAATATTGAACGGCAGGCCGAGGAACACGTCGCACGAGCGCTGATACAGCTGGCAAGAGAGTTTGCCGTCCGCCACATAGAACTGGAAGAAGGCATGGCACGGTGCCAGAGCCATCTTATCCAGCTCACCCACGTTCCACGCAGAAACAATAATACGGCGAGAATCCGGATCCTGTTTCAGCTGTTGCAACACGGTGCTTAGCTGGTCAATCTCGCGACCATCTGCCGCGCCCCAGGCACGCCATTGCTTGCCATAGACCGGGCCAAGATCGCCGTTTTCATCAGCCCATTCGTCCCAGATGCTGACGTTGTTTTCGCGCAGATACGCCACGTTGGTATCGCCGTTCAGGAACCACAGCAGCTCATGAATGATCGACCGCAGGTGGCATTTCTTGGTGGTCACCAACGGGAAACCTTCCTGCAGGTTGAAACGCATCTGGTGGCCGAAAATCGACAACGTGCCAGTGCCGGTACGGTCGGCTTTAGGGGTGCCCTCGGCGAGCACTTTGTTCATCAAATCCAGATACTGTTTCATTTTTCCTCACGACTGTTGTTGCTGTGGACGACGACGATACGCCCAGATCATCATAATAATACCGGCGAGCACCATCGGCACGGACAGGATTTGCCCCATGCTGATCACCCCGTCAAACAGGCCAAGCTGGGCATCCGGCTGGCGGAACGCCTCGACGATAATACGGAACGTGCCATAGCCAATCAGGAACAGGCCCGAAACGGCCCCCATCGGACGAGGTTTGCGGATGAACAGGTTCAGAATGATAAACAGCACGATGCCTTCCAGCACCATTTCATACAGCTGCGACGGATGACGTGGCAACACGCCATATTCGTTGAGCAGCGGCAGCAGTTGAGGATTGGCGGCAGCGATGGCGATATCTTCCGGACGCGAGCTTGGGAACAGCATCGCCCAAGGTGTATTGGTAGTAACACGCCCCCACAGCTCACCGTTGATAAAGTTACCCAGGCGGCCAGCGCCCAGACCAAACGGGATCAGTGGGGCAATAAAATCAGAAACCTGGAAGAAGTTGCGCTTGGTGCGACGGGCAAACCACAGCATCACCGCGATCACGCCAATCAGGCCGCCGTGGAATGACATACCGCCATCCCAGACTTTGAATAGGTAGAGCGGGTTATCCAGGAACAACGGCAGGTTGTAGAACAGCACGTAACCGACACGGCCACCGATAAAGACCCCAAGGAAACCGGCATACAGCATGTTTTCCACTTCGTCTTTGGTCCAACCGCTGCCGGGCTTGTTCGCGCGGCGTACCGCCAACCACATGGCAAAAACAAAGCCAACCAGGTACATCAAACCGTACCAGTGCAAAGAGACCGGGCCGATAGAGAAAATCACCGGATCAAATTTTGGAAACGCCAGATAGCTAGTGCTCATCTATCACCACAATATGTCTGTTATTCATCCCCAAGCGGGGGCGGCAGGTGCCAAACGCGGTGCAAAGCCCGTGCAACGGGAGCACCGCATTGAGATGGCGCATCATAACATAGGCTTAACCACGTCCGGGCTTGCCGGCAGGGAAAAGTTCTGTAAAAAAATAGGTCAACGCTTAACGGGCTGGACAACGCCTAATCAACGGCCGCCGCGGATCAGCCCCCCCATGCCACGCCGTTCCATAAACGCCGCTACCTGGTGGCGAACCTCGGTGGTCATCTGGGCACTCAATACCCGCTTGGCCAACCCTTGCGCGTCTTCAAGTTCGATATGGCGCAACAGATATTTGATCCGTGCGACGCTGCGCCCGTTCATGCTCAGATTGCGGTAACCCATACCCACCAGCAGCAGAGCCCCCATCGGGTCTCCCGCCAGTTCACCGCACAGGCTGACATGCAGCCCGGCCGCCGTCCCCTGATCGATGATCAATTTCAGCACCTGCAACATGGCTGGATGCAGGCTGTCGTACAGCGAGGCAACGCGGGTATTATTACGATCCACCGCCAGCAGATACTGGGTTAAATCGTTGGTTCCTACCGAGACAAAATCGACGCGTGTCGCCAGATAAGGGATCAGGAAGATCATCGACGGCACTTCCAGCATGACGCCAATCCGCGGCTTGGGAATGTCGTACCCCAGCATCTCTTCCACTTCTCGCCCGGCGCGATCGATCAGGCGCTTGGCCTCGTCGATCTCTTCCAGGCTGGTGATCATCGGCAACAGGATCCCCAGATTGCCGGTTCCCGCATTGGCACGCAGCATGGCGCGCACCTGGATCAGGAAGATTTCTGGCTGATCCAGCGTAATACGGATCCCCCGCCAACCGAGGCACGGGTTTTCCTCGCTGATCGGCATGTAGGGCAACTGTTTATCAGCGCCGATATCCAGCGTACGTAGCGTCACCGGCTTGTGCGGATAGAAGAGTTGCAGCATGCCCTGATATTGCGCCACCTGCTCCTCTTCCGACGGGAAGCCACTTTGCAGCATGAACGGGATCTCGGTGCGGTACAGGCCAACGCCGTCCACGCGCGCACCCAGCAGTTGTTCATGTTCCGGGCTAAGGCCAGCGTTCAGCATCACCTGGATCCGCTCACCGCTTTTCAGCTCTGCGGGCTGTTCAACGTCGTCTTCTGCCAGCTTGCTGAGCTCCTGCTCTTCGCTGATCAGACGTTGGTATTCCTTCACCAGCACCGGTTCCGGATCGACCAGCAGCTCGCCGCGATAGCCATCAACAATCAGCATTCGCTGGGCCAACAGCGCAGGCTGGATGTCCGCACCCATCACCGTTGGCACGCCCATGGCCCGCACCAGGATCGCGGCATGGGAGTTGGCGGCACCGTCCCGCACTACCACGCCAGCCAGGCGATCCTGCGGCACTTCGGCCAACAGGGTTGCCGTCAGCTCATCGGCGACCAGCACAAATCGGGCTGGCCATTGGCTGGCCCCTTGGGTGGTATCGTCGAGGTGGAACAGCAGACGTTGGCCAAGCGCACGCAGGTCGCTGGCACGCTCGCGCATATAGGTATCTTGCAAGGTCGCAAACTGGGCAGCGAAGGCTTCAATCACCTGTTTTACCGCCCACTCGGCTACCGAACCGGCATCGATCTCCGCGTACAGTTCACGTTTGAGACGAGCATCGTTGAGCAGGTGGGAATAGAGATCGAAGATCGCCGCGCTCTCTTTTTGCGAGCTGGCGCTAAAACGCTTACTGAAGCGGCGGAACTCTGCCCCAGCCTCTTCCAACGCCTGTGTCAGGCGTTCACGCTCGCTGACGGTATCCAGCGTGGAGGCTTTATACACCTGATCAAGTGAAGGCTGGCTGCTATCTAACCACCCCTCCGCCACTGCCACGCCAGGAGCCGCAGCCAGCGCCCGAATGCGGGTCTGGCGATACTGGCCAAAAATGGCGTTTAGCTGTGATAACGAGAGGATCCCGGCCATTTGGGTGGCCAGGGTAACCATGAAGGATTCTTCGCTTTCGTCAAACTGGCGCAGTTCACGTTGCTGCACCACCAACACGCCAAGCAGCTGGCGGCGATGAATGATCGGCACGCCAAGGAAGGATCGGAAACGATCCTCTTTGACCTGCGGAATATATTTGAAGCTGGGATGGCTTTGGGCATCCGCCAGGTTGATCGGCTCTGCCCGCCGCCCGACCAGGCCGACGATGCCTTCGTCAAAGGCCAGGGCGATAGTTCGCCCACGGGGCTTTTTCAACCCGCGCGTCGCCATCAGGTAATAACAGCGGCGGTCGTTGTCTGCCAGATAGATGGAGCAAACTTCGGTGTCCATCGCCAGACAGGTTTCATTGACCAAAAGATCCAGCGCATCTGTCAGACTGGCCGCCGCGGCCACTTTCTCAACAATTTCTCGCAAGCGCGTGAGCATAGTCGGTTTGACTTAACCTCTCTTTCGGCGATAAGCAGGAGGCTGCCGCTGCGCTGCCAGTTCCTGCATAGGCATGACGGTTGCGGCAAACTCTTTCATAACCCGGCGGTACACGTCGCGTTTAAACGACACCACCTGGCGCACCGGATACCAGAAGCTCACCCAGCGCCAGCCGTCAAACTCCGGCGTACTGCTGCGCTGCATGTTGATATCCGCGTCATTGCACATTAACTGCAGCAGAAACCATTTCTGCTTTTGGCCGATACAAACCGGCTTTGTGTCCCAACGCACCAAACGTTTTGGCAATTTATAGCGCAACCAGTTGCGGGTTGAGGCCAGGATACGCACATCCTTTTTACTCAGCCCCACTTCTTCGAACAGCTCACGGTACATCGCCTGCTCAGGCGTTTCGCCAGGGTTTATTCCCCCTTGGGGAAACTGCCAGGAGTGCTGACCGTAACGGCGGGCCCATAGGACCTGCCCCTGACGATTACAGATTACGATACCAACATTCGGGCGGTAGCCATCATCATCGATCACCGGACTACCTCGATAAGCATAAATTCGTATTGATAACCTGATTGTTTCACACAAGCCACAGGCGGTAAACCACTGCTTTGCAGCGCCGTCGCTCGGATAACATTGGGATAACTCACAGATAATGGCAAAGTTATAAACATGTAACGAGGTTGGAGGGCGGTTTTATTCACTTTTTCTGTGGATAGGTGTGTGAAGAACTCTAGGGATAAGCCGGGAAAACTCAATTGAACTTAAAATCCGCCGTATTTTTAATTTTTTATTATTCCTTTAAATACAATGCAATAATGACTTAAACACAGTTATGAACAGGGTAAAAATGTGATCTATGCACGCTTTGGATCTTTCTCTGGCGAAAGATCCACCAATGCGGATTTTATCCACAGATTATTATACCCAGTGACCTATAAAACCGCCAAATTCGTAAAAAATGCCCCGCGTCAAGGCTGTAAATCAAACCAGTGATCGGCAAAAAGTTGGGTTATCCCAGAAATCTGTGGATAAATAGGTGTAAGATCCTGTTTATTGTCGGTGGCTACAGGTGCACAACCCTACATTGAAATTTTTCTACCGCGATGGGGTAGCCAAAAAGTCATGCAAAATCATGCTACTATTGTTGTTTTCCCCAGCCTGCTTTTCCCTTTTAAGGCTGTGAGTAAATTCGGTACATTTTTTAACCATAATGCATAGGTCTGATTTATGGCGTGTTTATCCCCGCTGCCGCCAGAAAACGAGCAGCAATTATTAGCCCGTGCCCAGGCGCTGGCTGGCTTTAACCTTGGTGAACTGGCAGCTCGTGCGCAGGTCAGCATTCCCAAGGATCTCAAACGGGATAAAGGTTGGGTCGGCATGCTGCTGGAGCTCTATCTGGGTGCCATGGCGGGCAGCAAGCCTGAACAGGATTTCCCAGAACTGGGCATTGAGTTGAAAACCATCCCGGTCGACGCCGCCGGTAACCCGCTGGAAACCACTTTCGTCTGCGTAGCCCCGCTGACAGGCAATAGTGGCGTCACTTGGGAAAGCAGCCACGTACGCCACAAACTGGCACGCGTGCTGTGGATCCCGGTGGAGGGCGAACGACAAATCCCATTGGCACAGCGCTGCGTAGGTTCCCCGCTGCTGTGGCAGCCCAATCAGGAAGAAACCGAGATGCTGCGCCAGGATTGGGAAGAGCTGATGGATCTTATCGTGCTCGGCCAGGTTGAGCGGATCACTGCCCGCCATGGCGAAGTGCTACAGCTGCGGCCAAAAGCGGCCAACAACAAGGCACTGACCGAAGCCACCGGCGAACAGGGCCAACCGATCCTCACCTTGCCGCGCGGCTTCTATCTGAAGAAAAACTTCACCCGGGCGCTACTGGCCAGGCACTTTACGTTTTGATTAGCCCTGCGCACCCTGATTTCACCGTCATTTCTCCTTACACAGATGGGATACGTCCGAAAGCCATCTTTGGCAGAGTTTGCTACTCTATTAGGACAATTATTCTAGGTACATAAGGTGTTCGGCATGAAAAAGTGGGTAATAGCTATTTCCGCCCTGATGATGGTCGCCGGATTAGCAGGCTGTTCCAGCGACTATGTGATGGCCACCAAAGATGGCAATATGATCCTCACGCAGGGTAAGCCTAAAATCGATAAGGATACCGGCCTGATCAGCTATCAGGACGAGCAAGGCAAGCAGCGCCAGATTAACGGCGATCAGGTCTCGCAGGTTATCGAGCGTTAATCCCAGCCCCCGCATCTTCCTGACCCCTGACGGATTATCAATCAGGGGTTTAGCCCTGCCCTCGGCTGTTATATTCCACTTTCACCATCTTCTTAGCTTGGTTATAGTCAAGTAAGGCGTGTTACGCCGTTGGATCTCTGGCTGCTGTTTTACCGGGCATCACGCCCGTAAGCGCTAACATTGAAGGAAGGCCGTTAATGCAATACCACCGTATTCCCCACAGTTCTTTAGAAGTGAGCGTGCTGGGACTGGGCACCATGACCTTTGGCGAACAAAACAGCGAAGCCGATGCCCACGCACAGCTGGATTATGCATTAGCCGCTGGCATCAACCTGATTGATACCGCAGAGATGTATCCAGTGCCACCGCGCCCGGAAACCCAGGGGCTGACAGAGCAATACATTGGCAGTTGGATCAAAGCGCGCGGCAACCGCGATAAAATCGTGCTGGCAAGCAAGGTCTCCGGGCCGATCCGGGGTAATGACGCTGGGATCCGCCCACAGCAGGCGTTAGATCGCAAAAATATCCGCGCTGCCCTGGATGCCAGCCTGAAACGGTTAAACACCGATTATCTGGATCTGTACCAGCTACACTGGCCGCAGCGCACCACCAACTGTTTCGGCAAGCTCAATTATCAGTACACCGATGAGAAAGCCACCATCCCGCTGTTGGAAACTCTGGAAGCGTTAACCGAGCAGGTCCGGGCAGGCAAAATTCGCTATATCGGCGTCTCTAACGAAACCCCTTGGGGCGTGATGCGCTACCTGCAACTGGCAGAAAAACACGAACTACCGCGTATCGTCTCGATCCAGAACCCCTACAGCCTGTTAAACCGCAGCTTTGAGATTGGTCTGGCGGAGATCAGCCAACATGAGGGTATCGAACTGTTAGCCTATTCCAGCCTGGCCTTCGGTACGCTGTCCGGCAAATACCTCAACGGTGCCAAACCGGCCGGGGCACGCAACACACTGTTCAGCCGCTTTACCCGCTACTCTTCAGCCCAGAGCCAGGCGGCGATCGCCGAATACGTGGCGCTGGCGAAAAAGCACGGTCTGGACCCTTCACAGATGGCATTGGCATTCGTGCGCCAGCAGCCGTTCGTTGCCAGCACCTTGCTGGGTGCCACCACGCTGGAGCAGTTGAAGATAAATATCGACAGTTTTGACGTGGTGTTGAACGAGGAAGTGTTGCAGGCTCTGGAAGAGATCCACAGCCGCTTCACCATTCCAGCACCATAAAGAATATAGGGGCACAGCATGCTGTGCCCCTATGTATCAAACCGTTAGGCTTTGGAGCGGAATTGAGATATCCACAGGACGGTGATGGCAAGGCCGAACACGACGCCAAAACCGATCCCGACGCCGATCACCGGCACACCTAATTTGACCACCGAAGAGTAGAGGCCAAGCATCAGCAGCATGGCGGTATTTTCACCCAGGTTCTGTACCGCAATGGCATTCCCCGCCCCAACGGAGCGTTTGCCCCGCTCTTGCAACAGCGCATTCAGCGGCACCACAAAGAAACCACCCAGCACACCAATCACCAGCAGCACGCCATAAGCATTCAGCATGCTGGTTTGCACGGCAAAGAAGGCTACGGCGATGCCGATCAGGATCCCGGCAGGCATACAACGCTTAACCGTTTCCAGCGTCACAAAGCGGGCTGCCGCCCCGGCCCCGACCACGATACCTATTGCCACCATCGCGTTGAGCATGGTTGGCGTGGCGTTATCGCGAATGCCCAGCGCCACCGGCACCCACAGCACCAGCAGGAAGCGCAGGGTAACCCCAGCGCCCCAGAACAGGCTGGTACCAATCAGTGAGAAACGGGTTTGCCCATCGCGCCACAGCACCACGCAAGCGTTGAAGAAAGTGCTCCCCATGACGCGTGGGTGCCAGGAGGCCACCTTATGGGCAACAGGCAAGCGCGGGATGTACAGGTTGGCAACGACCGCCGCGCCGTAAACCACAGCACACACCGCCAGTGCAGCTACAATATGCCAGTCTGCCAGCAGGCCACCGGATACCGAGCCCACCAGGATGGCGGCAATGGTGGAAGCTTCCATCAGCCCATTGGCCTTCACCAGCTTATCGCCGCTGGTGATCTCACCCAGGATGCCGTACTTCGCCGGTGAATAAGCCGCCGCCCCGATGCCGACCAGGGTATAGCCCAGGAACGGGTTCAGCCCAAAGCAGATCACCAGCGCACCGGCCAGCTTCAAACCGTTAGCGACCATCATCACCCGGCCTTTGGAGAAGCTGTCGGCGATTTGGCCGACAAACGGAGCCAGGATGATATAGGTGGCCACGAAGGCCATTTGCAGTATCGGTTGGCTCCAATCGGGGTACATTTGCTGTTTGATCAGCGCCAGGGTAGCAAACAGCAAGGCGTTATCGCCGAAGGCCGAGAGAAACTGGGCACAGATCACCGCGATCATCGAACGTGACAGCAGTGGGGAATCAGTTGCATTCATTATGCCTTCTCCGGCTGTTCAGCCATTTGGCGCAAAGTAACGAAATCCGGTTTGCCGCTGCCCAGTAACGGCAACGCCTTCACCAGGCGAATATCACGCGGCACCGCCAGCTCCGGGGTGCCCTGCTCACGAGCCACCCGCAGCAAGCTATCACGGGTAATGCTGGCGTCGTTGGTGAACAACACCAGCGCTTCGCCTTTGCTGCTGTCGCTTTTCACCGTGGCCGCATGCAGCCCTTCCGGTGACAGGCGCACGGCCAACTGTTCCACGCTCTCCAGCGAGATCATTTCCCCCGCCAGTTTGGCAAAGCGCTTCACGCGGCCACGAATGGTGCAATAGCCCTGTTCGTCGAAGCTGACAATATCACCGGTATCGTACCAGCCAGCTTGCAACACGCCGTTTTCGTCCTCGGCTGCCGGAGTTTCCAGTTCGCCTGGGCGTTCAACCCGCAGGTAGCCCTTCATGATGTTAGGGCCTTTCAATTGCAGGCGGCCGCCGTTATCGATCCCGGCCATCTTAATCAAACGTGCTTCCATCTGCGGCATAATGCAGCCTACGGTGCCAACTTTGGCCGCCAGAGGCACGTTGATCGACACTACCGGAGCACACTCAGTGACGCCGTAGCCTTCTAAAATGCGGATGCCGTATTTGTCCTGATAAATCTGTTTGGTACTTTCGGCCAGCTTCTCGGCCCCGGCCACCACATAGCGCAGACGGGCAAAATCGTAAGGATGGGCGAAACGGGCGTAGTTGTTGAGGAAGGTCGCTGTCCCAAACAGCACGGTGCAGTTACGGTCATAGACCAGCTCCGGTACCACGCGATAATGCAGTGGGCTTGGGTAGAGGAATACCCGGCTACCGGTCATCAACGGGGTGATCAACCCAACCGTCAGACCGAAAGAGTGGAACAGCGGCAGCGAGGACATAAAGCGATCGCGCGGGGTGAAATCCGCAATGGTTCGGATCTGCTCCACGTTGGCCAGCAGGCTGGCATGGGAATGCACCACGCCCTTCGGATGGCCTTCCGAGCCGGAGGTAAACAGGATCAGCGCCGCATCTTCTGGCTGCTGCGGCACCATGGCCTTTTGTGGCTGGAACAGGTGACGCAGGATCCACAGCTTATCGTCGCGGGTGACGGTATCTTTCAAATCTTCCAGATAAACCCAATTGGCTTCCGGCACCTGCTCTGGCAGGTGAGTCAACTTGCCCTTTTCCAGGAACTGGCGCGAGGTGACGATGGTTTTAATGGTGGCCGCGGTCATCGCGCTTTTCAGCCCGTTCACACCGGCGGTGTAATTGAGCATCGCCGGAATACGGCCCCGCAATGAAGCGCCAAAGATGGCGGCAGCGGTAATAGTGGCATTGGGCAACAGCAGGCCAACATGCTCTTTCGGCGCGGTAAAGCGCTCCAGGATGCGGCTGACGCCCAGCGATTTTTTAAGCAGCGTATGATAGCTGTCTTCCTTGAAACCTATGTCTTCGATGCAGGGCTTGAAGCGCCCATAACGATGCTGTGCGGCCAACAGCGCGCCGAACAGGGTTTGCGGTTTGAGGGTATCCATGCGCGCCTGCATCATGATCTGATGCAGCCTGTCACCGGCCAACTGCCGGCGTTGACTGGCTTTTGGCGCGTCTGGCATCGGTAAAGTGGTTGGCGGCAGAATGCTGATGGTGGTCTGTGGGAAGGCGCGGAGTTTATACACCCCGGCCATACGGCCAAACACGCTGAACTCCGGGCCATCGATACGTACCGGCACGATGGTGGCGCCAGATTTGGCGGCGATAAAGGCCGCCCCGTCATAGACCTTCATCAATGAACCGGTCACCGTAATGCGCCCTTCCGGGAATACCACGATCGGCCTGCCCTGTTCAACCATGCGCACCAGATGCTTGATGGCCATCGGCTTGGTGGGATCCAGTGGCACAAAATCGATATAAGGCTTCAACCAGCGCATAAACCAACGTTCGGAAATGCTGGAGTAAACGGCAAACACCGGTTTGATCGGTAAGAACAACGCCAGCAGCGCGCCATCCATGAAAGAAACGTGATTCGGGGTGATCAGCAGTTTCTGCTGCTCAAAATGCTTGGCGTCGCCTTCGACACGAACACGAAACAACAGGCGAAACAGTGCACGTAACACGGTATATATCATCCCACTCTCCCTCGGGGTTGATGGCCTTAAAAATTGTCTGAGGAAGAATACTATACGGCAGGCAAAAAAAAACCTACGCATCCGCGTAGGTTGGTGCAATTGAAAATGGCTTCAACATACAGAGTATGCCGATTGCTCACCAATCAATACCTCTGGGACAGTCAATTTACCCCGCCACGCCAAACTCTCGCCAGCGGCCAATCGCAACAGTCCGGCGCAAAGTGTAACCAGCGATGTAGTTTTTCCTTTGATAGACATGGTTTTGAAACTATTGAAAAACCTCAACCAACCCGGATCGTTGGGGCACCGCACGTTGCGCCCGTTAACCCTGGATCCGCTTGGGGTGAAAAGGTGAATTTAAAAGCCATAAATGCAACGCTCACCACAAGTTAGCGATACCAGCCCTTGCGGCGCGCGATTTTTTCCGCAAAACTGAGGAATGTAAGCGATTACCCAGGAAGTGTTGCAGATATGGCCACGATTAAGGATGTTGCCAGGCTGGCGGGTGTTTCCGTCGCCACGGTGTCCCGCGTAATAAATAACTCCCCAAAAGCCAGCAAAAGTTCACGAACCGCCGTGCTGGCCGCCATGGAAGGATTGCAGTATCACCCCAACGCCAATGCCCGTGCGCTGGCACAGCAATCCACCGAAACCCTGGGCCTGATTGTCTCTGACGTTTCCGATCCCTTCTTTGGTGCCATGGTAAAAGCCGTGGAGCAGGTGGCCTACGCCACGCATAATTTTCTGCTGATTGGTAACGGTTACCACAATGCCGAAAAAGAGCGCCAGGCCATTGAGCAACTAGTGCGCCATCGCTGTGCGGCCTTGGTGGTGCATGCCAAGAAGCTGACCGACGATGAGCTGACCGTCTGGATGCGCCAAATCCCAGGGATGGTGCTGATCAACCGAACGCTGCCTGGGTTTGAGCCCCGCTGCGTAGCGCTTGACGATCGTTACGGTGCCTGGCTGGCCACCCGCCATCTGATCCAGCAGGGCCACCAGCGGATCGCCTTTATTTGCTCCAACCATCAGATTTCAGATGCTGCCGATCGACTGCAGGGCTACCTGGATGCATTGGAAGAACACGGTATTGCGGTGGATGAGAAGCTGGTTGCCTACGGTAAGCCGGATGAGATTGGCGGCGAGCAGGCCATGACCGAGTTGCTGGGCCGTGGTAAGCAGTTTACCGCCATCACCTGCTATAACGATCCGATGGCCGCAGGGGCGCTTTCGGTGCTCAGTGATAACAGCGTGGACGTTCCTGGCCAGATTTCGCTGATTGGTTTTGACGACGTGCTGATTTCCCGCTATCTGCGCCCACGCCTGACCACTATCCGCTACCCGGTGGTGGCGATGGCAACGCAAGCAGCAGAGCTGGCATTAGCGTTGGCCAACAACCAGCCGCTACCGGAGATCACCAATATGTTCAGCCCGACGCTGGTCCGCCGCCATTCGGTCGCCAGCATCAATAACGCTTTCGATCAGAGCTAATCTAGCCGGCGGCGGTAGAGGCGCACGGGGCGATCCGGGTACTCCAGCGCCTCGCCGATGTGCTGCCAGCCATGGCGTTCGTAATAACCGCTAAATTCAGCATACAGATACAGCTCCTTGAACCCGGCTTGGCGGCTGTACTCCTGCACATATTGCTGGAGCTGCAACCCCAGCCCGCTGCCGCGCTGGCTCTCTTCAACGTAAAGCGCGGCCAGCCACGGCGTTAAATCCTGGCGGCTAATCAAATCACAGCGCCACAGCCCCACGGTGCCTACCGGCTGGTCATCCAACAGGGCGATAAAGGTGATCGGCAAACCTTCATGCCGCAGGCTGCTGGCCACCACGCTGGCAAAGAATTCCCGGCTATTTTCGCTGCCAAACGCCTGCCACTGCCAATCGATAACCTGTTGCTGATGCTGCGGATAGTCCGCCAGATGCACAATACGAAACACGCTAATCCCCTCGGAAAAATGCCTTAAACGCCTGCACCGTCAGTGTACGCCAATCAATGCATGGGTGCCCCAACAACATAGGTTGCTGAATTTGTAGGGGTCGAACATGTTCGAGCCGATCTCACCCTATGCTAGACTCAGCACTATTTACCGCAGCGGACGTTGAAAGAGGGTAGCCATTGATGATCACCATGTTGGATGTTTCCATGCGCGCGGGGGTGTCCAAAGCCACGGTTTCCCGCGTTTTAAATGGCACCGGCCAGGTGAAGAAAAGCACGCGTGATGCGGTGTTCAAGGCAATGGATGAATTGGGCTACCGGCCGAACTTTCTCGCCCAATCGCTGGCCAATAAAAGCTCCAACAGTATTGGGCTGGTAGTGTCCAATTTTGACGGCCCCTACTTTGGCCGTTTGCTGCGCCAGGCTGCCAAACTGGTCGAGGCCAGCGGCAAGCACCTGATCGTCACCGACGGCCACGACACGCCAGAAGATGAATTGCAGGCGGTACGACTGCTGGCGGATCGCCGCTGCGACGCCATTATCCTGTACACCCGCTTTATGAGTGAAAGCGCCCTGATGGAGCTGCTGGAAGACCTGCCGGTTCCGGTGATGGTCATTAACCGCGATCTGCCGCAAGCCCGTGAACGCTGCGTGTTCTTCGAACAGCAACAGGCCGCCTTCAACGTGGTGGATTACCTGATCCGTCAAGGGCACCGTGAGATCGCCTGCATTACCGGGCCGATCGATACACCCACCGCCCAATCCCGCTTGGCGGGTTATCGTCAGGCGTTGGAACACCACCAGGTTGCGTTCAATGATGCCTTGATCACCAACGGTGATAGCAGCGTACCCGGCGGATACCTCAGTTGTAAGGCACTGCTGGCTAGCGGCAACTCCTTCAGCGCGCTGTTTGCCAGCAACGATGATATGGCCATCGGCGCGATGAAGGCCCTGCACCAGGCTGGCAAACGCCTGCCTGAGGACGTTTCGCTGTTTGGTTTCGACGATGAGCCAAGCGCCGCCTATCTGCAACCGGCATTGTCCACCGTCTACCTGCCGATCGACGCGATGATCGAAGCGGCGATCGCCCAAGCCCTGCGTCTGATCAACGGCGAAGCGCTACAACCGCTAACGCCGTTTGTCGGTGAGTTAAAACTGCGTGAGTCCGTGGTACCTGGCCCCTACGCTTAAATTAACTCCAGCCCGATCAATTCTTCAATCGTCTGACGGCGACGGATCAGCCGAGGCTCACCGTTTTCAAACAGTACTTCCGGCAGCAGCGGGCGACTGTTGTAGTTGGAGGACATCGACGAGCCATAGGCCCCGGTGTCATGGAACACCAGATAATCCCCGACCCGCACCTGCGGCAACGGACGGGTTTCAATACCGCCACCCGCCTGCTGGGTAAACACATCACCTGACTCACACAGCGGCCCGGCAATCACGGTGTCTTGCAGCGATTGATGATCAGTATTGCGGCCGTCGGCAGGCAGTAGGGAGATATGGTGATAGCTGCCATACATCGCCGGACGCATCAGATCGTTGAACCCAGCGTCTACCAGGACAAAGTGGCGGCTGCCCATCTGTTTTACCGAACGCACTTCGGCCACCAGCACGCCCGCTTCCGCCATCAGGAAACGCCCCGGCTCGATTTCCAACTTCACCGGATGGCCCAGATGTGCGGCAACTCGCTCACGTGCACGGTTCCACAGGCCGTAATAGTGTTCGGTATTAATCGCCTCTTCCCCTTGCTGATAAGGGATAGAAAGGCCGCCACCGGCGGAAATCGCCGTAATGTCCTGCCCCAGTGCAATCACCTGCTGCACCATGGCATCACACACGCGCTCCAGGTGCTGGTAATCCACCCCGGAACCGATGTGCATATGCAGCCCAATAAGTTTCAGACCGTATTGCTGCACCTTGGCGACCGCCTGCGGCAGATCGGCATACCAGATACCGTGCTTGCTGTTTTCACCGCCGGTATTGGTTTTCTGGCTATGGCCGTGGCCAAAACCAGGATTGATACGTAGCCACACCGGATGCCCGGCAGACACCTGACCAAGCTGTTCCAGCATATCGATAGAACCAGCGTTGACCGGGATTTTCAATTCGCTGACGCGCGCCAGCGTGGCGTGATCCAGCACATCTGCGGTAAATACGATATCCTCGCCACCCGGCTCAAAACCGGCTTTTAACGCGCGCTCAATCTCACCCAGCGACACCGAATCCACCTTGACGCCCTGCTCGCGCATCAGGCGCAGAATATGAATATTCGAGCAGGCTTTCTGGGCAAAACGGATCACGTCAAAGTGCTGCAACTGGCTGATACGCTGGCTGATGATATCTGCATCATAGGCCCAGACCGGGCAACCAAAGCGTGGGGGCAGCGCCAGCAGATTGGCGGCGTTCAGGGCGGTAGAGGTGTCGTTCAAGGCGCGTGGCATGGTTCGGTTCCCATAATCAAATTTTCCACCATCATGCCGCAGCAGCCTCGGTGTGAAAAATATCTATTTCGCCATAGTCTATTCATTTATGATATGGCTTTCCCTCTCCGTGGAGTTTCGCCATGTACGCCATTACCCTACGCCAGATTGAGATTTTCCACGCGGTGATGACCACCGGCAATCTGACCGAGGCGGCGGCGCTGCTGCAAACTTCACAACCGACCGTCAGCCGCGAACTGGCCCGCTTCGAGAAGCTGATCCAGCTGCAACTGTTTGACCGCGTACGTGGCCGTCTTTACCCCACAGTGCAAGGTTTGCGGCTGTTTGAAGAAGTGCAGCGTTCTTATTACGGCCTGGATCGCATCAAGAATGCAGCGGCAGGTATCCGGCAATTCCAGCAGGCGCAGCTTTCCATTGCCTGTCTGCCGGTGTTTTCCCAATCGCTGCTGCCTGCCGTGTGCAAACCTTTTGTCGATCGTTACCCGGAAGTGAGCTTCAGCGTGATCCCACAGGAGTCACCGTTGTTGGAAGAGTGGCTTTCGGCACAGCGCCACGATCTGGGCCTGACGGAGAATATCCTGACGCCCGCTGGCACCGAGCGCATGACGCTGATGACGATGAATGAGGTGTGTGTGCTGCCTGCGGGGCACCCAATGCTTGCGAAAAGTACGCTGACGCCGCAGGATTTCAACGCAGAAAACTTTATCAGCCTGTCGAGCACCGACAGCTATCGGCAACTGCTGGATGCATTGTTTCATGAGCAAGGCATCGAGCGCAGGATGGTGATGGAGACCCATAGCGCCGCCTCGGTGTGTGCGATGGTCAAGGCCGGAGTCGGCATATCGATCGTCAACCCACTGACCGCGTTGGATTACGCCAATAATGGCGTTCATGTGCGGCCCTTCAGCGTCGAGGTGCCGTTTACCGTGAGCCTGATCCGCCCACTGCACCGCCCCTCTTCCGCGCTGGTCACCGCCTTTGTGCAGCATTTGCAGCAGCAGGCGCAACAGTTGCCCGCCCGCCTGGCTTCGGTGATCCAGCGCTAGCGTAGCGTGGCACGCCAGCCAGGATCGGTGGCAAACCATTCCACCAGGAAGTCCAGCATGGTTCGCAACGTGGCGGGCATTTGGCGGCGCGAAGTGTAAATGCCGTAGATCCCCATCGTTTGTGACAGATACCCCGGTAACAGTTCCACCAACTCCCCCTTTGCCAACAGTGGCGCAGCGGAATAGTAAGGCTGCATGGAAATCCCTACTCCTTGCAGCGTTCCTGCCAACAGCACCACCGACTCGTTGGCGCTGAGGTTACCGCTGACTGCCACCGCCGACTTCACACCCTGCTCATCAAAGTGCCACAGGCTTTTACCAAAGTAGGAGTAGGTCAGGCAGTTGTGCAGGGCTAAATCCTGCGGGTGGCGCGGGGTGCCATGAGCGGCCAGATAGGCTGGAGATGCGCAGATCACCGAAGCGCAGTTGGAAAGGGGTCGTGCAATCAGATTAGGATCCAGTTCATTGGTGATGCGTAACGCCAGATCGATCCGCTCCTCCACCAGATTGACCGCTCGGTTATTCATTTGCAAATCCACCGCAACCTGAGGATGGCGCTTCAGATACTGTGCCACAGCCCCTACCAACGCCGTTTGGCCAAGCGATTGCGAGCAACTGATGCGCAGCAGGCCACGTAAATCGTCACTCTGTTCGTTTTCCACCAGATCGATATCTTTCGCTACTGCCAGCATTTGGCGGCAACGTTCCAAAGTGCGCTCCCCGGCATCGGTCAGGCTGAGCCTACGCGTAGTTCGGTGCAGCAGCCGTGCGCCAGCCCATTGTTCCATCTGCGCCAGATAGCGCGTCACCATAGCCCGCGATATAGCCAAGGTATCCGCTGCCGCAATCATGCTGCCGCGTTCGACGATAGTGACAAAAACTTCTGCAGCGGTGATGCGATCCATGATTCGCTCGATTTGCGCAATGAATAATTGCTTATTATCCGGTTTTTCTCTCGTTCTATGCAACCTATCATCTGGCCAACGACAACAAATACCTAAAAGGCACCTGCACATGTTTAAGAAATCATTACTGACCCTGGCCGTAACCGGCTTCGTTTCATTCAGCACCTTCGCCAATGCGGCTAATACGTTGACCCTGGAAGTGTATAACCCTGGCGAAAAGAGCGTATTCCCGGTCTCCTCCGAGATTGTCAGCGGCCCACACGAAGTGGCGCTGATCGATGCCCAATTCCAGCGTAACGACGCGCAGGAACTGGTGAAAAAGATCAAGGCCACCGGTAAGAAGCTGACCACGGTCTACATCAGCCATTCGGATCCGGATTTCTATTTCGGCCTGGACGTGATCAAAGCCGCCTTCCCAGAAGCAACTATCATTGCTTCACCGGAAACGATCAAAGCGATCAATGCGACCCAGGCAGGTAAACTCGCCTATTGGGGCCCCATCCTGAAGGAGAATGCACCGAAAACCGTGATCGTGCCGCAGCCGTTGCAGGGCAGCAGCTTTAGCATCGATGGCCAGCAGGTCGAAGTGAAAGGCCTCAATGGCCCAACGCCAGACCGCACCTTTGTGTGGATCCCATCGTTGAAAGCCGTGGTGGGTGGCGTGCCGGTAGCCGGTGACAATATTCATCCGTGGATTGCGGATAATCAGACCGTCGAGTCACGCGCTCATTGGCAGCAAACGCTGGAAAGCATCAAGGCGCTGAAACCGCAGGTAGTGGTTCCGGGGCACTTCCTGCCGGGAGCGGCGCAAACGCTGGAGTCGGTGACCTTTACCCACAATTACCTGACCACGCTGGAAAGCGAGTTGCCAAAAACCAAGAACTCCGCGGAACTGATCGCGGCCATGCAGCAGCACTATCCAAAGCTGCAAGATAGTTCTAGCCTGGAACTGAGCGCCAAAGTGCTGAAAGGCGAAATGAAGTGGCCGCAGTAAAGCGGTAGGAGCAAAAACATGACGACCCTGCATTACATTTTCGATCCGCTGTGCGGCTGGTGTTACGGTGCAGCACCGCTGGCCAAGGCTGCCCAGGCTATTCCGGGCCTGACCGTTGCCCTGCACGCCGGTGGCATGATGACCGGCAATGCCCGCCGAACCATCAACGAGGAATGGCGCAATTACGTGATGCCCCATGATAAACGGATTGCCGAGCTAACCGGCCAGCCCTTCGGCGACGGCTACTTCAACGGACTGCTGCGTGACACCACGGCGGTGATGGACTCTGAGCCACCGATCGTCGCGATCCTGGCCGCTGAACAACTCGCCGGAAAGGGCCTGGATATGCTGCACCGCATTCAGGAAGCTCACTACCGGGAAGGGCAACGTATTGCCGATACGCCGGTGTTGGAAGCGCTGGCGAGTGAGTTGGGCCTGGATCCTGCTGCCTTTATTGCCGAGATGCGTTTGAACAGCGGCGCGCCAACGGCACAGCATATTGCCGACAGCCGCGCCCTGCTTGCCAAAGTCCGAGGGCATGGCTTCCCGACCTTTGCCCTGGAGGATACTCAAGGGCGGCTATCCCAGATCCCCATGCAGGAGTATTTGGGGAATGTTGAAGGCTGGAAAGCCTTGCTGAAAGATGCCGTGAAATAAATCTGTCGGGGCGAGCACTGTTCGCCCCGGACATAGTTGTAACAATTTCATTTTATGTTGTGATTTGCCGCCGCGCCAAAGACGCCCTCGCCTTACGCTACTCAACGTTTCTTGCGCTCGTTTTATCTCCGCTGTATTGCAAATAATGAGCCACGTCAAAACTGCTTACATGTGGCGGTTTGTTTGTTACCAGCCTCGTGCCCATGCTAGAAGAAAACGATACCTTCTGGATTTTCATGAACACGAGCACCACACAAAAACGGGCCGTCTGGCAGTTGATCAAACCCTTTTGGGTTTCGGAAGAAAAATGGCGCGCCTGGGCGATGCTGATCGCCATCGTTGGCCTATCCCTGGGGCTGGTCTATATCAGCGTGCTGATCAACCAGTGGAACCAAGTGTTCTATGATGCCCTGCAGAATAAAAACTACCCGGTATTCAAAGCCCAACTGTGGCGCTTTACCTATCTGGCGTTGGCTTTCATCGTGCTGGCGGTCTACAAGATCTATCTGACCCAGGGCCTACAGATGCGCTGGCGGCGCTGGATGACGGAAAAATTTATGGGCAAGTGGCTGGCGCATCAGGCCTATTACCATACCGAACAGCAGCAGATTATCGATAACCCCGACCAACGTATCTCCGACGATCTCAACGTCCTGACCCAGTACACCTTATCTTTGTCGCTCGGCCTGCTCTCCAGCCTGGTGACGCTCTGTTCGTTTATTACCATTCTCTGGCATATCAGCGGGCCGATGACCTTTGTGATCGCCCAACATACCATTACCCTGCCCGGTTATATGGTGTGGTTTGCCCTGTTGTACGCGGCGCTGGGATCGTTGCTGATCTGGTGGGTCGGCAAGCCGCTGGTCATGCTCGGCTTTAATCAGGAACGTTATGAGGCGAACTTCCGTTTCGGGCTGATCCGTATCCGTGAAAATAACGATGCCATCGCGCTGTATCACGGTGAACCCCGTGAGAAGCAGCAGCTAAGTAACCGCTTTGAAGCCATCCGCAGCAACTGGTGGTCGATCATGCGTATCACCCGGCGGCTAAATATCGCCAGCAACTTCTACGGCCAGTTTGCCATTGTCTTTCCGCTGCTGGTGGCGGCACCACGCTATTTCTCCGGTGCGATCCAGATGGGCGGGCTGATGCAGATCTCCTCCGCGTTCGGCCAGGTACAAGGTTCGCTATCGTGGTTTATCGATGCGTTTTCCAATCTGGCCACCTGGAAAGCCTGCGTTAACCGTCTGGCTGGCTTTAACGCGGCGGTGGACGAGGTCCATAACCTGACGCGTGGCATCAGCCTACAACAGGAAGAGCACTCCCCGTTGACGCTGCGCAATGTTGGCCTGACACTGCCCGATGGACAGCCTCTGTTAAGTGCAGCAAGCATGACGCTGCAACGTGGCGAGCGCGTACTGGTCGTCGGCCCTTCTGGCTGTGGTAAATCCACTCTGCTGCGTGCCATTGCCGGGATCTGGCCTTACGGCTCCGGTGAGATCGGCCTGGATAATCATCTCACCACGCTGTTCCTGCCGCAGCGCAGCTATATCCCGATCGGTACGCTGCGTGAGGCCCTGAGCTATCCACATCAGGATAAAGACTACAGCGATGAACAATTGTTGAAAGTCCTGGAAAACTGCCGGCTGAAGCACCTGCAACGCTGGCTGGATACCAGCGCCAACTGGAGCCATCGGCTTTCACCGGGCGAGCAGCAGCGGTTGGCGTTTGCCCGTGCGATCCTTACCCGCCCGGATGTGCTGTTCCTGGATGAGGCCACCAGCGCGCTGGATGATGAAACCGAGCAATTGATGTATTGCCTGCTGGTTGACGAACTGCCGGAGGTCACGCTGGTCAGCGTGGCACACCGCAACAGCGTGGCGAAATATCATCAGACCTGCTGGCGTTTCAGCCGCGACGAACATGGCCCGGCCCAGATGGCGCTTAGCCCGTTGCCAATACCGAGTTAGCCTCAACATACCCCTCACCCTAACCCTCTCCCACAGGGAGAGGGAACCGATCGAGTTTAGCTGAAAGTATCGTGATTCTTCATAAGCATCGACTGATTCACCATGGCTCAGGGGTGCTCGAGGTTGCTGATATGATCTCTATACTTCCAAAAGAGCAGGGGCTATCAACTCCCTCTCCCTGTGGGAGAGGGTTGGGGTGAGGGTCAAATCCCATCAGCCTCGGCGTTGGCGCATTTCACCTTACGCCGTTCATGCCACAGGCTGGTCAAGCCGCGTTTACCGCAGGCCAGCGCCATGTCGCGAAACTCGATCAGGCTCAGCCCTTCGCGCTCCAGCATCATTTCGGCAGCCAACTGCATATTCACCCCGGTCAACACCTCACAGTTGCCATGCACATCGGCCAACTCGCAGGCACTACGGAAAGGCGATCCCCCCAGCATATCAGTAAGGAAAACTACGCCGTCCGCTTGTTCTACCGCTTGCAGCGCCGCACTCAATGCCACTTTCAACTCCGCCGTCCCCATATGGACCGGGAAGTCCACCGCGATACAGGCAGGCTGTTCCCCTACCACCTGCTCTACCGCTTGTAGCAGGCCACTGGCGAAGCCGCCGTGGCCGGTAATGACAATTCCTGGCATGTTCTCTACCTCACAGCAAACCAATAAATTTACCCACTACGCCAATCACCACCGTCACACCGATCAGTTTCACCGGTGAGAAACCGCGCTTCATCAGGAAGAACACCAGCAACGTGAAACACAGCGGCAACAGGTTGGGCATCAACTTATCAAGCACGTCCGTTTGCAACGCTACGGTGGCCTTACCGGCATGCATGATCAGCGGCGTAGAAAGATGTACATAAGAAGCCACCAGCGCCCCGATGACCGTCATGCCCACGATCGACGCCGCATGGGATATTCGTTTGGTATGGGTTTTCAACAGCGTCAGCGCACTGGTGCCCGCCTGATAGCCATAGTGCGCCAGCCCAAAACGTAGCCCGAAATGGAACACGTTGAACAACAGCAGGAACACTATCGGCCCAAACAGGCTGCCTTCCAGCGCCAGAGATGCCCCGATGCCCGCACAAATCGGTAACAGCGTCAGCCAGAATAGCGCATCGCCAATGCCTCCCAGCGGCCCCATCAGCGCCACCTTCACCGCTCGAATGGTGGAGACTTTCTCCTTGTTTTGCTCCATCGCCAGCACCAGCCCCGAAAGGAAGGTAACGTCGAAGGGATGCACGTTGATAAACTCCATATGCATTTTCATCGAATTCGCCAGATCCTGAGGATTGCGATGGATCTTGCGCAAACCTGGGATCAGGGTATACAGCCAACCACCGGCCTGCATACGTTCATAGTTGAACGATGCCTGCAGCAGTAGCGAGCGCCAGGCCATGCGGTTAATATCGCTACGCGTCAGCGCTTGCGCTGGCTGGCTATCAACATAGTCATCCTGCTCTACCTGGCTGGTGGCCAATGCCTGTTCCAGGCGTTTTGCTGCCTTTTGCGCCAGCAGATCGTCAGAATCATCAAATGCCATCTTCGGCGTCCTCCGGTTGAACAGGCTTTCTGGTCATGTCCGCATCTGCCCGTTGACTGTTAAAGAAATCGATCAGCGCAATCGCCAATGCCCCCAGCGCCACCGCCAGGATCGGCAGCTTAAGGAACGTCACCGAAATAAAGCCGAGGATGAAATACGCCACGTAGGTTTTCTTCATCATCACTTTCATCAGCAGTGAGAAGCCGATCGCTGGCATCATGCCCCCCGCCACCGCCAACCCATCCAGCAGCCAGGTCGGCGCTTTCTGCACCATGGCGCTGGCCGCATCGGCACCGAAATAGATCGGCAAAAACGCCACCACGAAGTAGAAAACAAACAGGATGCTGATGCCGAGGTAGTTCACCCGCTCAACGCCGCGCCAGTTCAGCTCCTGCACCATGCGATCGCAGCGGTGCATCATGGGTGAAAATGCGGTGAACAGCAGCGTGATGCAGCCCTGTACCGCAATAGCGAACGGTACCGCCACGCCAATGGCTACTTTGGGATCGGCCTTGGTGAGGATGGCAAACGCCGTACCGACCACCCCGCCGATAACCACGTTAGGCGGCTGCGCACCGGCCAGTGGCACCATGCCCATCCATACCAGTTCCAGCGTCCCGCCCACCAGCAAGCCGGTGGTGACATCCCCCAGGATCAGGCCAACCAGCGGCCCCATCACTACCGGGCGGTGGAAGTGGGTCAGGCCGTCGAACAGGTCGACCCCGGCCAGCCCCGCCAGCAATGCAATCAATAACGCGTCAGTTAACATGCTTCCCCCTGCGCTCAAGCGAGCAGTTTGCCTATCGCTTCACCGGCTTCATCCGGCACCCGGCGCACCTCGCAGGCTACGCCCAACGCCGCCAGCTCACGAAAGGCGGCAATGTCATCGTCATCTACCGAGACCGTCTTGTGGATTTGCCGTTTCCCTGCGGCGAAGTGCATATTGCCAACGTTGACGAAGGTGATGGGCACCCCGCCCTGCACCAGCGTCAATACGTCCTGCGGCGTTTTACACACCAGAAAAATCTTCTGCCGATCCGCCGCCTTATGGATCACGTCGATGGTTTTTTGCAAGGTGAAGTAACGGGTCTGCACGCCTTCGGCTACCACCATATCCATCAGGTTTTGCTGTACCGGATCGGCGGCGGCGTCATCGTTGGCCACTACCACCAGATTGGCTCCCAGCGTATTGGTCCAGGTCACCCCGACCTGGCCATGCACCAGGCGATTATCGATACGGGTCATCAGAATATTGGGCATATCAGCGCACCTCCGGGTAACAGGCTGAGTGGTAGTCGTCGAGCACCTGGGTAATTTTGTGGATCACCCAATCTTGCGGATCCTGGCTCAGCTCACCGGCATTTAAGGCCCGTGCCTGATCGGGTAAATACTGGCTGAGCAAGGCCAGCGGGATTGGGTTACTCCGTAGATTGTCCATCAACGCATCCACGGCCTGCTGGACCTGTGGCTGCGGCCAGTAATAGCGCACGCGATCGCTCAGGCTGTAGTGCCGGTCCAGATACTGTTGATGCGGGCTGCCGTGATAATAGCGGCTCCACTGCTGCGGCTGTTCACGCATCACCTGCTCAAGCGTGGCACACAGCTGGGCTGAACAATGCTCCCCCAACCATTCACGTTCGATCCGATCGAGGGCAAACAGCGCCTCACGCAGCGCAAAGGTGAGTGCCGGGCCGACTTTCAGAATGGCGAAATGGTCACGCACCAGTTGCGAATAAGCCTTCGGTGCCTGGTAGTCGGTCGAATGGGCCTCATACAGCAACCCCGGTTGGCGTTCGATAAAGCGGCTCAATTCCTGCGCCGCCTGCGGTTGGTAATGTTCGACGCTGTGATGGTCGAACTCGACGCCGGGTTGCACTACCAAGGCGATCACTCGTGACCAGGCGCTGCTCAGCTCTGCCTGCTGCCAGGCATGACGGTGCGCCTCTAACGTGGCGGAGACTGCCTGTGGCGTAGTCACCTGGATGCCTTGCAGCGTTTCCTGCGCACCGCCTGGCACCGGTACTTCGGTTCCGATCACATATACCGGAGCTTCACCACCCGCTTGCTGCCAGGCTCGCTCTGCCACCGCGCAAAGACACGCCGCACGCTGCGCCACCACTTCATCACCCAACGGGGTGGGATCGTCAGCGCAGGACATGGAGCAGTCGAGGTGGATCTTGCGAAATCCGGCGCGCACATAGTCGTCAATCAGGGTTTCGGATAGCGCCATCGCCTCTTGTGCCGGGCGGTCTTGCCAGGCGTTGGGGCCAAGATGATCGCCCCCCAGCCAAATAGCGCTCCTTGGTAACCCGATGTCATCCGCCATCTGCCACAGCGCATCACGAAACTGTGCGGCGGTCTGGCCGGTGTAGCCGCCAAACTGGTTAACCTGGTTTGACGTCGCTTCGATCAATACCGGCGTGCCACGTGCCTTTGCCTGCCGCAAGGCGGCCTGCAATACCCAAGGATGCGCGGAGCAAACGGAAAATATCCCCACCGGCTGGCCGGCCTTGTGCTGTGCTACCAGTTGTAACCACTGCTGCATGAATCCCCCATGAGGGCGCCCTACTCGCGATCGGCTATCACCACATCTACGCCTAAATCGCTGAGCGCCTGCTGATAATCTTGTGGAAGACGGCTATCTGTGATCAGCCGATGAATTTGCCCGACTTCGCGGATCATGCAAAAGCTCTTGCGACCAAACTTGCTGGCATCCGCTACCGCGATTATTTCGCGCGCCACCTCGCACATCACACGATTGAGGTGTGCCTCACCGGGGTGAGGCGTAGTGATCCCCGCAACCAGATCGAAACCGTCGACGCCTAGAAACAGTTTGTCAAAGCGGTACTGGCGCAATTGCTGCTCGGCAGCCGGGCCATAGAGCGAATAGGAGTTCTGCCGGACGCTCCCTCCCAATACCATCACTTCCACCCCGTCGTAACCTGAAAGCTCATAGGCAATGTTCAGCGCATTGGTCATCACCACCAGATCGCGGCGCGGTTTCAACCAGGGCACGATCTGGGCCGTGGTGGAACCGGAGTCCAGGATCAGTGCATCACCGTCACGCACGTAGCTTGCCGCTCGGCAGGCAATCTGTGATTTCACATCGCGGTTCAAGCGCCCTTTGTCATGTAACGGGCGATCGAAGGCAAACTGCTGGTTGAGCATCGCCCCGCCATAGGCACGCAGCGCACAGCCTTTACGTTCCAGAAAGCGCAGATCGTTGCGGATCGTCACCGTGGAAACAGCAAACTGTTTGCTGAGCTGTTCCACCCGTACGCTTCCGTGCTCGCAGAGCAAATCGATAATGTGTTCACGTCGTTTAGCGGTGTTCACTGGCATGAGCAATAGGTCCTCAGGTTTCCGGTTTTGGCCGGGAGATGATGGCTTTCGCTCTACTGCGGCGGTATTACAACAAAGCGAAAGCAATGAAATTGTGATCGGGGTTACAGGGCAGTTTTAGCAGCAAATGGGGGTAAAAAGCTTTCGAATCGAAATGAAATGAAACTATTTCCTCGGCGGGCGCGAGAAAAGTGAAATCTGCCGCAGGCCGATAGGGCGGCAGGTTAAGAGTATGTGAAAAATAGCACAGTGAAAGCGGCTTTGGCGGGCAGCAGTGAAAAGGCTTTTCTTTCCTTAGGTGATCAACATCACAAAACTGTTAATTGGCTCAGTTAAGCCAACCGACACCCAGGTGGGTCACCAGACCGACAATCACCAAAATCACGATCACGGCGATGGTGTAAAGCACAATACGGCGGGGGCTGTAGAAAGAAGACATGGCGATTCCTCACAATAGGTTTACTGCCGTTACTATCCGTTATGGCGGGCAATGCTGCCAGCAAAAGTTTCCCTCGCGTTGATCAAAGTCACCTGGTGGGTGCCAAGCGCAGCTTCCTTAACCTCTTGTCAGGCGGGGAGATCTTTCCTAAACTGGCGCGTAGATACTGGCAGCCCTGCCTGTACGTAAGCGTTAACGTCAATCAACGCATCTCGTCATGCAGTAATGATTGGCTGCATGCCTGATGCGAGGATCTCATGCCCCAACCCGAACCATCCGCAAATTGTGTTGTTAAACGCAGTCGTTTGACGCGTTTCTTATTGCTGGCCGGCATCATGCTGGTGGCGGCTAACCTGCGCGCTCCTTTAACCAGCGTAGGCCCGTTACTGGAACAGATCCAGCGCCAACTGATGCTTTCTGCCACCGCTGCCGGGTTACTCAACTCCCTGCCGCTGATCCTGTTTGCGGTGTTATCGCCATTAACGCCGTCGCTGGCCAAGCGCATCGGAATTGAGCGCACCCTTGGGCTGGCACTGGCGCTGCTGGTCGCCGGGATCGTGCTGCGTTCACAACCGTGGGATGGCATGCTGTGGTTGGGCACGGTGCTGATAGGCGCGGCCATCGCCTTTGCCAACGTGGTATTACCCACGCTGGTAAAACGCGATTTTCCTCATCGGGCGGCGGTGATGATCAGTACCTATGCGGCCGTGATGTCACTGGTGGCCGCTATCGCCTCCGGCATGGCGGTACCGTTAGCGGCATTCAACGATAACGGCTGGCGTTTTTCACTGCTGTGCTGGAGCCTGCCGGCGCTTATCGCGCTGGCGATCTGGCTACCCCAACTGAAGCGCAAGCCCACCCCTGTTACCCGAACCGGCACGCCGGTAGCGACAGAAACCTTTCGTTCCCCCTGGAGCAGTGCCCTGGGATGGCAAGTTGCCTTGTTCATGGGGCTGCAATCCATCACCTTCTACACCATTATCGGTTGGTTCAGCGCCTTTGCCGCCAGCCACGGCACCTCACCGCAGCAGGCGGGCTTCGAGCTGTTTGTTTATCAGATCGTGGCGATTGCCGCCAACTTTGTGATGGTGTTTGCACTGCCGCGCGCGCGCGACCAGCGGGGGATCGCACTGGTCAGTTCGCTGTTGATCTTTATTGGCGTCGGCGGATTGCTGTTGCTGCCTGCCTACTCCCTTATCTGGCTGATATTTGCCGGGCTGGGGGCGGGGAGTTCGTTGGTGCTGGCGCTGTCCTTCTTTGGTCTGCGCAGCCAGCACCATCATCAGGCAACGGTGCTGTCAGGGATGGCTCAGTCCATCGGCTATCTGCTGGCCGCACTGGGGCCGACCTTGTTTGGCCTGGTGCATGATTTGACGCAAGGCTGGACGGTGCCGTTGACGATTTTGCTAGGGTTAACGCTGCTGCAGATGCTGTTCGGCATCTTGGCCGGGCGTCGCAAGATTATCGGCTGAACCAGGTACGGCATGATCTTCCCCCAGCCAAAGATCTTCGATAAAGCGCTGTTGCCGCTCATTGAGTTGCCAGGATGGCGGAAATCTTAGCGTTTCCGCTAGTGGGACCTCTGTGGTGGGAATGAGTGATTGATTGTCCATTGGCGCGTTCCTGCTCCCCTGACTACCCTGTTGGCAATTGAAATCGGTACCACGAGCGCAATACCATGTACCGTTTTCCCCAAGACACAGAGTAAATCATTGGCGGCGATTTTGATTATCGATATAAACAATCACTCAACTAGCCTAAACCTATGAGGCGACAGATCCCCCTCAACCGGCTCACTATGTCGGGGCGAATATTAGCGCCCCGACAAATTAAGCAATTCAATCAAGCTGGCTGACGGAGTCCTGGCTCGCCTGATGGCGCTCATCCCCAATCAGTTCGCTCAGATGGCCATCTCGCATTTGCAACAGGCGATCCGCATGTTCAAAGTAATGGTCGTCATGGCTGATGGCAAACACGGTTTTTCCCATTTCGCGCAGCTGAGGCAGTAACTCGCGGTAGAAAGTACGGCGGAACTGGGGATCCTGATCCGCCGCCCACTCATCCAGCAGTAAAATATCCCGCTTTTCAGCCACCGCCAGCAACAGGGCCAGGCGCTTGCGCTGCCCTTGTGACAGTTGCGGATTGGTGACGCGCGTACCGTCGAACTCCAATTTGCTTTTCATTTTCAGGCGCTGCAACCAGGTTTCCACCAGTGCGGCGTCCGGCTGTTCCCCTTGCGGCCCCAACAGATGGTGAAACTGGTAGAAATCCGTAAAGATGGCAGAGAACAGGCGGCGATAATCTTCACGATCGGCGACCGTAATCGGTTGGCCATCCAGCAGGATCTGCCCACTAACGGGCACATACAGCCCGGTGAGCAGCATGGCCAGCGTCGATTTACCGCTGCCGTTGCCGCCAATCAGGAATACCAGTTCGCCCCGCCGTAACGTCAAATTGATCGGCCCAACCGCAAACCCTGATTGCTGTTCGCCCGCCGCATAGTGGAATGCCACGTCGCGCAGTTCCAGCGTTTGCCACGTACGAGCCTGTGGAGCCGGAAATGCCGGATCATAGTCCGCCAGTTTGAGCGCCTTCACTTTATTGAAGGCCACTTCGGCCGCAATCAGCGTCGGGAATGCCCCAACCGCCTGTAATAAGGGGGTACGCAGGAACAGTAAGGTCAGGGAATAGGTCGCCGCTATCGTGGTGTTCGCCCAACCCAAGCTGTTCGCCATATAGAACACCAGACCGATGGCGCCCAGCATCATGATATTTGACCAGTTCACGGCGCTAAGGTGGAAGGTATCTGCACGGATAATATGATAACGGTAGTCACCGGCATCGGGCTCGTAAGCCTGCTGGAATAACATTTTTGCCCGATCGCGGTTCAGCGCCAATTCTTTGCGCCCGTCGATCGCCGCTTGATAATGCAGATAGAGCCGCTCTTCCGCTTCGCGCACGCTGCTCAGGTGGCTATAAACCCGCGAGACCAGATACCAACTTCCCAAAATGGTGATCGTCACCCATATCGCGGTCACACCCAGCATGGCAGGCGACAGCCAGCCCAGATAGGCAGCCGATCCCAGGGTCAGGATCACCCCCTGAACCAACTCCGGTAGGCGGACAAAAGCAATGGTGATATTGCGAATATCGCTCGACAGGCTAGCCAACAGTGAGGCACTGCCCAACTGCTCCAACCGTTCAATATGGGTATCCAATATGCGCTTTACCAGTTGGCCACGCAGCCGATAAACAAAATAGTGCCCCAAAGTGGTCAACGCCAACTGAGAACCGAGCGTAACAGCCATCAGCAGGGCCAACAGGCCGAGAAACTGCGGCAACACCACTAGCGGGTTACCCGCCGCCCCCATCAGTTGCACGTTAATAAATGCAATGATGCCAATCCCCAACGCCGCACTGGCCATGGTTAACGCCATTACCGCCAGAAACGGCCAGCGATACTGCTGGAACACCACCCGTAACAACTCCATCAGAAACCCTATTCAAAAATCATGCACTGGCGGGCATTGTAGTGGGCGAAAGCGTGATATCAATAACAATTCTCATTTTGTTGGGCAGGCAGATGCTGGCCCTGGCCTGCCCGTGCAGGCCAAACGCGGGGCGATAACTAAAGCAAATATAGAGCAAGCAGCTGTTTGTCTAGCTAAAAACATTATTAACACAATAATAAAAATCTCAAAAATAGGTATAAACCCAAATATGTTCAAGTCTATTTAGATAAACAACTAACCTGTTAGATTAGAGGGTTATTTATAAACACACCTTTTTCAAACCCATCAATCCGGGTTTCCTGATGATCAAGTGAGTTGATTTTTTCTTAATAAATAACCATTAACCCCGCTTCAAACCTAGTAATAAGATAATGCCGCAGGATTAATGCCGCAGTAACACAGCTATTTTGTTTGCTGATAAGGGTATTCAATGTTTAAATGAATAAACACCCGTCATATTTGCTTTATTTAACTTAGGGATAGAGAATGACAAAACGCAAATATCTCAGCCATATTGAAATTGAGAGAATGATCTCCGCCGTCCCGGACGGTGCCAACGGTTGCCGCGATCGCTGTATGCTGTTGATGTGCTTTATTCATGGGTTACGCGTCAGTGAACTACGGGGGCTACGGCTGGAAGATATTGACCTGGCCACCAACCGCTTACACGTATCGCGCCTAAAGAACGGTTTTTCGGTCCAGCATCCTATTCAAATCCGTGAGCGTATCGCACTGGGCCGTTGGCTGGCAAAACGCCCAAGCTATCTGGAACCTGATAGCCCCTGGCTGTTTCTTTCTCGTCACGGTGGGCAAATTTCACGCCAACAACTTTACCGATTAATAAAGTCCTACGGTGAATTAGCCGGTATCGACGTCCAAGTCCATCCCCATATGCTCCGCCACTCCTGCGGCTATGCCCTGGCAGATAGAGGGATCGACACCAGGCTCATTCAAGATTACCTGGGCCATCGCAACATTCAGAACACCGTTATTTATACTGCCAGCAATGTTGAACGCTTTCGGGTAATACATATTTAACCCAACGCAGGCCACCGATTCAAACTGGCACTACATTTTTTACTTCGCAGATGTCGTTATCTGTGCAACAGCCAATATTCTTACGCTATATATCATAGTCGATCACGGTGGGCGTGATGCCCCGCCATACTTGATGACAGCAAGGCGGGGCAACGATTTCTAACCATCAATCGGCAAACTGCTGGCTAATGTTTTTTCTCAGCGAGAACAGCTCGCTGTCGTTTTTAACCTGTAGTTTGCGCATGGCATTACATTTGTGCGCGCTGATGGTCTTGATGCTGCGTTGTTGCAATTCAGCAATTTCCCGCAGGCTCATCCCGTTAAACAAGAACGACAGGACATCATTTTCGCAGCGGGTCAGATGATGCAGGCTTGAAGCATCTTCAGGATCGCTACGCGCCAGATAAGAGCCGATCAACGGGCTCAATACGCGCTCACCGTTAAATACCCGGTGAAAGAACTCCCCGACCAGCGGCAATTCATCCCCACGGGATACCACGCTGATATTGGCCACATCAAGCAGCTTACACAGGTCCTCCCCTGTCTGGCTGCGGGTGTAAACAATAACCCGTAACTCAGGCTGCTGCGCACACAAATTAAGTAGAACTTCACGGCACTGGGCAATGGTTTCATTCAGGCCATTAAGTTCGGTGATGAGAATATCGACGGGTTGGTACAGCAACCTTTCGGCAACCGCAGCCATGCTGGTTTCCTGCACGATAATCTCATTGGCGACGTTAAGCGTCTCAAGGAAACAAGACAGCCCAGTAAGTGTGAGTGGGCTGCGATCCATTAACGCCAAGCCAAACGGCTTTTGTGACAACGGTTGCATAGACGACTCCTGTATAAAAATCTCGTTGATCCCATCCCAGAGAATTAATGCATCGCGGTATCAAGGGTTAGCGGGCAAACACCGGGCCGGTCTTTGCCATCCACTTGCCTTGCAAATAAAGTTCGCCATCATTCTGAAAGCCGAACTTATGCATAGCATTAGCCCCATTCCCACTCGAAACGCAACAAAGTGACCCACTGGCCAGACCCGGATAAAATCACCGCTCTGGCCCTACTGGAGAGCCTGTTGCATGCAGGGAAAACATCTGACTCAGAAAGAGCGGTTCTA
>NZ_JBLJAJ010000015.1:0-123849 GCF_047530005.1 Serratia sp. N21D137
GAACACATACTCAACACACGAGGGAGAAAATCTCTGGGCTATCGCTCCCCCAATGAGGTATTTTTAACACACTTACAGGCGGCATAAGCCCCCTGGGTTTTGTTGCGTTTCGAGTGGGAATGGGGCGAGCGGTGGATGAAGAGAAGAGGGGCGAAATGATTCGCCCCAGTTTGATCAGCTATTTTTAATGCTGCGGATTTTCATCGCCAAGCGGGCAGGTTGCTCCCCAGAGGCGATCAGCGGCTTGCTTACGCGCCCGGTTTCCACACACACCATGGTTTTGTAACCGTCGTTTGGCATGTCGGCCATGCTGCAGGAAAGCTCGACGCCTGGGTTCCAGGCGATCACATCACTCATATAGTGATGATTGACCTCGATGGTGCGTTGCAATACCGGGTCTTTGATCAGACTGCAAGGCGTGGCCTGCGTGTAAACGCGATCGGTTTGCCCGGTAAACTCCAGCTCGCCAACCTGACGTTCCTCGATCCCCTTCGCTACCTTATCGATATAATGCTCGCCCAAACCGGCAACTTTCACCTTGTCGATGTCGCCGATCTGGAAATAGCTGTGCAGAGCGGCGGTAGCCTGGTAGTCACCGTGTGATTCCAGCTCCATCTCGCATTCTTCACCCAGCTTGAAGCGGGCGATCAGGGTGAAAGCATGTGGCCACAATTTGCGGGTTTGTTCGTTATCTTGCAGCGTGAAGGTCAGGATCACGCCGTTTTCATCTTCATCGTGCGCGGTAAGCTGCCACGGCTGATTACGGGCAAAGCCGTGGGATGGGCTACCTGCCGGGCCAAACCAAGGCCAGCAGATCGGTACGCCGCCGCGGATCGCCACGCCGTTTTTGAATGGCGTATTGTTGCTCAGCCAAAGCACCGGTTTATCACCGCTTGGCTGCCAGGCCAGCAGATGAGCCCCTTGCAGAGTAATGGCCGCACGGACTTTCGGGTGAGAAACCACCACCACGGGCAGTTCGTCCAGTTGGCGTTGGCTGATAAAAGGGGTGATTTGTTCGCTAACGGGTAGGGTGAAGATTTTTTCGTTCATGTTGTTGCCTTCTTTTCGCCGCAAAAAACAAATAAAAAGGGCGACACTAGTGTCGCCCTTGATAATCAACTGCGCATCAAGCCATTACTTGGAGATGTGAGCGATCAGGTCCAGTACTTTGTTTGAGTAGCCAGTTTCGTTATCGTACCAAGAAACCAGTTTCACAAAGGTGTCGCTCAGCGCGATACCGGCTTTAGCATCGAATACAGAAGTCAGTTTCTCGCCGTTGAAATCGGTAGAAACCACTTCGTCTTCGGTATAGCCCAGCACGCCTTTCAGCTCGCCTTCTGAAGCGGCTTTGATAGCAGCACAGATTTCTTTGTAAGAAGCTGGTTTTGCCAGACGGGCAGTCAGGTCAACCACAGACACGTTCGGAGTAGGAACGCGGAACGCCATACCGGTCAGTTTGCCGTTCAGTTCTGGGATGACTTTACCTACAGCTTTAGCAGCACCGGTAGAAGAAGGAATGATGTTCTGGGATGCGCCGCGGCCGCCGCGCCAGTCTTTGTGAGACGGGCCATCAACGGTTTTCTGAGTTGCGGTAGTCGCATGCACGGTGGTCATCAGAGCTTCAACGATGCCGAACTTGTCGTTGATTACTTTAGCCAGTGGTGCCAGGCAGTTGGTGGTACAAGAAGCGTTGGAAACGATTTCTTGGCCAGCGTAAGACTTGTGGTTCACGCCCATAACGAACATTGGGGTGTCATCTTTAGATGGGCCAGTCAGAACAACTTTCTTAGCACCTGCAGCGATGTGTTTACGTGCAGTTTCGTCAGTCAGGAACAGGCCAGTTGCTTCAGCAACGATGTCAACGTTGACTTCGTTCCACTTCAGGTTAGCCGGATCTCTTTCTGAGGTACAACGGATGGTTTTGCCGTTAACAACCAGGTGGCCGTCTTTAACTTCTACAGTACCGTCGAAACGGCCGTGAGTAGAGTCATACTTCAGCATGTAAGCCATGTACTCTGCGTCTAACAGGTCGTTGATTGCAACGATTTCGATGTCAGAACGTTCCTGAGCAGCACGGAAAACAATGCGACCGATACGGCCAAAACCGTTGATACCTACTTTGATAGTCATATATTCCACCAGCTATTTGTTAGTGAATAAAAGGTTGGTTGTAAAATTACAAAAACCTTACCGAGCGTCAAGCGGAATCGTGTCAATTCTTGCTGCAAGTCAAACCAGAGGCCCGGTTTTGCACACAAATCGCACATTCCATTTACGTTTGTCCTTCCATCGATATGGGGGCAAACCGCCAAGTATAAAGTCAGTACGTGCAAGATATGTGATCGAAGTCACATATGGTGGCAGCGTAACCTTTATGCCGTACAGTTTAGGCTAAAAAGGCCTGCAGCGTTGTTAATTTTTTGTTATTATTACTCATTGTTTTCGTTGACATTATCCACATTGCGGGAATAGCACAAATGGCTAAAGAGACAACCCCTAAGACACCGCTCACGGAACTGAATGAAATCCAACGTTATGTGACGCAAGAGCGTGGCACCGAAGCCCCCTATAGCGGTAAATTACTGCATAACCAGCGTGAGGGCGTGTACCACTGCCTGTGCTGTAACGCGCCGCTGTTCTTCTCCGCCAGCAAGTTTGATTCGGGCTGCGGCTGGCCCAGCTTCTATCAGCCCGTTTCGGACGATGCTATTCGTTATCTTGATGATAATTCACATAATATGCATCGAGTCGAGATCCGCTGTGGTAACTGCGACGCGCATTTGGGGCACGTATTCCCCGATGGTCCGCAGCCGACTGGCGAACGCTACTGTGTCAACTCCGCGTCACTGAATTTCACCGACGACGAGAATGGCGAGCAGACGGCAGGTTAAGCTGTAACTAAACCAACAAAATCGATTCAGCTAATTATTCATTCCCGGGTGAGGACATGCTCTGATGGAAGTAAAAGATCTGATTGCGGCCATGACGCCGGAAATCTACCAGCGGCTGGTGCTGGCTGTGGAACTGGGCAAATGGCCTGATGGTGTGGCACTGACGCCAGAGCAGAAAGAACACAGCTTGCAGGCGGTGATGCTGTGGCAGTCGATGAACAATGCGGACCCGCAACACATGAGCATTGGCACCGACGGGCAAATCGTGATGAAAAGCAAACAGGAGCTGAAGCAGCAGTTTATGGCCGAGCCGTTGGCCAAGCTGAAGCCGCAGTAATCTGTTGCTGGCAGGGCGATGTTGCCATCGCCCTGAAGGTTTTACTGCTTCTGCTGGCTCAAGCCTAAGCTTTCGGCTAACTGGTGGGCCAGGCGGTTGTTATCGTCCGCGCCATACTCCCAGAACATCGCCCCTCCCAATCCTTTGCTCTTGATGTACTCGGCCTTGATGGCTACCGAGCGCGGGTTTTCATAGCTTATCGCGAACAGCGGTTTGCCTGCGGATGACTTCATCATCAGATAGGGCACCTTGGCCTCGCTATCCCAATGCGCGGTGAAGCGCCGTTGTGGGTCTTTCAGCATCTTGTTCACAATATCGTTGTACTTGATGTAACTGTCTTTATCCAAATCCACGCCCAGCGACTTGAAGACGTCTTTTTCACGTGTGGTGAAATAGGGCTGGGTGACGGGATGCTTGGCCGCATCTGCCACATCCCAATCAATACCCGGCTCGGTGGCGCGTTTAGGTACCCGGCCATAGAAACCGATCCCCAGATTGAGCTGAGTTGGCTTCAGCCCGGCGGCCAGATAGTTGTTGACCACAAAGTCGGCGCTGTAGTTGTCGGCGGCGGCCACGGTTGGCCATTGTTTGGAGTCATAGAGATTGGAGTTGAAATACTGGGTACCGTACGCCATGTCGTAGGTCATCAGATTGATGTAGTTCAGATAGGGCGCGATAGCCTTAACGTCTACCCATTCCTGCGGACTTTTGACGTTAGCCCCGACGGCGATGGTCAGCAGTTTTTCTTTACCCAACGCCTGATGCAGTTCGCTCAGTAGGGCGGTGAAATTGGCTCTGTCAGTGGGCTGGCTTTCCACCAATCCCCAGGCACCGTTAACCGGGTATTCCCAATCCAGATCGATACCATCTAGCTGATACTTGGCAATCACCTCCTGCACCGAACGAATAAACACCGCCCGGCTTTCCGGTGTGGCTGCCGCGCCGGAGAACCCACGAGCTCCCCATCCGCCAACGGACAGCAAAACCTTCAGCGCCGGATTTTGCAGGCGCAATACGGGTAATAGCTTTAAGTCTGCTTCGACTTTAGGGGAGAGATAGATTTGGTGTAGGCGGGAGGGATCTTTCAGTGCTGGGTTGGTTTCCTCTTTTTCAGCGTTATAAATCAGGCCAAAAGAGTAGTTGAGGTGGGTGATCTGGCTGACGTCAAGCTGGTTGATATCACCGCCCGGCCCGGCGGTTACGTCGCCACCGCCGTTGAAGTAGCCGACAGAGAGATAAGGTGCCGCGTGAGCCATGCCCACGCCAGCCACACCGAGTTGCACCGCTACCAGCAAGGGTAGCAGTTTACGGGTTAAAGCCATGTTGTCTCCTTTGGTCAGCAAGGCCGACCTGAACCGCCTGGGGCGGTATCAATAAAGCCGGGCTCGGTAGGCCCCGGATGCGTATAACTTATTGATGCCTATGCATCAGAAGCCATAACAGCAAAAGAGACGGGAGGGGACAAGGTGAGCGCGCAGAAGAATGGTGAGAATGTGAGCAGCGTCGAAAATAAAGCGGTTGGCAGAGGATATGGGGCGCTGAGGTCAAGCAGCCCCAAAAACCGTTAGCGTTGAGTAAACTGTGACAGTGTAACTAACTGTGCGCCAGCTGACTGCATTTCTGCCAACGCCTGCTCGCTGTCATCGGGGCTTAAATTGACACCGCGGCAGCCATCGATGATGACCTGGGTCTGATAACCTAAACGCAAGGCATCTAACACGCTGAACTTGACGCAATAATCGGTGGCCAGCCCCATCACGGCGAGATGAGTGATGCCTCGTTCCTTCAGCCAGCCATCGAGCGCCGTTTGTGCCCGGTGGCCATTATCAAAGAAAGCACTATAGCTATCGATATCCGGGTTCTCGCCCTTACGGAATATCGCTGCGACGGGTTGCTTATCAAGCTGAGGATGAAGTTCTGCGCCAGGGGTACCCTGAACGCAGTGCTCCGGCCACCAAACTTGAGGCAGGCCTTCCAGTTCTCCAAGCGTACCAATCTGCGCGTTGGAGTTAATCGCAAAACTGCGATGATCCGCCGGGTGCCAGTCCTGGCTGGCAATCACCGTTTCGTTACGGGCCAGGCTGGCTGCGATAGCCTGATTGGCGACGTCAATGGTGGCATCACCTTCTGCCACGCCTAAGGCGCCGCCGGGGCAAAAGTCGTTTTGTAAATCAATCAGCAACAGAGCAGTTTTCATCAGAGTTCCCACTTCGGATTAGCCCGCAGCGCTTAATTCGCCACGCAGGTCTTGTTGCATCAGGCTGCGGATCTCTTCTGGGGTTAACGGCTGGCTCAACAGGTAATGCAGCTTGGTCAGCGCGGCTTCCACCGTCATATCAAAACCGCTGATGACGCCGGCATGAGCCAGGGCATTACCGGTCGCATAGCCCTCCATATTGACCCGGCCAGAGATGCATTGTGTCAGGTTGACCACTACGATGCCACGCTCGGAGGCATCACGCAATTCATCCACCAGTTCGGCCTTTTGGGGCGCGTTACCGACGCCGTAAGAGCGCAGGATCAAGGCTTTGACCGGTTGCAGCAGGAAGTTACGCACCACGGCACCGGAAATTCCCGGATAAATCGTCACCACGCCGATGGGCTGTGGCGTGATGCTATGCACGATCAATTCCCCGTTGCATACCGGAGAGGCGATGCCGGTCTGGCGACGTATGTGGATACCTGCTTCCAGCAAGGGGGGCAGATTGGGGGAGGCAAAAGCATCAAAGCCGTCGGCATGTGCTTTGGTGGTGCGGTTGCCACGAAACAGCTTGTTGTTGAAAAACAGGCTGACCTCGTTCACCGGGTGATTGGCGGCCAGATAGAGGGCATTCAACAGGTTGGTTTGGCCGTCGGAGCGCAATTCTGCCAGCGGGATTTGCGACCCGGTGACGATCACCGGCTTATCCAGGTTCTCCAGCATGAAAGACAGGGCTGAAGCGGTAAACGCCATGGTGTCGGTGCCGTGCAGAATAACAAAGCCGTCATAGCGAGAGTAATTCTGTTTGATGTCGTCGGCGATATGCTGCCAGTCTTCGGGGGTCATATCCGAAGAGTCGATCAACGGGGCATATTCATGAATGGTGAAATCCGGCATCTCTGGGCGATGGAACTCGGGCATCAGTGCCAACTGGCGCTGTAGGTGGCCGGAAACCGGGATGTATCCCTGTTCGGAACGCTGCATACCGATAGTGCCGCCGGTATAGGCGACGTAAATGGATTTCTTTTGCATGGGTTCGATCTTGTGGCTGTCAGATAGGCTGAATTATAGGGAGATAGCAGGAGAAAAAAAGCCCGGCGGGTGCCGGGCTAGAGATTTATTTGTTAACGGACCTCTCCGCAAGTCAGGCATATGGCATAACGATGCTGCGGATCGTTCAGGTTATTAAACAGGCCAGGCTGTTCTTTCACCGCCAGCGCCACCGATGCCAACGGGGCTGGCAGCATTGACTGGATCGCCTCAGGCAGCATGGCGTGGATAGAAACGCCAAACTGGCTGAGCAGCATATCCGTCATACTAGGGGCATCGATAAACCAGTTGAGTTGCCACTGTGGCAGCTTGGCCAGCTCTGCCGCCTTCTTCACGGCGTCGTCAAAGTCGCCCAGTTGGTCGATCAGGCCATTTTTCTTGGCGTCGCTACCGATCCAGACGTGACCTTGAGCAATTTGATCGACCTGCTCTGGCGTCATCTTCCGGGCGGTTGCCACCAGGTCGATGAAGTTTTTATAACCGTTCTCGATGTTCAACTGCATCATCTGCGAGAACTCTGGCGGCAATGCTTTCGTCACGGCCAGGTCGGCCAGTGGTGACGTCGCGACGCCGTCGGTATGTACCCCAACGCTGTCCAAGGTGTTCTCATAGGTGTTGATCACACCGAAGATACCGATGGAGCCGGTGAGGGTGCTCGGGCTGGCAATGATGTAATCTGCCGGGGTCGACACCCAGTAACCGCCAGACGCGGCCATTCCACCCATGGAAACCACCACCGGTTTACCTGCGGCGCGAACCGCGGCCAGCTCGGAGCGGATCACTTCTGAAGCGCTGACGCTACCTCCAGGGCTATTGACGCGTAGGATAACGGCTTTGATTTTCGGATCCAGACGCGCCTGACGCAGTTGTGAGGCCGTGGTGTCGCCACCGACCGATCCTGGCGTCTGCGGGCCATCCATGATCGCGCCATTGACAAAGATGACGGCGATCTCACCGCCCTGATCCGGTGACGGCTGCGGCTGGTAATCGTAGATGCTGACCGCATTGAAATCATTGCTCTGCTTGTCCCAACCGAAGGTTTTCACCAACTGTGTTTCTATCGCAGTGCGAGAGGCCAGCTCATCGACCAGTTTGCTGTTCAAGGCGAACTGCGCGGTGTCGCCACCCGTCGCCTTTAAACCACTGAGAATATCTGCTGCGCCTGGGAACAACTGATCTGGCGTAAGTTGACGGTTAGCCGCCACCGTATCCAGATAGTTTTGCCACAGCCCGCCAACCCAGCGGCTATCGGCTTCCCGCGCAGCCGGTGACATATCATCACGGATCAGCGGTTCTACGGCCGATTTATAGGTGCCCACGCGGAAAATATTGGTGGTGACCTTCAGCTTCTCCAACAGGGATTTGTAATAAAGGTTGTTGGTGGCGAAACCATGCAGATCGACGGCACCCTGTGGTGACAGGTAGATCTTGTTGGCGTAGCTGGCCAGATAGTATTGCGTTTGGTTATAACTGTCGCCGATGGCAAAGATCGGTTTACCACTGTCGCGGAACTCACGTAGTGCCTTGCCGATGTATTGCAGGGAAGGCTGATCCGCCCCGGCAAAATCATTCAGCTGCAACACCATACCGGTGATGTTTTTATCCTCTTTGGCCTTGCGAATGGTATCCACCACGTCAAACAGTGAGTTTTCCTGCAGACGGTTGCTGGAGGCGCCCAACAGTTCGCGTCCCCACTGACGAACCCGGTTGTTTACCGAAGGTTGATCGACCACCACGCCGCTGAGATCGACCAGCAGTGCGCCATGCGGTGTTACTGCCGAAGAATTGCCTTGGAGTGAAAGATAAATACCGACCCCGACCAGGATCAAGAAAATCAGGAACAAGTTCAGGATAAGTTCCCTGACGAAATTCAGCAGACGCCATGTCCATCTGAAAATACCAGCAATAATTCGCCCCAATGTGCGCATGTGCTCTCCAACAAGAGTCTAGAATGTTCCGCTATCCTAATGAGCGGCCGAAGAAATGTCAGCTTTAAATCATCTGCCATTTATCCCCCTGCAGCCTGAGTGGCAACGGGTATAGACAGTATTACAGAGGCTGTAACTCTATGTAGAGCTATGTTAACGTGATTTAAACGAAAATTGTTATCAGGAGTTAATGATGGATGCTCTGGATCTTTTACTCAATCGCCGTTCTGCGTCACGCCTGACCGCACCGGCACCCGCAGGTGAAGTGCGTCAGAATATCATCAACGCCGGGCTGCGCGCGCCGGATCACGGTACGTTACAGCCGTGGCGTTTTATCCTGATCGAGGATCAGGGTCTGCAACGTTTCAGTGAATTGCTGCAAGCCGCCGCCAGACAAGATGAACTGGATGAGAGTGCGGTAGAAAAGGCCAAACAGGCACCTTTTCGTGCGCCATTGATTATCACGGTGGTTGCTCATTGCAGTGAAAATCCGAAAGTGCCGCGCTGGGAGCAGGTTGTTTCTGCCGGTTGCGCGGTGCAGGCGATGCAAATGGCGGCTTTGGCGCAGGGCTTTAATGGCATCTGGCGCAGCGGTGCCTGGACAGAGCATCCGTTGGTGCGCGAAGCCTTCGCCTGCCGCGAGCAGGACGAGATCGTCGGTTTCCTCTATCTAGGCACGCCGCAGTTAAAAGGTGCCACTAAAGTGGTCGCTCCGGACAGTACGCCTTTCGTCCGCTACTTCTGATCCGCCATGCGGGAGCTCGCCGAGAATGCGCGATAACCCGCAGTTTTGTACTGTTTCTGAGCAGGTCGCACGCATAATGCCAACCTGCTCTTATCAATCCCCTCGGCAAGCGCTACCCTATATCCCATTGTGATATCCTTACGTTCGTTTGTTACCCAGAGGGAGTGGACTATGACATCGCCGGCCATTCGTTTGACCCAGTACAGCCACGGCGCTGGCTGCGGCTGTAAAATCTCACCCAAAGTGCTTGAAACGATACTGCACAGCGAGCAGGAAAAGTTTATCGATCCCCATCTGCTGGTGGGTAATGAAACGCGTGATGATGCCGCAGTGTATGACATCGGTAACGGCGTGGGCATTATCAGCACCACTGATTTCTTTATGCCGATCGTCGACGATCCGTTTGATTTTGGCCGTATTGCGGCAGCCAACGCCATCAGCGACGTGTATGCCATGGGCGGTAAACCGATCATGGCCATCGCTATTCTTGGCTGGCCGATTGCCAAGCTGCCCGCAGAGGTTGCCCAACAGGTGATCGACGGTGGCCGCTATGCTTGCCAGCAGGCGGGGATTGCATTGGCGGGTGGCCATTCTATTGATGCCCCAGAGCCGATTTTTGGCTTGGCGGTAACCGGCATCGTCAAAACCGAGCTGGTGAAGAAAAACAGTGCGGCGCAGGCAGGCACCAAGCTATTCCTGACCAAACCGCTGGGCATTGGCGTGCTGACCACCGCAGAGAAGAAAAGCAAACTGCTGGCCGAACACCAGGGCTTGGCTACTGAGGTCATGTGCCAGTTGAACAAGCCTGGGGCAGACTTTGCCGAAGTGGCAGGCGTGACGGCGATGACCGATGTTACCGGCTTTGGCCTGCTTGGCCACCTTAGCGAGATGTGCCAGGGTTCCGATCTGCAGGCAACCGTATGGTTCGAATGCGTGCCGAAACTACCGGATGTGGAACGTTATATCAGCGAAGGCTGTGTACCGGGCGGTACCGGACGTAACTTTGAAAGCTATGGTCACCTGGTTGGCGCCATGAGCGATCTGCAACGTCAATTGCTGTGCGATCCGCAAACCTCCGGCGGTTTGCTGCTGGCGGTATTGCCGGAAGCCGAAGCCGAAGTGCAGGCGATAGCGGCCCGTCATGGCATCACGCTGAACGCGATTGGTGAATTGCAGGCCGCACAGGCGGGTAAATCACTGATCGAGGTTGTCTAGTGTCAACGGTGCAGACTCGACAGGATACGCAAGACTACCAGCGCCTTTTTCTACAGGATGTGCCGCTGATTGACGTGCGCGCGCCGATAGAGTTTACGCAGGGGGCATTCCCCTGTTCAGTTAATCTGCCGTTGATGAGCGACAGTGAACGTCAGGCGGTGGGCACCTGCTACAAGCAGCATGGTCAACAAGCTGCGATCGCTCTTGGGCACAGCCTGGTCAATGGTAAACTGCGTGAGCAGCGCACGCAGGCCTGGATCGAACAGTGTGCCCGGCAGCCTGAAGGTTATATCTACTGTTTCCGCGGTGGTCTACGTTCGCAATTGGTGCAACAGTGGCTGAGAGAGGCTGGTGTTGACTATCCACGCGTGGTAGGCGGTTACAAGGCGCTGCGCAATTTTTTGCTCGGTGCGCTTGAGGCCGCCGCTGCGTTGCCTATGCTGATCGTTGGCGGTAACACCGGTTGTGGCAAGACGCTGCTGATTAATGAATTGGCGGCCGGTATCGATCTGGAAGGGATCGCTCATCATCGCGGTTCGTCTTTTGGCCGTACGCTGGTGAAACAGCCCACCCAAATCAATTTTGAGAATCAGCTGGCTACGTGCATGTTGAAGAAACAGCACAGTGGCTGCCGCCATTGGGTGCTGGAGGATGAAAGCCGGATCATCGGTTCGAATAATCTCCCATTAGGGCTGTTCAATGGTATGCAACAGGCTGCCCTGGTGGTGATTGACGATCCGTTTGATGTGAGAGTGGCACGCCTGCAAGATGAGTATATCGACCGGATGCGCATTGCCTTTGAGCAAGCCTATGGCGAGCAAGACGGCTGGCGGCAATATGATGAATATTTGCACCATGGCCTGTTTGCCATCCGCCGCCGCCTGGGACTGGAACTGTTCCAGCAGTTGACGCTGCGTCTCGAATCGGCGCTGCAGGTACAACGGCTCACTGGCCAAAGCGAAGCGCATCAACAATGGCTGGTGCCGCTGCTGCAACACTATTACGATCCGATGTATCGCTACCAATTAGAGAAGAAAACCCAACGTGTGATCTTTCGCGGTAATTACGCGCAAGTCAGAGAGTTCCTGATGACGTATAGCCAGAATAACGGTGAATAATGCGACTGTTTATAGCCGAAAAACCGAGTTTGGCCCGCGCCATTGCTGATGTCTTACCCAAGCCCCATCGTCGGGGTGACGGCTTTATTGCCTGTGGCAGCAACGATGTGGTGACCTGGTGCGTTGGGCACCTGTTAGAACAGGCCCAGCCGGATGCTTACGACAGCCGTTACGCGCGCTGGTCGTTGGCCGACTTACCGATAATCCCGCAGAAGTGGTTGTTGCAGCCGCGCCCTTCGGTCAGCAAGCAGCTGAACGCGATCAAAAAGCTGCTGGCAGAAGCCGACGAAGTGATCCACGCGGGTGACCCGGATCGGGAAGGGCAGTTGCTGGTGGATGAGGTGCTGGATTATCTGGCATTGACTCAGGAGAAGCGCCAGAACGTGCGGCGTTGCCTGATCAACGATCTTAACCCACAGGCGGTAGAGCGTGCGGTACAGCGTCTGCGTGATAACCGTGACTTTATCCCGCTGTGCGTTTCCGCGTTGGCGCGTGCGCGTGCCGACTGGCTTTACGGCATCAACATGACCCGGGCTTATACGCTGCTAGGGCGTAACGCGGGCTACGACGGCGTGTTGTCGGTGGGGCGGGTACAGACGCCGGTGTTGGGGCTGGTGGTGCGTCGCGATGAAGAGATCGAAAACTTCGTTTCGAAAGACTTCTTTGAGGTGAAAGCGCATATCGTCACGCCGAAGGAAGAACGCTTTGTCGCCCTGTGGCAGCCGAGTGAATCTTGTGAGCCTTATCAGGATGAGGAGGGGCGTTTACTGCACCGGCCGTTGGCCGAACACGTGGTTAAACGCATCGAAGGCGCACCGGCGCTGGTCACCTCGTATAATGATAAACGGGAATCAGATACCGCTCCGCTGCCGTTTTCCCTTTCAACGCTGCAGATTGAAGCGTCGAAACGCTTTAACCTCAGCGCCCAGCAGGTGTTGGACGTTTGCCAACGGCTGTATGAAACCCACAAGCTGATCACTTACCCGCGTTCTGACTGCCGTTATCTGCCAGAGGAACACTTTGCCGGGCGTCATGCCGTGTTGAATGCCATCAGCGTACATCAGCCAGATCTTTATCCGCAGCCGATTATTGATAGCGAGCGCCGTAACCGCTGTTGGGACGATAAGAAGGTCGATGCTCACCACGCGATTATTCCCACAGCACGTGCCAGCAAGGCCAGCCTGAGCCAGGATGAACTGAACGTTTACGGTTTGGTGGCTCGGCAATATCTGATGCAGTTTTGCCCGGATGCGATGTTCCGCAAATGCGTTATCGAGCTGGATATCGCCGGCGGCAAGTTTATCGCCAAGGCGCGTTTCCTGGCCGAGGCGGGCTGGCGCACCCTGCTGGGTAGTAAAGAGCGTGATGAGGAAAACGAAGGTGCACCATTGCCCGTTGTCGCCAAAGGCGATGAGTTGCTGTGCGAGCGTGGTGAAGTGGTAGAACGCCAAACTCAACCGCCGCGGCCCTTTACCGATGCCAGCCTATTGTCGGCCATGACCGGAATTGCACGTTTTGTGCAGGATAAAGCGCTAAAGAAAATCCTGCGAGCGACCGATGGTTTAGGGACAGAGGCAACGCGCGCAGGCATTATCGAACTGCTCTTCAAGCGGGCGTTTCTCTATAAGAAAGGACGCTACATTCATTCCAGCGAAACCGGGCGGGCATTGATCCATTCATTGCCGGACCTGGCGGCACGCCCTGATATGACGGCGCAGTGGGAGTCTACGTTGACGCAAATCAGCGAAAAAACCTGCCGTTATCAGGACTTTATGCAACCGCTGGAGGGCACACTGCAACAACTGATCTATCAGGCTAAACAGAGCCGGGCCAGTATAGCGTTTCGTGGCTTGTCGCCTGCACCGTCAGCCGGGGCGAAAAAGCGTAAAAAAAGTGCCGGTAAGGCACGGGAGAAAAGTGAATGAGCCGCATACCCTTGTTGATTGGTTGTTTGGCATTGTTTTCCACCGGCGTATTGGCCAATCGTGGTAACGTCGATGTCGTCGTGCCGGTTTCCCCTGAAATATGGGGCACCGCACGTACCGCGACAACGCCGCCGCCCTGCAACCGTTGCTGCATTTATCAGAATCAAAACTATTCTGAAGGTGCGTTGCTGAAAGTGGGTGACGAGATGATGCAGTGCGCGCGTGACCCTAACGTCACGGGCACCAATCCGTTAATCTGGATCCGCCTCAAGCGGTGATTGCAACTGCCTGACTTCTGTACTCACCGTAACCGTGCCACAAATCGATTTCACTTCCTGACAACGGCACTATTACAGCTCCCTCTCCCTGCGGGAGAGGGTTGGGGTGAGAGGGATAGTAAGCGGATATAGCTTTCCAGTAGGGGAATATCGGCGGGGGCTAGCGGGTAGTTTCTGGCCTGTTCGGGCGTAACCCAAGCAAATGCGCTATGGCAATGTAGCTGTAACTCCCCGCTGAAGGAGTTAACTTGCCAGGCATGTAGCCGAATGACCCTCTCGCTTTGTTGCCACTGATTGCTGGCCACAAAACTCCCCACTTTTGCGATAATGCCCAGCTCTTCCCTCAGTTCACGGGCGAGCGCATGGGGCTGGCTCTCAGCCATTTCGACCTTACCGCCGGGAAACTCCCATAGGCCAGCCTGATCGCTGCTGCTATCGCGTTGAGCGAGCAGGATCTTGCCGTCTTGTTCGATAATGGCGGCAACGACATCAATGATTTTCATAGCTTGGATTCTATATCGCCCCGACGTGCATCGGGGCAGGGGGATTACAGTGCAAACTCGGCCCAGACAGGAGCATGGTCTGAGGGTTTTTCCATACCACGGATCTGATAATCAATGCCGGTGGCGGTACAGCGCGCAGCCAATGAGGTGTTAGCCAACAGTAGATCGATACGCAGACCACGGTTTTCATCGAAACCTCGCGAACGATAGTCAAACCACGAGAACTCATCGTTACGCTCAGGGTTGGCATGCCGGTAGGTATCTACCAGACCCCAGTCCAGCAGGCGGCCCATCCACTCACGCTCTTCCGGCAGGAAGGAGCATTTGCCGGTGCGCAACCAACGTTTGCGGCTCTCTTCACCAATACCGATGTCCAGATCGGTTGGACTGATGTTCATATCGCCCATGATCAATACCTGCGACTCTGCCGGCAGTTGTTGCAGATAATTTTGCAGATCTTGATAAAAGCGGGTTTTGGCTGGGAATTTGATCGGGTGGTCGCGGCTTTCTCCTTGCGGGAAGTAACCATTAATCACCGTCAATGTGCCTTGTGGCGTTGCCAGGTCGGCCATGATGATGCGACGCTGCGCATCTTCTTCATCAGTAGGAAAACCACGGCGTACGGCAAGAGGTTCATCTTTAGTCAGCAACGCCACGCCGTAATGGCCTTTCTGCCCATGATAGAACACGTGATAGCCGTGTTGGCTGACTTCTTCCAGCGGGAACATATCGTCGTGGACTTTGGTTTCCTGCAGGCCGATCACATCCGGCTGATGCTGCTCGATAATTGCTGCCAACTGATGCGGACGTGCACGCAGTCCATTGATATTAAAAGAAACAAACTTCATGAGCGCTGCCGTTTTTATCCGAAAAAATGTGTTCAGATAGTAGCAGAGTTTGGCCGAAAATGTAACGCGGACCAGCGGCAGTATGCCGCTGGTGGCCAGGGATTATTTCGCCCAGCGGTCATAATTCTGCGGCTGATAGTCATCAAACAGCTGGATTAAGGCTGCCGGAGAATCGCTGATATGCAGGGTCTTGAGATAATCATGTCGCATAAAGCCTTGATCGGCGACGTGCTGTAAAAACTGGCTTAGCGGGTGGTAAAAACCGTTAACATCCAGCAGCCCGACCGGCTTGCTGTGGTAACCGATTTGCCCCCAGGTCCAGATTTCGAACAGCTCTTCCAGCGTACCGATACCGCCAGGCAGGGCAATAAAGCCGTCAGCCAGTTCAGCCATCCGCGCTTTACGGGTGTGCATGTCAGGGACGATTTCCAATTCGGTCAGGCCACGGTGTGCCGTTTCGGCCTCGACCAATCTCTGGGGAATGATGCCTATTGCTTCGCCACCGGCCTCTAGCACCGCGTCCGCTACCACACCCATTAACCCTTTTTTACCACCGCCATACACCAGACGCCGCCCTTGGGTGGCAAGCAGATGACCTAGTTGGCGGGCATGTTCGACATAGGCTGGATTATTGCCCTCGCTGGCACCACAAAAGATACAAATGTTGTTACGCATGACTTTCCCTTGCTGCTTTTAACGAAGTCAGTGGTATAGCGAATTGTAGGGTTTAGTTCAAGGGGGATTGGTATTGCGATGGTGGTGGGAAGGATAACTTCGTAGGGATGAAACTAGGTAGTGTTTTATACCGCTACACCCAGGCTTGAGACAGGTGGGAGTCATTGCAGGTTAGCCGACCGTTGAGCGCATGGATGCGCGATTGCGAGCCCCCAGGGACGGGTTTACGGCGTGTCGGCGTTCTGCATGACTTCCACCTGTAGCACAATAAGGAGCAGCTATTTGGTTCGGTGGTACATGATGATTTGACGGAAATATTTAGTCTGTGAGGGGTATACAAGGATGGTGGCGGAGAGGATGACCGCGCAAGCGCGTTGTCCACTGCGTGGACTCGAACCTTGGTCGAAGCTTCTCATCCTTCCCTGCTCAGTGCTGTATGGGAATGAGATGATGATTTAAAACTGGGGAGGTATATAAAGAGATGGTGGTGGGGAGGATGACCGCGCAAGCGCGTTGTCCACTGCGTGGACTCGAACCTTGGTCGAAGCTTCTCATCCTTCCCTGCTTAGTGCTGTATGGGAGTGAGATGATGATTTAAAACTGGGGAGGTATATAAAGAGATGGTGGTGGGGGAAGGATTCGAACCTTCGAAGTCTGTGACGGCAGATTTACAGTCTGCTCCCTTTGGCCGCTCGGGAACCCCACCATGGTATTCATGGTTGCTAATTTTGAACAGAAAGTTGGCAAATTCTCTCTGGTACTACTGAAACAACTTTACTTTGAGTGATTCATGAGGCTTCAGATTTCTCTGTTTGCTCATTGCCATAAAATAATGGTGGTGGGGGAAGGATTCGAACCTTCGAAGTCTGTGACGGCAGATTTACAGTCTGCTCCCTTTGGCCGCTCGGGAACCCCACCATGATATTCATGGTTGCTAATTTTTAACAGAAAGTTGGCAAGCCCTTTCTGGTAGAACTGAAACTCTTTCCTTTGCTTGCGAAACGTCTGTCTCGGTAAGCGGGGCGCATCATATCAAATGAAGCGCTTGTGTAAAGCATTGAAATGCAGAAAATGAATTGTTTGTCGCTTTTTTATTCTCAGCGGTGCTTCCGTGAACGAAAGACACCGCTTTGTTAACCAATTACAAGATCACCGTGCGGTTACCGTAGACGAACACGCGTTGAGCCAGTACACGATACAGTGCGCGGCTAAGCACGTTTTTCTCCACGTCACGCCCGGCACGCATCATATCTTCTGCCGAATAGGTGTGATCGACATGAATAACGTCCTGCATAATGATTGGGCCTTCATCCAGGCTGTCGTTCACGTAGTGCGCCGTTGCCCCGATGATCTTCACGCCACGCTCATAAGCCTGGTGATAAGGGCGTGCACCGATAAAGGCTGGCAGGAACGAATGGTGAATATTGATCACCTGGTTCGGGTAATGCTGAACAAAAGCCGGGGTCAGCACGCGCATATACTTGGCCAAGACTACGTAATCAGGCTGATATTGGTCGATCTGCGCGATCATCTGTTGATCATGTTGCTCACGCGTCAGCCCTTCGTGGCTGACCAGATGGAACGGAATGTCAAAGCGTTCAACCAGCGTCTGCAACGTGGTGTGGTTGCCAATGACGGCGGCAATCTCAACGTCCAGGCCACCATAGGCGCTTTTCATCAGCAGATCGCCCAGGCAGTGGGCTTCTTTGGTGACCAGCACCACAATACGGCGGCGGCCTGCGCTGTGCAGTTCGCGCTCCGAACCCTCTGGTAACGCGCCGTCCAGATCGGCCAACAGCGTCGTATCATTGAAGATCCCTTCCAGCTCGGTACGCATAAAGAAACGACCGGTGAGGTGATCGACAAACTCATTGTTCTGCACAATGTTCAATTCGTGCTTGTAACAAATGTTGGTGATCTTGGCGATCAGCCCTTTGGCATCGGGGCAGATAGTGCGTAAAATTTTTCTTTGTACGTTTTGCTGTGGCATGAGTGTGTCGATTCCGTCTGATTCTGAACCCGCAGGCTTATTGCCCGCAGCACTTTTTATATTTTTTGCCTGAACCGCAGGGGCAAACGGCATTTCTGCCCGGTTGAGGTTTGGTTCCGTCGATATAGTACCAGCGTTGTTCAAGGCGAAGGAAGCGGGAACGCTCATGCATGGCACTCTCGCTTTCTCCATCGCGCGAACGGGCGATGAATTCCACGAACCCTTCATCGGCGCTATTGCCAGCGGTTTCCGCTACCACCGTCAGCCCAAGCCATTCGGTATCGCCAAAGCTGCTGCTGATGGCGCTGCGCCACTCTTCGGGGTTGCAGTCTGGGTGCCAGGTCGCAATTAGATAATCCACATCCCGTTTTACATAGGCGGAATATCTCGAACGCATTAATATGCCCGGCGACATAGCGTATTGAGTACCTGTTATATAGGGCGCACAGCAAGCGCTGTAGTCCTGCCCGCTGCCGCAGGGGCATAGCTCAGTCAAAATAACGCCTCTCAGTAGTTAGCTCGCACGATGTATAGCCGCGGCTAAAATCAATTTAACGCATATGTTACCTAACATCATTCGTTGATGACAATGTACCCTGCGATTGGGTTGAGTGAATTCACCGAGCAAAGGATAGGCAAAGCATGCGGAAAGTTAAAATCGGGTTGGCATTAGGGGCCGGTGCCGCCAAGGGGTGGGCGCATATCGGCGTGATTAACGCACTGCGTAAGCTGGGTATCGAAGCCGATATTGTTGCAGGATGTTCCGTGGGAGCACTGGTTGGGGCGGCGTTTGCCAGCCATCGGTTGCCAGCGATGGAGAAGTGGGTACGATCATTCAGCTACTGGGACGTAATCAGACTGATGGATCTGTCCTGGCAGCGCGGTGGTTTATTACGCGGCGAACGCGTATTTAACGTCGTTGGCCAAATACTAAAAATTAACGACTTTACCGACTGCTCATTGAAATTCGGTGCGGTGACCACCAACCTCAGTACCGGCCGTGAGCTGTGGATGACCAAAGGGGATATCCACCAGGCCATTCGTGCCTCCTGTAGCATGCCGGGTTTGTTGGCACCGGTCTGGTTTGACGGATATTGGTTGGTGGATGGTGCCTTGGTCAACCCGGTTCCTATTTCATTGGCTAGGGCGATGGGGGCAGACATCGTGATTGCCGTGGATTTGCAACATGACGCGCACCTGATGCAGCAGGATCTGTTTTCGGTACGCAATGATGCTGGCGAGCAGAGTGAAACAAGCATTAGCGATGCCAATAACTGGCGCGACCGCCTGCGGGAACGCATGAATAAAATGATGCTGAAGAAAACCACCTTCACCCCCACGGCGATGGAAATCATGAGCACCTCGATTCAGATGCTGGAGAATCGAGTGAAGCGAACCCGTATGGCCAGTGACCCACCGGACGTACTGATCCAGCCGTATTGCCCACAGATATCTACCCTGGATTTCCATCGCGCCAGCGAGGCGATAGAGGCGGGCCGCTTGGCAGTCGAAAAACAGATAGATGTTTTGGCACCATTGATAAAAAATAAATGATTACCATTTGTTAGGGTGGAATGATGCTATTGGGCGTGTTTTCGACAGGCACAAGTGCTCATTATGAGCCACTATTACAACATCAAAAGGGAAGAGGCTGGGTCGATGGCATTACCACTGATAAGCAAGCGCATCTTAATCGTTGAGGACGAACAGGTTTTCCGTTCTGTGCTTGTAGGTTATCTTGCATCCTTGGGAGCACAAACCAGCGAGGCGGCCAATGGCCTTGTGGCGTTGAGTGCGGTTGAAGAGTTCGCTCCCGATCTCATCCTGTGCGATCTCGCCATGCCGGAAATGGACGGCATCGAGTTTGTTGAGCATCTGCGCTTGCAAGGGATAAAGATCCCGGTATTGGTGATCTCGGCGACCGATAAAATGGCGGATATCGCCAAGGTGCTGCGGCTCGGCGTTCAGGATGTGCTGCTGAAACCGTTGAGCGATCTCAATCGGCTGCGCGAAGCGGTACTGGCTTGCCTCTATCCTAATATGTTTACTTCGCAGGCGATCGAAGAGGCTGAGCTGTTTCAGGATTGGCAGGCATTAAGCCAAAACCCCTCCGAGGCCGTGAGATTACTCAAGCAGTTACAGCCACCCGTGCAGCAGTCTATTGCCGGTTGCCGTATTAATTATCGGCAATTAACCACCAGCGAAAATCCGGGGTTGGTGCTGGATATCGCGGCGCTATCGGATAAAGACCTGGCGTTTTATTGCCTGGATGTCACCCGTGCGGGAGATAATGGCGTGATGGCTGCCTTGCTGTTGCGTGCTTTATTCAACGGCTTACTACAAGATCATTTAGCCAATCAACAGCATCGCCTGCCGCAAATGTCTGCATTGTTAAAACAAGTTAACCAATTATTGCGCCAAGGCAAGTTGGAAGGCCAATTTCCGCTGTTGGTGGGCTATTATCATGCCGAATATAAGAATCTGGTGCTGGCCTCTGCCGGTTTGCATGCCAATGTAAATACAGGGGATAACCTGATTCAATTAAGTAATGGAGTACCCTTGGGCACGCTTGGCACCACTTACATGAATCAAATAAGCCAACGCTGTGATGCCTGGCAGTGCCAAGTCTGGGGGAGCGGCGGTCGGTTACGTCTGATGCTGAGTGCTGAATAAATCATCAATGGAACTCCAGCAATTGCCTCTGCCTATTCTCCATTAACGTCGTTTCCATAGGTAGTTGTCTTAATTTATTGCTATTTGAGCTTGGGGTAATACTCAGCGGATTTAAGCTGGTATACTTTGCGGGTTTTTCGTATGGCGGAGTAAGTGCGCAATTTGAGAGCGAAAAGAGAGCTACTTAGAAAGATCGTCAGGACTTCAGTAGCCATTTGCGGGTGATAAGCTCGTTGGTGAGCTCTTTGACCCATAGCGTGTCGAGACGAAAAGACCACCCAACACGGGTATAGAATTGTTGGTTTGGCTGCGGCCTAGGGCGGCGGACAAACAGAAATAGCTTGATAACTTTTTGTTAAATTTGAAAATTAGGACTTCCCGATGAAAGTAACCGTTTTCGGTATTGGCTATGTTGGCCTGGTACAGGCAGCCGTGTTGGCTGACGTGGGTCATGATGTCATGTGTATCGACATCGATGAACAGAAGGTCGAAAACCTCAAAAAAGGCAATATTCCGATCTTTGAACCGGGCCTGACCTCGTTGGTACAGCAAAACTATGAAGCCGGTCGTCTACATTTCACTACCGATGCAAAAGCCGGTGTTGCTCATGGCGCTATCCAGTTTATCGCCGTGGGAACGCCACCGGACGAAGATGGTTCTGCCGATCTGAAATATGTCACCGCCGTGGCACGCACCATCGCCGAACATATGACAGACCGCAAAGTGGTGATCGATAAGTCAACCGTACCGGTAGGTACCGCTGATAAAGTTCGTGAAGTGATGACCGAAACGCTGCGCAAGCGCGGCAGCGACTTGGCGTTTGATGTCGTCTCAAACCCAGAGTTCCTCAAGGAAGGGGCCGCTGTTGCCGATTGTATGCGCCCTGAGCGTATTGTGTTGGGCACAGACAACAAAGACGTCATTGAGCCGTTGCGTGAGCTGTATGAGCCGTTCAACCGCAATCACGACCGCATGATCCTGATGGATATCCGCAGCGCAGAGCTGACCAAATATGCCGCCAACTGCATGCTGGCGACCAAAATCAGCTTTATGAACGAAATCTCCAATCTGGCAGAGATGCTGGGTGCGGACATTGAAAAAGTGCGTCAGGGGATCGGTTCGGATTCACGTATTGGCTATCACTTCATTTATCCAGGCTGTGGCTACGGCGGCTCCTGCTTCCCGAAAGACGTTCAGGCGTTAATCCGCACCGCAGAGCATATCGGTTATCAACCGAAACTGTTGCAAGCGGTAGAGCAGGTGAACAACCAGCAGAAATATAAGCTGACCCAGTTCATCAAGCATCATTTTGCTGATGATATAAAAGGGAAAACCTTCGCGCTGTGGGGCCTGGCGTTTAAACCTAATACTGACGATATGCGTGAAGCTTCAAGCCGCGTGCTGATGGAAACCTTGTGGGAGTTAGGCGCCAGCGTGCAAGCCTATGACCCTGAAGCCATGGCTGAAGCGCAGCGTATCTATGGGCAACGTGCCGATCTGAAACTGATGGGTACCAAGGAGGCGGCGTTACAGGGAGCCGATGCGTTGGTGATCTGTACCGAATGGCAGAATTTCCGTGCTCCGGATTTTGATGCGATTAAGTCAGCCTTGAAGCAGCCTGTCATTTTTGATGGCCGTAACCTGTATGATCCAGAACGACTGCAAGCTCGCGGTTTTACTTATTATGGTATTGGTCGTGGCTCATCGATTAAGCCGGTCATTTAAGAGGTGAGCATGAAATTCCTGGTTACAGGCGCTGCAGGGTTTATTGGTTATCACGTAACGGAGCGCCTGCTAGCCATGGGGTATCAGGTTGTCGGTATCGACAACCTGAATGATTATTACGCTGTCAGCCTGAAACAGGCACGGCTCGACATGCTGGCTAATCAGCCAGCATTTCAGTTTATCAAACTGGATTTGGCCGATCGCAATGGAATTGCCGAGCTGTTCGCTGAACATCAGTTTGAGCGGGTCATTCACCTCGGCGCCCAGGCCGGGGTGCGTTATTCGCTGGATCACCCCTTGGCTTATGCGGATTCCAACCTGATTGGCCATTTGAACATTCTTGAAGGGTGTCGGCATAATAAGGTTGGGCATTTGCTGTACGCGTCCTCCAGTTCGGTTTATGGCCTGAATCGCAAGCTACCGTTTTCGACGGATGACTCTGTCGATCACCCAATATCCCTGTATGCTGCGACGAAAAAAGCCAATGAGCTTATGTCGCACAGCTATTCGCATTTATATGGTCTGCCAACCACTGGCCTGCGCTTTTTCACCGTATATGGCCCTTGGGGGCGTCCTGACATGGCGCTGTTTAAATTCACCAAGGCGATATTGGCCGGTCAGAGCATTGATGTATATAACCACGGTGAGATGCATCGTGATTTTACTTACATTGATGATATTGCCGAGGCGGTAGTGCGCTTGCAGGCCATTGTTCCTCAACCCAATGCCAATTGGACGGTGGAACAAGGGTCTCCAGCCAGCAGTTCTGCGCCTTACCATGTCTATAATATCGGCAATAGTAGCCCTATTAAGTTAATGGAATATATTCATGCCCTGGAGGCTGCGTTAGGTATCACGGCGCGCAAAAATATGCTGCCGATGCAGCCTGGTGACGTTTTGGATACCAGCGCGGATACCGAGGAGCTGTACCAGACTATCGCGTTTAAACCTGAGACTAGCGTTGATGAAGGGGTTAAACGGTTTGTTGATTGGTATCGGGCGTTTTATAACGTTCAGTAACCGAACGATAGAAGGGTAGAATAAAGGGGCTTTGGCCCCTTTTTCTTTTCCTGTACATGAGAATTTTGCTAGTCAACCGGAATAACGCGTGTGAAGGTCAGGGGGATTACCGTGGCTGCAAAGCAAAAAGGCTCCCATAGGGAGCCTTTTGAAGGTAACTAAAATGCTATTACAGCAGGAAATCGTCCAGAGATTTGCCTTGCTCTTCGATAGCTTTTTTAATCACGGCTGGAGTACGGCCCTGGCCAGTCCAGGTTTTCATTTCGCCGTTTTCGTCTTTATACTGGTATTTAGCTGGGCGTGCAGCACGCTTTGCTTTACCAGCGGCTTTGGTAGCAGCCATAGTTTGCAGCAGTTCGTTTGGATCAATACCGTCTGCAATCAGCATTTCGCGGTATTGTTGCAGTTTACGAGTGCGCTCTTCAATTTCTGCTTGAGCCTGGCTGTCTTCTTCGCGGCGTTCGTTAACAACAACTTCCAGCTTCTCCAGCATCTCTTCCAGTGTTTCCAGGCTGCATTCTCTTGCCTGTGCACGTAGAGTACGGATGTTGTTCAAAATCTTCAATGCTTCGCTCATTGTTCTAGCTCTCAAATTATATTGGTGGGGGGGCGTGACGATAATAATAGAGTGCTCCTTTCTTTTCTGCAATAGCCAAATTGAAAGAGTGACTAAATTTATCTTTAAAAAACCGATATTGAGAACTGTCCGACTAATAACATAGGGGGATCAGGCTTTAATCCCCCCTGGTTTTTATGCCAAATTGTCCAACCGGATGGCATAATCGTCGAGCTTAAAGTCATTTTGGTCCTCTCGTCATAATTATGCTCTATAACAGTATCGGGAAGGATTTGTGTTCATAATCACTTCCCCAAAAGGACTAGTACTGTAAAGAATGGGGGTATAGCGGTAAACAGCCTGACAGGAGAGAGTAAGTTGTTAAGCGTTCCAATTAACCGGGTAGTCATCGCTCAAAACACATTTAATTGCATTGTTGGCGGGAGGGGCTGGGCAGGCTGTTTGCTCGCTGGCAGGACATATCCGTTTGAGCATTAATGAATTTAGTTAATCATTAACAAAAATTAATTGTGCTTGATAAACCACAGTAATCTGTAAATAGATGTAAAAGTGTCCGTTGCGCGTGTAAAATGTTTCACATGAAACTTGGCTTATGGCTATTTTCTTAGGTCAAGATAATGTCAGCCCGCTTGCTGAGTCTGACCAGGGTCTATGCTACACTGTCAACCTGCACCTTCCGACAGTATATACCCGTCGTCTTTCAGGCCGCAGCGTTGTTAACCGCAACAGACTCATCAACCGGGGGCGAATATATTCTCCCTTATTGGCAAGGGCGCAGTGAAGCGCGCCAGCTAGACCAGATGATGAGTCAGCGGGGGGCTCAGCTACAACCAGAAAGTCTTAGGGTATATATTTTAAACCATTGGAGTCGCGGCCACATGGCTCAGCTTTATTTTTATTATTCCGCTATGAACGCGGGGAAATCGACGGCACTGTTACAATCTTCATATAATTATCAAGAACGTGGTATGCGCACGCTGGTGTTCACCGCGGAAATCGACCACCGCTTCGGCGTGGGCAAAGTGAGTTCGCGGATTGGGTTGTCGTCGCAGGCACAGCTTTATAATAACGCCACCCAGCTGTATGCCATGATTAATCAGGAACATCAGCAGCAGCCCGTGCATTGCGTGCTGGTGGATGAGAGCCAGTTTCTGACCAAAGAGCAGGTTGAAGAACTTTGCGAGGTGGTCGACCAACTGGATATTCCTGTGCTGTGTTATGGCTTACGTACGGATTTTCTTGGGGAACTGTTTGTTGGCAGCCATCATCTGCTGGCCTGGGCCGATAAACTGGTCGAACTGAAGACCATTTGTCATTGCGGGCGTAAGGCCAATATGGTGCTACGCCTGGGGGACGATGGCAAGGCGATGCATATGGGGGAGCAGGTGGTGATCGGGGGTAACGAAAGCTATGTTTCGGTATGCCGCAAACACTACAAGGAAGCGATCAAGACCCCAGAGTGATATTGCGCCAGAAGCGCCGCAGAAGGCCTATGCGGCGTTTTTGAATGCGGCCCTGTGGGGTAGGGTAGTATCGTTGTCAAAATCGTGTGGTGCTCATTGGGAACAATTTGTCTCACGCATAAAAAAACCCGCCTTTCGGCGGGTTTTGACCATTCAGAGAACGGTTATTTCTTGGACTTTTTTTCCGCTTTGGCTGCAACTGGTGCCGCAACTACCGCCTCTTCTTCAGTCGCTTCGCTGAATTCACGACCGTAGAAGGTATCCATCAAGATTTGCTTGAGTTCGGCAATCAGCGGATAACGTGGGTTAGCACCGGTACATTGGTCATCAAACGCATCTTCAGACAGTTTGTCGACCTTGGCCAGGAAGTCGGCTTCCTGTACGCCAGCTTCGCGGATCGAGGTTGGAATACCCAGCTCTGCCTTGATTTCGTCCAGCCATTTCAGCAGTTTTTCGATCTTCTGCGCGGTACGGTCACCGGCAGCGCTCAGGCCGAGGTGGTCTGCGATTTCCGCGTAGCGACGACGAGCCTGAGGGCGGTCATACTGGCTGAAGGCGGTCTGCTTGGTCGGGTTGTCGTTGGCGTTATAACGGATAACGTTAGAGATCAACATGGCGTTAGCCAGGCCGTGCGGGATGTGGAACTCAGAACCCAGTTTGTGGGCCATTGAGTGACAGACACCCAGGAAGGCGTTGGCAAACGCGATACCGGCGATGGTAGCGGCGTTGTGTACACGCTCACGAGCAACCGGGTTTTTCGCCCCTTCGTGATAGCTGGCTGGCAGATATTCTTTCAGCAGTTTCAGCGCTTGCAGCGCCTGACCGTCGGAATATTCGTTAGCCAGTACGGAAACGTAGGCTTCCAGGGCGTGAGTGACCGCATCCAGCCCGCCGAAGGCGCACAGGGATTTAGGCATGTTCATCACCAGGTTGGCATCGACAATCGCCATGTCCGGGGTCAGAGCATAGTCAGCCAGTGGGTATTTCTGGCCGGTGGCGTCATCGGTTACTACCGCAAACGGCGTGACTTCTGAACCGGTACCTGAAGTGGTGGTGACGGCGATCATTTTCGCTTTCACGCCCATTTTCGGGAACTTGTAGATACGCTTACGGATGTCCATAAAGCGCAGCGCCAGATCTTCGAAGTGGGTTTCAGGATGTTCGTACAGCACCCACATGATTTTCGCGGCGTCCATTGGTGAACCGCCACCCAGCGCGATGATCACGTCTGGTTTGAAGGAGTTCATCTGCTCGGCACCTTTACGTACGATGCTCAGCGTTGGGTCAGCTTCAACCTCAAAGAACACTTCAGTTTCAATACCGTGCGATTTCAGAACCTTGGTGATCTGATCGGCATAGCCGTTATTGAACAGGTAGCGGTCGGTAACGATGAAGGCACGTTTTGCCCCGTCGGTAGCCACTTCTTCCAGCGCGATTGGCAGTGAGCCACGGCGGAAGTAGATTGATTTCGGAAGTTTGTGCCACAACATGTTTTCTGCTCGCTTCGCTACAGTTTTCTTGTTGATCAAATGTTTTGGACCGACGTTTTCAGAGATGGAGTTACCACCCCAGGAACCGCAGCCCAACGTCAGTGACGGAGCGAGTTTAAAGTTGTACAGGTCACCGATACCCCCCTGAGAAGCCGGGGTGTTGATCAGAATACGTGCGGTTTTCATTTTGTCGCCAAAATATTCCACGCGTGCAGTCTGGTTATCTTGATCGGTGTACAGACAAGAGGTGTGACCGATACCGCCCATGGCGACCAGTTTCTCGGCTTTGCTGACGGCGTCTTCAAAGTCTTTGGCCCGGTACATCGCCAGGGTAGGCGACAGTTTTTCGTGAGCAAACGGCTCAGATTCGTCAACCAGCTTCACTTCACCAATCAGGATTTTGGTGTTGGCTGGCACTTTGATACCGGCCATTTCAGCGATTTTTGGTGCAGACTGGCCAACGATAGCGGCGTTCAGACCACCGTTTTTCAGGATGATGTCCTGAACGGCTTTCAGCTCTTTGCCCTGCAGCATGTAGCCGCCGTGGGAAGCGAAGCGTGCGCGCACTGCATCGTATGCGGAATCTACCACAATCACGGACTGTTCAGACGCACAGATCACACCGCTGTCAAAGGTTTTTGACATCAGGATAGAAGCAACAACGCGTTTGATGTCGGCAGTTTCATCGACGACAACTGGAGTGTTACCGGCACCAACACCGATAGCGGGTTTACCAGAGCTGTAAGCAGCTTTAACCATGCCTGGGCCACCGGTTGCCAGGATCAGGTTGATGTCTGGGTGATGCATCAACTGATTGGACAGTTCCACCGTTGGCTGGTCGATCCAACCGACGATGTCTTTCGGCGCGCCAGCAGCAATGGCAGCCTGCAACACGATATCTGCGGCTTTGTTGGTGGCGTTCTTGGCACGTGGGTGCGGAGAGAAGATAATGCCGTTACGGGTTTTCAGGCTGATCAGCGCTTTGAAGATCGCGGTAGAAGTTGGGTTGGTGGTTGGCACGATACCGCAAATCAGGCCAATTGGCTCTGCAATGGTGATGGTACCGAAAGTGTCGTCTTCGGAGAGGATCCCGCAGGTCTTTTCGTCTTTATAGGCGTTATAGATGTATTCGGAAGCGAAGTGGTTTTTGATGACTTTGTCTTCAACGATACCCATGCCTGATTCTTCAACGGCCATTTTAGCCAGAGGAATACGGGCATCTGCGGCGGCGAGGGCAGCGGCGCGGAAGATCTTATCAACTTGCTCTTGTGAGAAGTTGGCATACTCGCGCTGGGCTTTTTTGACACGTGCAACTAGCTCGTTCAATTCAGCGACATTCGTTACAGCCATGATGCTCTCCTGATAAATGTTAAACTCTTTCAGTAAATAAGCCGTTCGAGGAACTAGTATAGACATCTGTCAGGAAGGCGTCTGTTAGATCATGAGACTTTTCCCGCAGTTAGCGACCCATACTGCTGATTTACTTAAAGAGCTTTACCAAGTGCAAGTTGGTAGTAGGCAAGCGAGACAGAAATCGGTATCCATACCTCGTACTCCCTTTTGACTACGACTAAGAGCTTAACTATTCCTGAGTAGATATTTTGTGATGTACATCATAAAAATCGCAAGCTGACACCTTTCAGCTGGTGTTTGTTGAGAGTAATTATCAACAATGTGCTTGACGATGACGCGATGATACTTGATAACAGCATGCAACACACAAAGCATTAACAATAGCGAATTGTTTTGTAACATTCTGTTGGGGTAGGGAAAAATGCTGGTCGAGTGGATGGATTAGCTGGCGCAATTCCATTACATTAGCGCGCATCGGCAGTGTCTCTTTATACAGCTATTTATGCGGAGTTTTTCGTGGGCCAATCTCTGTTGGATTTTTCCGGCTACATCAAGTTCTTTGTCGGCCTGTTTGCGCTGGTCAACCCGGTAGGTATTCTGCCGGTGTTTATCAGTATGACCAGCTATCAGGCCGAGGTCGGGCGTAACAAAACCAACCTGACGGCTAACCTGTCGGTGGCGATTATTTTGTGGACCTCGCTGTTCCTGGGCGAGGGTATATTGCGTATGTTTGGTATCTCCATCGATTCTTTCCGTATTGCTGGCGGCATTCTGGTGGTGACCATCGCCATGTCGATGATCAGCGGCAAGCTGGGTGAAGACAAACAGAACAAGCAGGAAAAGTCAGAGAGTGCGATCCGTGAAAGCATCGGGGTCGTTCCCTTGGCGCTGCCGCTGATGGCCGGGCCGGGAGCCATCAGTTCCACCATAGTCTGGAGCTCTCGTTACCACAGCTGGCAGAACCTGTTAGGTTTTACCGTGGCAATCGCCTTGTTCGCTTTCTGTTGTTGGCTATTGTTCCGGGCAGCTCCGCTGCTGGTGCGTCTGCTGGGGCAAACCGGCATCAACGTCATTACCCGTATCATGGGGTTGTTGTTGATGGCGCTGGGGATCGAATTTATTGTCACCGGCATCAAAGCCATTTTTCCTGGGTTGTTATAACCTTAATAAAGCCGCGGATAATCCTGTTTGCGGCTTAAGTTATTTTTAATTTTTCAAATTATCCCAGCTGATGCATTATTAAAGTGCATAACCTGCCTGCTTTTTATTCTATTGCCCCACCCTGTGGCACAAATCTCACTTTATCGGTTGATAAAGCACCAAGATGTTATTTTCTCCACTTTTAAAAACCACGTGACGGGGGTTTTTGTCTCCCTATGGGTAAAATTGTTGTTAATTTAATCACATCATTCTGTAGGGCTTGTCTCCGTTTCACACAGGTGTTATTAGTGATTAACCACGGATAGGCAGGTGTTTATTCTCTGAACGGCATTTTTGTTAACTGAATGTTTCTTTTGAGTGGTTTTTTTCATCCGTGAAGAAAAGGTTAAAAATGAAACTGTTACTTATCCAGTAAAATCATGGTGTTAATCGGTTTGCGGGCAGGTGGGAAGGCTAGGTGTCTGTAGGGCCATGGGATAATAAAAGAGAAATGCTTAACATTTCTGTAAAAATTATTAGCTATGAATTTTTGCTTCTGCTAATTTCCGAGCAACTCGTTGGAAAGAAAAATCTTATCTTTGGCGCGCCAAGTAGGAATGATTTTTGCTGGTATCCGTATATTTAGCCCGCTTGATAACTATTTCACAATTATTGCTTAGCCGTGAAAAGGAGCCTGTAGTATGCCGCAAACCACGAAGCATCAACCGTTGGCCGTTATCATCGCCGCCGTGTTGGGGATGAGCGCCAGCCAAAACCTGCAGGCCGTTGAGGTTCCGGCCGGGGTGCAATTGGCACCACTGCAGCGCATGGTGATCAACAACGGTTCAGAAGTCGCTTCATTGGATCCGCATAAGGTCGAAGGAACGCCTGAAAGCAATATTATCCTCAACCTGCTTGAAGGGTTGGTCAGCACCGATGCCAATGGTCATCTGGCCCCTGCAGTGGCGGAAAACTGGGAAAATACCGATTACCAGACGTGGACGTTCCACCTGCGTCCAGGGGCGGTATGGAGTGATGGCTCTCCGGTCACCGCGCAGGACTTCGTATACAGCTGGCAGCGGCTGGCGGATCCCAAGACCGGTTCCCCTTATGCCAGCTATCTGCAATACGCCCGAATTGAGAATATTGACGCTATTCTTGCCGGTAAAAAACCGCCTGAATCGCTTGGCGTAAGCGCAATTGATGATAAAACGTTGAGGGTGACGCTCAGCGAGCCGGTGCCCTATTTTGTCAGCATGCTGTCCCATACCTCAATGAAACCGGTGAAACAGTCCGTGGTTGAGAAATTTGGCGATAAGTGGACACTGCCACAAAACTACGTGGGCAACGGGGCATATCGCTTATCCGAGTGGGTCGTCAATGAACACATCATGCTCGAACGCAGCCCGAGCTACTGGAATAACAGCAAGACGGTAATCGAGCAGGCCACGTTCCTGCCGTTGTCTTCAGAAGTCAGCGATATTAACCGCTACCGCAGCGGTGAAATCGATATTACCAATAGTGCCATCCCGCCGAATCTGTATGCCAAAATGAAGCGTGAGATCCCGGAACAGTTGCACGTTAACCCTTACCTGTGCACCTTCTATTACGAGATCAACAATCAGCGTGCGCCGTTTACCGACGAGCGCGTACGTGCGGCAGTCAAGTTGACGCTGGATCGCGACATTATTGCCAACAAGATCATGGGCCAGGGCCAAATCCCGGCCTACAGCTTTACGCCAACCTTTACCGAGGGGGGCAACTTCAGCCAGCCAGAATGGGCTGGGTGGACGCAGGAAAAACGCAACGAAGAAGCGAAGAAACTGCTGGCGCAGGCCGGGTTCACCGCTGAGAAACCGCTCAAGTTTACCTTGTTGTACAACACCTCCGATCAAAATAAACAGCAGGCCATCGCTGCTGCCTCAATGTGGAAGAAGAACCTCGGCGCACAGGTCACATTGCAAAATCAGGAATGGAAAACCTCGCTGCAGAGCCGCCATGAAGGGCAGTTTGATGTGGCCCGTGCCACCTGGTGCGGCGATTACAACGAACCGAGCGCGTTTCTGAATATGCTGCTTTCCAACAGCAGCAATAACACATTCTTCTATAAAAGCTCGGCGTTCGATGCGCTGATGGCCAGCACCCTGCAAGCACCGGACGCCGCTGCACGAGGGGCCATTTATCAGCAGGCGGAGACCTTGCTGGACAAAGATTCTGCGTTGGTCCCGGTTTATTATCGGGTCAGTGCGCGGCTGGTCAAACCTACGGTTGGCGGTTTCACCGGCAAAGATCCGCAAGACTATATCGATCTGAAAAACTTTTACATCATCAAACAGTAATGAAGGGTGTTACCGGCGGTGATAGCAGCCGGTAATACAAAGGAAAGGCAGCGTCGTTTCGTTCCACGACGTCCAGCCAAAGCAACCCCCGGTTAACGGGCAACGCAGCTCCCACGACGGAGTTGTGATAATAAAAACTGGAGTTTAACCACATGACCAACATCACGAAGAAGTCCCTGCTGGCAGCAGGCATTATTGCGGCGCTAGGCTTGACGGTGGCAGGAACTGCTTTTGCGGCCGATGTGCCAGCGGGCGTTCAGCTGGCAGACAAGCAGGAAATCGTCAAGAACAACGGTTCCGAAGTACAATCCCTTGACCCGCACAAGATCGAAGGCGTGCCTGAAAACAACGTCACTCGCGATCTGATTGAAGGTCTGGCAAATAACAGCCTGGACGGTTCAGTGGTGCCGGGTGTCGCAGAAAGCTGGGATAACAAAGATTTTAAAGTGTGGACCTTCCACCTGCGTAAAGACGCCAAATGGTCGAACGGTGAGCCGGTAACGGCACAAGATTTCGTGTATAGCTGGCAGCGTTTGGTTGACCCGAAAACCGCCTCACCTTATGCCAGCTATCTGCAATATGCTCATGTAGAAAACGTGGATGACATCATCGCGGGTAAGAAAGACAAATCGACGTTGGGCGTCAAGGCCATCGACGATCATACCTTCCAGGTGACGCTGACCGAGCCGGTGCCGTATCTGGTAGAGATGACTCCGCACTACGCCATGAAGCCGGTGAATAAAGAAGCGGTAGAGAAGTTTGGTGAGAAATGGACCCTGCCAGAGAACTACGTCAGCAACGGCGCATACAAGCTGAAAGACTGGGTAGTTAACGAACGTATCGTGCTGGAACGTAACCCGCAATACTGGGATAACGCCAAAACCATCATTAACAAAGTCACCTTCTTGCCGATCGCGTCAGAAGTCACCGACGTCAACCGCTACCGCACCGGTGAAATCGACATGACCTATAACAACATGCCGATCGAACTGTTCCAGAAGCTGAAGAAAGAGATCCCGAACGAAGTGCACGTCGATCCTTACCTGTGTACTTATTACTATGAAATCAACAACCAGAAAGCACCGTTCACCGATGCTCGCGTACGTGAAGCGCTGAAGCTGGGGATGGATCGCGATATCATCGTCAACAAGGTGAAGAACCAGGGCGACCTGCCAGCTTACAGCTTTACTCCTCCTTACACCGACGGTGCCAAGTTGACCCCGCCAGAGTGGTTTGGCTGGACGCAGGAAAAGCGTAACGAAGAAGCCAAGAAACTGCTGGCTGAAGCGGGTTATGGCCCAGGTAAACCGCTGACCTTCTCGCTGCTGTACAACACTTCCGATCTGCACAAGAAACTGGCCATAGCCGCTGCGTCTATCTGGAAGAAAAACCTGGGTGCGGACGTGAAGCTGGTAAACCAGGAGTGGAAAACCTTCCTGGATACCCGCCATCAGGGCACCTATGACGTGTCACGTGCTGGCTGGTGTGCGGACTACAACGAACCAAGCTCCTTCCTGAACATGATGCTGTCCGACAGCAGCAGTAACACCCCGCACTATAAGAGCGCAGAATTCGACAAGCTGATGGGCAACGTCTTGACGGCGAAAACCAAAGAAGAGCGTGCCGATCTGTATCAGAAAGCCGAAGTTCAGCTGGATAAAGACTCTGCCATCGTTCCGCTTTATTACTATGTGAATGCTCGCCTGGTGAAACCTTACGTGGGTGGTTACTCAGGCAAAGATCCACTGGATAACGTTTACGACAAAAACCTGTACATCATCAAACATTGATGCGGCAAGGGCTGGCGGCACAGGTCGTCGGCCCATTTCAAGACAATAAGCCGTTATCAGGCTGAAGCACAGGGCTAGGGCAATGCTTAAATTTATCTTTCGTCGCCTGTTAGAGGCGATCCCGACACTATTTATACTCATCACCATCTCTTTCTTTATGATGCGCCTCGCACCCGGCAGCCCGTTTACCGGTGAGCGCGCGCTGCCACCCGAAGTGTTGGCCAACATTGAAGCCAAATATCACCTTAACGATCCGATCTGGAAACAATACGGGCACTATTTGGTGCAGCTGTCGCAGGGCGATTTTGGCCCTTCATTCAAATACAAAGATTATTCGGTTAATGACCTGGTCAAGGCCTCGTTCCCCGTTTCAGCCAAACTGGGTTTTGCCGCTTTTGTTCTGGCGGTGGTGCTGGGAGTGAGCGCAGGGGTTATTGCCGCGTTGAATCAGAACACCAAGTGGGACTATACGGTGATGGGGTTCGCCATGACCGGTGTGGTGATCCCCAGCTTTGTCGTGGCCCCCTTACTGGTGCTGATTTTCGCCATTACCTTGAAGTGGTTGCCCGGTGGGGGCTGGAACGGTGGGGCGCTGAAGTTCATGATCCTGCCGATGGTGGCGCTGTCTTTGGCATATATCGCCAGCATCGCGCGTATCACCCGTGGCTCGATGATTGAGGTGCTGCACTCCAACTTTATCCGTACCGCCCGTGCCAAAGGTTTGCCGATGCGCCGCATCATTCTGCGCCACGCATTAAAACCTGCGCTGCTGCCGGTGCTGTCGTATATGGGGCCAGCGTTTGTTGGGATTATCACCGGTTCGATGGTGATTGAGACTATTTACGGCCTGCCAGGAATTGGTCAACTGTTCGTTAACGGTGCATTGAACCGTGACTATTCGCTGGTGTTGAGCCTGACCATTCTGGTCGGCGGCTTGACCATCCTGTTTAACGCGATCGTCGACGTGCTATATGCCGTGATCGATCCGAAAATCCGTTACTAAGCTGGAGCACGCAAGATGTTGACGAAAAAGAACAGCGAAGCTCTGGAAAACTTCAGCGAACAGCTGGAAGTTGAAGGGCGCAGTCTTTGGCAGGACGCTCGCCGCCGCTTTATGCACAACCGTGCGGCGGTGACCAGCCTGTTTGTGTTAGCGCTGATCACCCTGTTTGTGATCTGTGCCCCCTGGCTGTCGCAGTTTGCTTATGATGACACCGATTGGGCCATGATGTCTGCCGCGCCTAACCTGGAGTCCGGGCACTATTTCGGTACCGATTCCTCAGGGCGTGACCTGCTGGTGCGCGTGGCCATTGGTGGGCGTATCTCGCTGATGGTGGGGGTTGCTGCGGCGCTGGTGGCCGTGGTATTGGGCACCTTGTACGGTTCACTTTCTGGCTATCTGGGCGGCAAGACCGACTCGGTGATGATGCGTTTGCTGGAGATCCTGAACTCCTTCCCGTTTATGTTCTTTGTGATCCTGCTGGTGACCTTCTTTGGGCAAAACATCCTGCTGATCTTTGTGGCGATCGGCATGGTGTCGTGGCTGGATATGGCGCGTATTGTGCGCGGGCAGACGCTCAGCCTGAAACGTAAAGAGTTTATCGAAGCAGCGCTGGTGTGCGGCGTATCGACTCGCAATATCGTCCTGCGGCATATCGTGCCAAATGTACTGGGCGTGGTGGTGGTATACGCCTCGCTGCTGGTGCCGAGCATGATCCTGTTTGAATCCTTCCTCAGCTTCCTGGGGCTAGGTACTCAGGAGCCGTTGAGCAGTTGGGGCGCATTGTTGAGCGATGGCGCCAACTCAATGGAAGTATCACCGTGGTTGCTGCTGTTCCCAGCCTGTTTCCTGGTTATCACTCTGTTTTGTTTCAACTTTATCGGCGATGGCCTGCGTGATGCCCTCGACCCGAAAGATCGTTAAGGAGTGCAACCATGAGCATTAATTCTCAACCACAAGACGGACTGCTGCTGGACGTCAAAGATCTGCGAGTGACGTTCGGTACGCCAGACGGCGATGTTACCGCGGTGAACGATCTCAACTTCGATCTGCGCGCGGGTGAAACCCTGGGCATCGTCGGGGAGTCGGGTTCCGGCAAGTCACAGACGGCATTTGCGTTGATGGGCCTGCTGGCCAGCAATGGCCGCATCGGTGGCTCGGCAAAATTCAACGGCCGTGAAATTCTCAATCTGCCAGAAAGCCAGCTCAACAAGCTGCGGGCCGAAGAGATCTCGATGATCTTCCAGGACCCGATGACTTCATTGAACCCTTATATGCGGGTTGGTGAGCAGCTGATGGAAGTGCTGATGCTGCATAAAAAAATGAGCAAAAGCGAGGCGTTTGAAGAATCGGTACGCATGCTGGATGCGGTCAAAATGCCGGAAGCCCGTAAGCGTATGCGGATGTATCCGCATGAGTTCTCCGGCGGGATGCGCCAGCGCGTGATGATCGCCATGGCGTTACTGTGTCGGCCAAAACTGCTGATTGCCGATGAGCCAACCACCGCGCTGGACGTTACCGTGCAGGCACAGATCATGACGCTGCTTAACGAACTGAAGCGTGAATTCAATACGGCGATCATCATGATCACCCATGATTTGGGCGTGGTTGCCGGGATCTGTAACAAAGTCTTGGTGATGTACGCTGGCCGCACCATGGAATACGGCAGCGCCCGCGATGTGTTTTATCATCCGAGCCACCCATATTCTATCGGGCTGCTCAATGCGGTGCCGCGTCTGGATGCTGAAGGTGAAGCGTTGATGACCATCCCTGGTAATCCGCCGAACCTGCTGCGTTTGCCGAAAGGCTGTCCGTTCCAGCCGCGTTGTCCGCATGCGATGGAGCAGTGCGCGAGTGCTCCGCCATTGGAGCAGTTTGGTGAGGGGCGCCTGCGCGCCTGTTTCAAGCCGGTGGAGGCGTTGGTATGACCGCAACCGATAAAAGAGTGCTGCTGGAAGTCGCAGACCTGAAAGTTCACTTCGATATTCATGATGACAAGCAGTGGTTCTGGCAGGCACCGGAAACCCTGAAGGCGGTTGACGGTGTCACCGTGCGCCTGTTTGAAGGCGAAACGCTAGGGGTGGTAGGGGAGTCAGGCTGCGGTAAATCCACCTTCGCACGGGCAATTATCGGCCTGGTGAAGGCGACCAGTGGCCGCGTTGCCTGGTTGGGCAAAGATCTGCTGGGCATGAGCGATGCCGACTGGCGCAAGACGCGCAGCGATATTCAGATGATTTTCCAGGATCCGTTGGCCTCGCTGAACCCGCGTATGACCATCGGTGAGATCATCGCCGAACCGCTGCGTACCTATAATCCGAAAATGCCGCGTCAGGAAGTGAAGGATAAGGTCAAAGCGATGATGTTGAAGGTGGGCCTGCTGCCGAACCTGATCAACCGTTATCCGCATGAATTCTCCGGCGGGCAGTGCCAGCGTATTGGCATCGCCCGCGCCTTGATCCTGGAGCCGAAACTGGTGATTTGTGATGAGCCGGTCTCCGCCCTGGACGTGTCTATCCAGGCGCAGGTGGTGAATCTGCTGCAGCAGTTGCAGCGTGAGATGGGGTTATCGCTAATCTTTATCGCCCACGATCTGGCAGTGGTCAAACACATTTCCGATCGGGTGCTGGTGATGTATCTGGGCCATGCGGTGGAGCTGGGAACCTATGATGAGGTCTATCATAACCCGCAGCATCCTTACACCAAGGCGCTGATGTCGGCGGTTCCGGTGCCGGATCCTGACAAGGAGAAGGAAAAGCAGATCCAACTGCTGGAAGGGGAACTGCCATCACCGATCAATCCGCCTTCGGGCTGTGTGTTCCGCACTCGTTGCCCGATTGCCGGGCCGGAGTGCGCTAAAACTCGCCCATTGCTGGAAGGCAGCTTCCGTCATGCGGTATCGTGCTTGAAAGTCGATCCGTTGTAATGTATTGATTAATAATAAAAAACCTGCCATTTGGCAGGTTTTTTTGTACCGTTCACCGGCTTATTCTTTCCACAAAATGTGGCACAGCTTGTTATCTTTCTCGCGGCAGATCAGCACGCGGGCAAAGACATCGTTGATAGGCTCGCCATCGCTGTCCGCCAGGCCGATCACCACCTCGGCAAAGAAGTCCGGATTCAGATCGTAATCCACGTGTTCCTGCCAGTCTTCTGCCGGATCGTACAGCTCGGCACCGCCGCGCTCTTCAAACTGTAAATTGAACAGCAGAATATCCGCGGGATCCAGATTGTCGCCTGCCAGCTCAAGGAAGATGTCGTAGGCTTGTTCCAGCGTTTCATCTTCGGTAAGGCGATTATTCAAGTCCATATAAAAATCCTGATAACAAATGATTTGAGGCTATTAAACCATGCTCGTTGCCGCTTTTACAGCAACGGGCTGAAAAAGTAAAACAGGCGTTCGACCAGACGGTGCCAGTACGGGCGCTTCAACCATTGCTCGGCATCCAGCAGCTGCGAGCGGGCGATGTAATCATCTTGCACACAGGCCAGATCGGCACCAAAGCCGCTGTCGTCAATCACCAGGGTGATCTCAAAGTTCAGCCACAGGCTGCGCATATCCAGATTGACCGTGCCGACCAGGCTGAGCTGGCCATCGACCAACACGCTCTTGGTGTGCAACAGCCCGCCTTCAAACTGATAAATCTTCACGCCCGCTTCCAGCAGCTCCGAGAAGAAGGCACGGCTGGCCCAGCGCACCATCATTGAATCGTTGTCGCGTGGAACGATAATGCTGACGTCAACGCCACGCAGCGCAGCCGTGCAGATGGCATGCAGCAGATCGTCGCTTGGTACCAGGTAGGGAGTGGTCATGATCAACTGCTCACGCGCGGAATAGACCGCCGTCAACAGCGCCTGATGGATCATCTCTTCCGGGAATCCCGGGCCAGAGGCAATAACCTGGATGGTGTGGCCGCTTTCCTGCTCAAACGGCATGATATTCACGTCTGGTGGCGGTGGCAAAATGCGTTTGCCGGTCTCAATCTCCCAGTCACAGGCGTAAACGATACCCATCGTGGTTGCCACCGGGCCTTCCATGCGTGCCATCAGGTCGATCCATTGACCAACCCCGGCATCTTGCTTGAAGAAGCGTGGATCGACCATATTCATACTGCCGGTGTAGGCGATGTAATTGTCGATCAGCACCACTTTGCGATGTTGCCTCAGGTCCATACGCCGCAGGAATACGCGGAACAGGTTCACCTTGAGTGACTCAACCACCTCAATACCGGCGTTACGCATCATGCTGGGATAAGGGCTGCGGAAGAACTGTACGCTGCCAGCCGAGTCCAGCATCAAACGGCAATGTACGCCACGGCGTGCGGCGGCCATCAATGATTCGGCGACCTGATCGACCAGCCCACCTGGCTGCCAGATGTAAAACACCATCTCGATATTATGGCGTGCCAGTTCGATATCCCGCACCAGGGCATTCATCGTTGAATCGGTGGTCGTCAGCAACTGTAGCTGGTTGCCTTTGACGCCATCAATCCCTTGGCGGTGGTGGCAAAGCTGGAACAGCGGGCGGGCCACTTCACTGTACTCGGTAGCAAAAATCCGGCTGCTTCCTTTAAGCTCATTCAGCCAGCGAGCGGTTGAGGGCCACATGGCTTTGGCTCTCTCTGCGCGGCGCTTGCCCAGGTGCAGTTCGCCAAAGGATAAATAAGCGACGATACCGACCAAGGGCAGAATATAGATCACCAGCAGCCAGGCCATGGCCGAAGGCACGGTGCGTCGTTTCATCAGAATACGCAATGTGACCCCGGCGATAAGCAGCCAGTAGCCAAACACCAAAAGCCAACTAATTACGGTATAAAAGGTTGTCATAAAGGCAAAAATTTCCGTTGGTAAGCCACCAATAATGAGTGTACGCACAGAACAACAAAGGTGAAACCTTTTCTCGGTAGTTAAGTTACATAAAAATGATTGACCAAAGGAACTTGCTGAAAATAAAAACCGTACTTTTTGTCGTCTCTGATAGAGCTAATGTGGTGAAAGGGCGACTTGGATCGTACGTTGAAAGGGATATAATGCCCGCGGTTGGCATTGATGGGTAACGTAAAATGAGACGCAGTAGAAATGAAGTGGGCCGCTGGAGGATGTTACGGCAGAGCCAGCGGCGCAGGCACCGTTGGTTAGAGCGCCAGTCGTGCAGTAATCGGCATATCATTCGTGTTCGCCGTCGTTTGGACGATCAACACCGCAGAGCCTTATTGTTCGTTGTGGCTTACGAGTGGTAAAACAAGAACAGCCCGTTATGGGCTGTTCTGCTATTGGCTGGACCTGGGTTATTTACCCAGATAGGCGTTCAACATCCACACCTGTTTTTCCTGCTCTTTGATGTAATCGCTCATCAGCGAAGAGGTACCCTCGTCACCGGCCTCTGCGGCCAGCGTCAGCAGTTCGCGCTGCTGTTGCAACAAAATGGCGTAACCTTCCAGCAAGCCGCGCAGGGTGCCTTTATCGTCGGTGACATTGGTGTCTTCCTTGATATCCGCCGTTTTCAGATAGTCACTGAAGGCGTGGCGAGGCTGTGAACCCAGAGTCAGAATACGCTCTGCCAGTTCATCCACCTTGGTCAGCAGGTCATTGTAGGTTTCTTCAAACTTGACGTGCAGTTCAAAGAAGTGCGGGCCGGAAATATTCCAATGGTAGCCGCGCACGTTCATGTACAGCACCTGGTAGTTAGCCAGTAGGGCGTTCAGTGCTTCAGAGAGTTTTGCTGATTGTTTGGTGTCCAGGCCGATATGAGTCTTGGTCGCTTTCTTTGCCGTTGCCATAATAATCTTCTCCTGATTATTTGTTTCGATTATCTAGATTGATATCCATACAAAACAGGTTAACCGCATCTATCATAAGGTTAAAGTTGCTACTAAGCATCAATTCAATCGTTCAAACCAATTTACCCGCCATCTTTCAAGCTGCTTACATTCATCAATTTGCTAATCGGGTAGGGGCGCTGCATGCTGCGCCCACTTAACCTCATCGATTAAATTACACCTGCGCCCTTTTGCGCAAAGCAAATTTTAGCACACCGGCGCTCAGGCTGGTGAGCAATGCGGCGGCGATCAGCACGGCAATAAAGGCCTGATCAAAGGCGCCTCTAGCCAGCTGGATCAGCCTTTCTGCGCTGTCTGCGCCCATATTTCCGGCTAACCGTAGCGCCTCATCAATGCTGTCATATGCGAGATCGCCTGCAGGAAGATTGGCAGGCAATATCAGGCTGTGACTATAGACCGCCGTCATCAACCCGCCCAGCAGCGTGACGCCTAACACGCCACCCAACTCCCACGAGACGTCTTCAATGGCGGCGACCATGCCCGCCTTGTCTTCCGGGGCGTTGAGCATAATGGCCGTTGAGGCGGCTGTGATGGCACCGCCGAGGCCAAAGCCCACCACAAACAGGCAGACCAACTGCATAATGACGTTGCCTTGATACCACAGCGCGACACCCGCAATGCCTAAGGCGGTGAGAATAAAGCCGCCTACCAACATGGATCGCTCGCCATAACGCGGTAGCAAGGCCCCAGCCAACGGGCCAGCCAGAGCCGAGGCTACTGGAATGGGTAAAATAAACAACGCGGCCAGCAGCGGCGTCATGCCTAGCACCAACTGTAACCGCTGGCTTAACACCAGCTCGACCCCTATCAGCGCGATCATTGAAACGATCGCCACACCGACACCGCTGGCAAACAGCCGATTGCGGAACAGTGAGAAATCGATCATGGGGTATTGCGACCGCTGCTGACGGCGGACAAACAGCGTCAGGAACAGCATACCGAGCGCCGCCGCAATGGCGAAGTCACTCAGGGAGAACGCGGGTTTGCTCAGCTCTTTCAGCGCATAGATCGACGCCACCAGGCCGAACATGATCTGTAGCGAACTGATAAAGTCGCAGGGGCGTTGACTGTCTCCACCGCAACGAGGGATCAGATAGACCGCCAGCGGCAGAACCAGCATCACCACCGGCACGTTGATCAGAAATACCGAGCCCCACCAGAAATAGGACAGCAGAACGCCGCCTACCACCGGGCCAAGTGCGGCGGCGCCGGAGGCCACGGCGGCCCAGATGCCAATCGCCAGCGCACGTTCACGCTCATCGGTAAAGACGTGGCGCACAATGGATAGCGTGGCTGGCATCATCATCGCAGCCCCGATGGCCAGGAAAGCCCGTGACGCAATGAGCAGCTCGGCACTGGGGGAGAACGCGGCGCACAGTGAGGCCAAGGCAAAGACCGGCAAACCGGCGATAAACATTTTCTTGTGGCCAAGACGGTCGCTTAACATGCCAGCGCCGGGCAGCAGGCCAGCAACCACCAACGGGTAGGCGTTAACGATCCATAGCTTTTGTGAGGCTGTGGCATCCAATGCCTGGGTCAGGCGCGGCAACGCGGTGTAAAGCACCGTCATATCGGTAATGATTAAAAATAGCGCACTGGAGATCATTGCCAGGATCAGCCAGCGGTTTTGGGCGTGCATAAAGAGTATCCTAGTAAACCGATGACGCGGCTGCGTCACCTTACGGTAACCACCCGGTAGTACCGGTGGTATACTGCTATAATATAAATCCATACGTATGTATTGAAAAGGGGCTTTCTCAATGGGGCGTCAACGGAGTATCGATCGTGACAAGGTGCTGGATACCGCAGAAGAGATTGTGGCGACCCAAGGTGCGGCAGGGTTGACCATCGATTCGGTGGCTAAAGCCATGGGGATCTCCAAGGGGGGAGTGCAATATTGCTTTGGTAGCAAAGATGCGCTCATCGATGCGATGTTTGACCGTTGGGGTAAGGTTTATGAGCAGGTTTTTGACGATATCGCAGGCAGCGATCCGGACCCATTAACCATTGTCCAGGCGCATATGCAGGCTACCCGCAGTTCCGATCAGGCTTCCAGCGCCAAGGCGGCCGGGTTGATGGCGACGTTAATTCAGACGCCAGAACACCTGGACAGTACGCGAGAATGGTATCGCAGCCGCATAGCAGGTTTGGATCTGACTACCGAGGCGGGGAGAAAGGCGCGATTGGCCTTCCTGGCCACCGAGGGAGCCTTCATGCTGCGCTTCTTCGGCTTTATGGATATCACTCAGCAGGAATGGGAAGCGATGTTTACCGATCTGCAAAAGTGGGTTCTTAACGATACGGCTCACAATGGTTGACCTATTGCAGTGATAGATGGCGGTCACCTCGCTCGGCGAGTATGTTTAGCGAATAAAGATATTCCCTCGAAGAACCCACTTTTAGCCAGCCACCTCCGTGCTGGCTTTTTTTTTGCTTAAAATACCTGTTTGAAGGGTTTCACTGTGACTTCGCCGTATACGCCAGCGTCCACGTACGGGTCTTGTGCTGCCCAGGATTTTGCCGCCTCCAGCGAAGGGAACTCGGCGATCACGGTAGAACCGGTAAATCCAGCCTGGCCTGGATCGTTGCTATCGATAGCCGGGTTAGGGCCAGCGACTACCAACCGGCCTTCATCACGCAGTGCCTGCAGGCGAGCCAGATGGGCGGGGCGAACCGCCATACGCTGTTCCAGCGTGCCAGGTACGTCTTGTGCGTAGATCAGATAAAGCATATTTCACCTTTAAAATCATTGCCATACAACGGTAATCACAAAGTAGCGCAAAACCTGTGACAAGGGAATGCCAATCCAGATAAAAATTCATTACCGTGTTGAGGATAGCTGCGTGTGCTGCGATTGACGAGTGAGGGAACACATTGGTTAACAATCCGTATGAAAGCTCAATAAAAGGCTAATTAAACGTTAATATCCCTATGAGTTTGCTGGTTTTAGCGCCTAATGATGCCGATTAAAGCGATAGTTTGTCTTTCGTTATTGAATATGATTGCTATTTGCATTTAAACTTGGCGCACCAGAGGAAACAGAATCATTATGCCGCTAAACAAAATGTTCCTTATTCGCCGAATTTCCGTGCCAATTGTCCTCTCCGTTGGTTTGCACAGTGCCCTGGTGGCCGCCTTGCTCTACGCTTCCGTCAACGAAGTGTTGGAGCTGCCGAAGCAGGAAGATGCCCCTATCAGCGTAATGATGGTGAATATGACCGCGCTGGCAGAACCGCCACCGCCGGCTGCGGCGGAACCGGAGCCACAGGTAGAACCTGAGCCTGAGCCAGAACCAATCCCGGAGCCAGAGCCGCCACCGCCGGTACCGGTAGCCATCCCTAAACCGGAGCCGGAGAAACCCAAGCCGAAGCCAAAACCTAAGCCGAAGGTAGAGAAGCCGGTCAAGCGTGAAGTGAAGAAGACCGAACCGCGTGAACCTTCGCCGTTCGACAATCAATCCGAAGCCAAGCCGATCGACAAGGCACCGGTTAAACAGGCACCATCAGCACCCGCGCCGGGAACTTCCCGTGAGTTGGGGCCGAAAGCTCTGAGTATCGGCAAGCCGATGTATCCACCGCGCGCCCGGGCATTGCAGATCGAAGGCAAGGTCAAGGTTCAGTTCGATGTCGATAGCGACGGGCGGGTCACAAACGTGCGTATTCTGTCTGCGGAACCACGTAATATGTTCGAACGTGAAGTGAAGCAGGCAATGCGTAAATGGCGCTATGAAGCCAAAACCGCGCAGAACCTGACGAAGACCATCGTCTTCAAAATGGAAGGTTCGACGGTTGAGTAAGCAATAAAAAAGGTCGCATTTGCGACCTTTTTGCTATCTGACGTAGGCTTATTCGCCAACGCGGAAGTTCATCTTACCGTCTGGCAGGGCACGAGGGCTGCCGCCATCATCTACCGCTACATAGGTAAAGACCGCTTCCGTGGCACGGTAGCGCTGGCCGATCGGGGCAGAAGACACCTTCTTGACCCAAACTTCCACATTGATGGTAATGGAGCTGCGGCCACTGCGGATACAGTTAGCATAGCAGCACACCACGTCACCCACAGCGACCGGCTTGAGAAAGGTCATGCCGTCTACCCGCACGGTAACCACGCGCCCTTCGGCAATCTCTTTGGCCAGGATCGCGCCGCCGATGTCCATTTGCGACATCAGCCAGCCGCCAAAGATATCGCCGTTGGCATTGGTATCTGCCGGCATGGCCAGCGTGCGCAGCACCAGCTCACCGCTAGGCAAAGGTCGTTGTTCGGTCATTATTTCTTCTGCTCTTCTGGCATATGACGGTAAATATAGATACCGCTCAACAGGGTGAAGACCAGCGTCAGCACGGTCAGGCCGAATACCTTGAAGTTAACCCAAACGTCCTGCGGCATCCAGAATGCCACATAGATATTGGCCAAGCCGCAGGCCAGGAAGAACAGGGCCCAGGCAATGTTAAGGTGGTTCCAGACGCTGTCCGGCAGGGTCAGCTCTTTACCCAGCATGCGTTGGATCAGCGGCTTTTTCAGGATCAGCTGGCTGATCAGCAGCGCCAGGGCGAACAAGGTGTAGATGACAGTGACCTTCCATTTGATAAACAGGTCGTTGTGAAACACCAGAGTCAAGGTGCCGAATACGGCGACCATGGCAAAGGTGATCAGCGTCATCTTCTCAACCTTGCGATATTTCAGCCAGGTAAAGACCAATGCCAGGGCGGTGGCGACGATCAAGGCACCCGAGGCGACGTAGATATCGTAAAGCTTATAAAAGGCAAAAAAGACAATCAGGGGTAAAAAATCAAGAAACTGCTTCATAAATCAATCCATCATAGGTTCATCGGGCGACTATACCGGATTTGGCGCGCTCTGTGTATCGCACTAAAGGGCAGATTATCGGTGTTCGTCCGGTAGATTGCTGCTGTAAACGCCAGAATTTGCATAAACTTACGATTGTTACCCTCGGTTATTTGCAAGCGCTGGGTGTACCACGCATATTAAGCATAATAATAGCCGCATAATTTACCCTGGAAAATAGCTATGCAGTGGAAGTCTCTGCGGGCGTGGACGCCCGGTTTGACGCATTTGTTAGGATATGAACGCAGTTGGTTGAAGCCGGATATTCGAGCGGGCTTATCGGTCGCAGCAGTAGCTTTGCCGGTGGCGATCGCCTATGCCGAATTGGCCGGTGTCAGCCCGGTTGTCGGGCTTTACTCCTGTATTTTACCGATGATCGCCTATGCCATTTTTGGCTCGTCCCGGCAGTTGATTGTTGGGCCGGATGCGGCCACTTGTGCGGTGATCGCCGCCGTGGTGACTCCGCTGGCCGCAGGAAGTATGGAACTGCACTGGCAGCTCACCATCATGATGACCGCCATGACGGGGGCTTGGTGTCTGTTGGCCAGCCGCTTCCGGCTCGGGGCCTTGGCAGACCTGCTTTCGCGCCCGATCCTCAGCGGATTGCTGAACGGCGTAGCGGTGACCATCATTGTCGATCAGATCGGCAAAGTGCTGGGGTTCGGTACGCCACCGGCGCAGCTGATTGAACGTATTTATGCCTTGCCCGGTAACATTCTGCATAGCGATTGGCCGACGATGGGCATTTCATTGCTTACGCTGACAATGCTGGTGGGGGTTAAAAAATTGCGGCCTAACTGGCCTGCGCCGTTGTTTGCCATCGTGCTGGTCGCCTTCATCACCTGGGCGGCTAATTTGCAGCAGCACGGTATTATTACCGTAGGGGGCTTCAGCGGCATGCTGCCTATCGTTCAGTGGCCGGATTTTCAGCCGGGCTTACTGCGTGACATGGTGATACCGGCGCTCAACCTGGCGGTGGTCAGCTTTGTCAGCATGATGCTAACGGCGCGCAGCTTTGCGGCGAAAAATGGCTACGAGGTCAATGCCGATGCGGAGTTCCGTGCGCTGGGGCTGGTCAACATTGTTTCTGCGCTGTCGCAAGGGTTTGCCATCAGCGGGGCCGATTCGCGTACGGCGGTAAACGATGCCAACGGCGGCAAGAGCCAACTGGTATCAATTATTGCCGCCATCGTCATCGGCATTGTGCTGCTGTTCCTGACTTCTCCACTGCAATTTATTCCGGTAGCCGGATTAGGCGTGGTGCTGATGTACGCCGCCTGGTCGTTGATCGACATTCGCGGCATCTGGATCCTGCGCAAGCGCAATGCCCAGGCGTTCAGGCTGGCAGCCTTCACCTTCGTCAGCGTGCTGCTGGTGGGGGTGATCAGCGGCATTGGCTTGGCGGTATTGCTTGGCCTGATGCAGTTTCTGCGCACCGTGTTCCGCCCCACGGAGCAACTGCTGGGGGTCAATGAGGAAGGCATGATCCACTCAATGGGCAACAACAACGGGGTGAAGGCGGTGCAGGGCGTGATGATGTACCGCTTTAACTCCCCGCTGACCTATTTTAACGTGGCTTACTTCAAACGGCGCATCCTCAATCTGGTCGACAGTACGCCGTTCCAACCACGTTGGGTGGTAGTGGATGCGGTGGCCAGTTTTACCCATGCGGATATCAGCGTGCTGGCGGCCATTGACGAGTTAAAGCGTGACTTGTTACAGCGTAACGTTAAGCTGGTGTTGGCCGGACGGCGCACCGAGTTAACGCGCTGGTTCCGTATCAATCAGGTGGGGCGCGATAAGGATCTGATCCTGGTGCCCGACCTTTATCTGGCACTCAAGCTGATACAAAGTAAGGAACAGGCCGAACCGGGCACGGCACAGTAAATAAAAAGGGCACGCTAAAAGCGTGCCCTTAAACGTCAACCGACCCTATTTATCTTTTATCTAAGGACACGCCAGAAGTGGGCGCTGTGTCCCGCAGCAGCATATACAGCCGGAACAGATAAATCAGCAGTAAGGCAGAAACCAGGTTGCTTAATGCAGTCAGAACGATGCTGGCAACGTGTGGCGTCAACACCGACAAGTGGCTGACCATAAACAGCACCAGTAGTTTGGCCGCCAACCACAGCATCATCGCCGGTACGATCACCCGCGCGTTAGCAAAGGCCAGCTTGCAGCTCAGTTTCAGTGAGGCAAACATGCCTTTCCCATCGGCTACGGAAATCACCGGGGCCAACGAGAACGAGATCGCCATGATCACACCGGGCACGACAAACAGCGTCAGGCCAAGCTGGGTCAGCAAGGTGCAGACAAACAGCAGCAGCAGTAAACGCGGCAATAGCGGGGCAGATATCCCGATAGCCCGTAGCGCACTGGTACGCTGGCCTTCAGAAACCAGGCGGATCAGCGTCAACATGCCCCCCACCAGCAGCACGTTACCCACTAAAGCGGAAATCGTCGCGGCGGCGGACACTTTCAACAGCACCATCTGCTGTTCAGGCGTCATTTGCTGAATGATTTCCTGGATCCCCATGCCGGCACCGGCGTTGGAGGCCAGATCACTTTCCGTCGCGGTCAGGATCTTCAACTGCTCAATATCGGGGCTAAATGCCTGATTAAGCAGCACAGAAATGAATGCGGTCAGCAGTGCCAACAGCACAATGCTGGCAACCTGATTACGGAAAAAGTTAAAACTGTCACGGTACAACGTGTTGGCCGTAATTGGCATGCTTGGCATGCAGACTCCTTGGCGTCGGGAACGTAGTTAAATCAGTGGGCGATTGTACCCTGTTCCGCGCCGCTGTGGCACCCCGCGAATGGCACTGTGCTGATTTCTTGGGCGATTATGGTCTCTGACAATGATAATGGCAGGGGAACCGGCAAGGGCGGCAGGCCGTAGCGCTCACGGGCACGATCGCAGGCTTCATTGCGTAGGCCGTTTTCCCCGGATTGATCGAATTCGCGGCAGGGGCTGGGGCGATTGGGGTAGATCGAACAGGACACCGCCTGACCAATCTCACCTACCAGCGAGGTGCAGCGTGGTGACTTGCTGTTGGTCCCTTGCATACAGCGCAGAAAGGGGCTCAAGGGTTCAGTTAAGGATATAGGTACCACGCCGCCGCCATCTTCCGCTTCGGCCCAATAGAATGATACTCGAAAATAGCCGCAGCAGGCGCCGCAGCTGGTGCAGGGATTTTGAATTTCGCTCATCTTGATTGCCACCGACTCCTTACCGGCCCAACCAAAACCAACAGGAATAATGAAATTACGCAGTGGCATTTTTTTTAGCAACTTTTTTCGGTAACAGAAATTCAAACATGCATCATATTTGCAACAAAGGGCGTTTATTGATTCAGATCAATTATCGATTTATTAACACCTTAGGTGGCTTTGTTTTTGGTGGGATTTTAAATTTTTACACTTAAGATGTGATCTCGATGGGATCATAAATACCTGTTAATAGGTATATTCATCGGGACTGTAAACCACACAAATGGAATGGATAATGAAAAAGACAACTCTGGTGGTGTTAGGGGCTCTGATGGCTCCTATGGTAGCAAGCGCGCATCAAGCGGGTGATTTCCTGTTCCGTGCAGGGACTGCAACAGTTCGTCCTAATGCAGGTTCGGACAACGTTTTAGGCCAAGGATCGTTCAACGCCAATAACAACACCCAATTGGGTCTGACTTTTGGCTATATGGTGACGGACAATATCGGCGTCGAGTTACTGGCTGCAACGCCGTTCCGCCATAAAGTTTCTCTGGGTGGCCCAGCGGTCAACGGGGATATTGCAACCGTTCGTCAACTGCCACCAACGCTGATGGCGCAGTACTACTTTGGCGACAAGCAAGACAAGCTGCGTCCATACCTGGGGATCGGTGTGAACTACACCATGTTCTTCGACGAGAAATTCAACGACAACGGCAAGGATGCGGGTTTAAGCAACCTGGATCTGAAAAATTCCTGGGGCGTAGCCGGGCAGGCGGGTCTGGATTACAACCTGGATGAGCACTGGATGTTGAACATGTCGCTTTGGTGGATGAATATCGAAACCAAGGTACGCTTCGACGCTGGCGATCAACATCAGAGTATTGACACTCGTCTGGACCCATTTGTCTTTATGTTTGGTGCAGGCTACCGCTTCTAAGCCAGCAGTAAAGGAGGCGCTGTTCGGCGCCTCCCTCTTTAGTTATTTAATGCGCATATCATTTTCGACAGATTTAACCCCTGCCACGCCGCGAGTCACCTGAACGGCGCGATTGGCATCGGCGCTAGAGCTGACGAAACCGCTTAACTGAACCTTGCCTTTAAAGGTCTCGACGCTAATCTCGGTGGATTTGATGGTTTTATCCGCCAGCAGTGCTGACTTCACCTTGGTAGTGATGACCGTATCGTCAATATAACCGCCAGTCCCTTCTGATTTTGCCGTTGGAGCACAGGCAGAAACTGCCATCGCCAAAATAGCTGCCATGCACAGCGCCGAAAGGGTTTTAAATAGCTTCATAAATGACTCTCCTTGCAAATGTTATTGTTGAAATTAAACGCTGATTTCAATCAGCTAACGAAATCGTATGCACTGAGCCACTGAATATTTAGCGGCAAATATGATTGTGGGGCAGGTTGCTGGTTTGTTCAAATTGTTTGCAAAAATATCTTTGGCAAGAATGAGGCTAAACAATGTGTTATCACCGGATACTTTCGTAGTATCCGGTGATTGAGAGCGGGAGATTAAACGCGGGTAGCGGCTTTCATTTCACGTACAAACTTGCCCAGCTTGGCCAGCATTTCTGCCGGTTGTGCCTGATTCTGTTCGATGATCTTAACAATTGCCGAACCGGAGATTGCCCCGGCGGCCCCGGCTTGCAACGCATCCTTGACCTGTGAAGGTTCAGAGATGCCAAAGCCTTGCAGCGGTGGCGCCGCATGATACTCGCGCAGCTTATTGACCAGGTGGTGCAGCGGTAACTGCGCCCGGCTTTCCGTCCCGGTTACTCCTGCGCGTGACAGCAGGTAAGTGTAACCCCGGCCGTGGGACGAGATTTCACGCAGTAAATCCTCATCCGCATTTGGTGGGCAGATATAGATTGGCGCGATGCCGTGGCGAGTTGCTGCCGCGCGGAAAGGTGCGGACTCCTCGAAAGGTACGTCCGCGATCAATACCGAATCTACACCGGCCTGCGCGCAGCGCTGATAAAATGCGTCAATGCCGCCGTGGAACACCAGGTTGGCGTACATCAGCAGGCCAATCGGAATATCAGGGTGCTTCTGGCGGATTGCCGTCAGCATTTCAAAACAGTGCGTTGGCGTAACGCCAGAAGCGAAAGCACGCAGTGCTGCACTTTGAATGGTTGGGCCATCGGCCAACGGATCAGAGAAGGGGATCCCTAACTCCAAGGCATCTGCACCGTTCTCCACCAGCGTATCGATAATCTGTAACGATAGCGTCGGGTTTGGGTCGCCGAGGGTGACAAACGGCACGAAGGCGCCTTCTTTATTATTTTCCAACCGTTTGAACAGTTGCTGATAACGTTCCATCAGATTTCTCCCCGTGCTTTCAGAATGTCGTGAACGGTAAATATGTCTTTGTCGCCGCGGCCGGACAGGTTAACCACCAGGATCTGTTCTTTCTGCGGCTCTTCACGGATCATTTTCAGCGCGTGTGCGAGGGCATGGGAAGACTCCAACGCCGGGATAATTCCTTCGTGGCGGGAAAGCGCTTTGAAAGCCTCCAGCGCTTCATCATCGGTGATCGACACGTATTCTGCGCGGCCGATGCTGTTCAGATAGGCGTGTTGCGGGCCAACGGAAGGGAAGTCCAAACCGGCGGAAATCGAGTAAGACTCCTCGATCTGGCCTTCAGAGGTTTGCATCATCGGCGATTTCATCCCGAAGTAAATCCCCACCTTGCCATGTTTCAGCGGCGCACCATGCTGGCCGGTTTCGATCCCCAGGCCAGCGGGTTCAACGCCGATCAGGCCAACGCTGTCATCATCGATAAAGTCGGCAAACATGCCGATGGCGTTGGAACCACCGCCAACGCAGGCCAATACGGCATCCGGCAGACGGCCTTCACGCTCCAGCACCTGAGCTTTGGTTTCTTCACCGATCATGCGTTGGAATTCACGCACTATGGTCGGGAACGGGTGTGGGCCTGCGGCAGTGCCCAGCATGTAGTGGGCCTTATCGTAAGAGCCAGACCAGTCGCGCAGCGCTTCGTTACAGGCATCTTTCAGCGTGGAAGAACCGCTGTGCACCGGGATCACTTCAGCCCCCATCAGGCGCATACGGAATACGTTAGGTGACTGGCGTTCAATGTCCTTGGCACCCATGTAGATACGGCATTTCAGACCGAGCAGGGCGCACGCCAGCGCAGAGGCCACACCGTGTTGGCCAGCGCCGGTTTCCGCGATGATCTCGGTTTTGCCCATGCGTTTGGCAAGCAGCGCCTGGCCCAATACCTGGTTGGTCTTATGGGCACCGCCGTGCAGCAGATCTTCACGCTTTAGGTAGAGTTTGGTTTTGCTACCGGCAGTCAGGTTTTTGCACAGCGTCAGTGCCGTTGGGCGGCCCGCATAGTTTTTTAGCAGATCGATAAACTCTGCCTGGAACTCAGGGTCACGCTGGGCGCTGACGAAGGCTTCTTCCAGTTGTTTCAGGGCTGGCATCAAAATTTGCGGCACGTACTGACCGCCAAATTCGCCGAAGTAAGGGTTAAGCAGCGTCATTATTTTTCCCGTTATTATCCGTTAAATGAGGTTCGCAATCAGTAGGCGCGCAGGGTCTGGAACACCGCCGCGAGACGCTCGGCATCTTTGATGCCGGGTTGGCTCTCTACGCCAGAGTTGAAATCGAGGCCCGCACAGCCCAGTTGGGCCGCATCTAGGCAGTTGTCTGCACTCAGGCCGCCAGCCAGCATCACGTTGTCCAGCGTTTGGCCCTGCAACACCGACCAGTCAAAGCGAACTCCGGTACCGCCAGCGCCGTTATCCAGCAGGTAACGATCGACCTGTTGCAGATCCCGAGCAGGCAGGCTGTCTTTTACGCTCAAGGCTTTCCAGATCTGACAGGTGGCAGGCAGCTCGGCGCGCAGGGCGTTAATATAAGCTTGGTCTTCCGCTCCGTGCAGTTGCACCGCATACAGACCAAGGCGCTCAGCAGTTTGCGCTACCGTAGCGATGGGCGCATCACAGAAAACACCCACGTATTTCAACGGCGCTCCGGCGATCACTTCCCTGGCGCGGGCAATGTCCACGTTACGTGGGGAACGGCCAACGAAGATCAGACCGCCGTAGTTGGCACCCGCCTGATAAGCGGCGGCGGCATCTTGCGGCCGGGTCAGGCCACAGACTTTGTTGTCACCGAGGATCACGCGGCGTACCGCGCTGCGCAGGTTGGCCTCCGACATCAATGCGCTACCGATCAGAAAACCGTTGGCATAGCGGCTGAGTTCACGGATCTGGCGATAGTTATTGATGCCGGACTCGCTGATCACCGTCACGCCATGTGGCACTTTTGGAGCCAGGGTGCGGGTGCGATCCAGATCGATAGACAGATCGCGCAGATCGCGGTTGTTGATGCCAATCACTTTGGCTTCCAGCTGTACCGCACGCTGTAATTCTTCTTCGCTTATCACTTCGGTCAGCACGCCCATATTCAGGCTGTGTGCCACCGCAGCAAGTTGGCGGTACTGTTCGTCATCGAGCACTGACAGCATCAACAGAATGGCGTCGGCCTGGTAGTGACGTGCCAGATAGATTTGGTAAGGGTCGATCATAAAGTCCTTACACAGCACCGGCTGGGTCACGGTTTTACTCACCAGCGGCAGAAAATCGAAGCTGCCCTGGAAGTATTGCTCATCGGTCAGCACCGAGATCGCCGAGGCGAAGTCCTTATACACCGAGGCGATTTCCACCGGGTCAAAATTCTCGCGGATCAGCCCCTTGGAAGGAGAGGCTTTTTTGCATTCGAGAATAAATGCCGTTCTGGCGCCTTGTAGCGCATGATAAAAGCTACGCTCGCTTGGCACGATTTCGTTTTGAAAGCTGGCTAATGGCTGTTGTTGCTTACGTGCCGCGACCCACTGCGCCTTGTCACGAACAATCTTGTTGAGCACGGTTTCCTGCATCATTTATCCTCTTGCTGCCAAAGCAGTGACACGCTGGTAAGCCTGCCCACTGTGGATCATTTCCAATGCCTGCTGCGCGTTCTGGCGCAGGTCTTCCTGTCCGAATAGTTTCAGCAACAGTGCGACGTTGGCGGCGACCGCCGCGGCGTGCGCTGGCTCACCTTTACCTTGTAACAACCTTGCCAGAATGTCACGGTTTTCTTCCGGCGACCCTCCCAGCAGGGAGCCCAGCGGGTAGCTGTCCAACCCAAAAGATTTAGGTGTCAGCTGATAACTTTCAATTTCGCCGTCATTCAGCTCGGCGACGTGAGTGGTGGTGTGGATCGCCACTTCATCCATACCGCCACCGTGCACGACGGCGGCGCGCTGATAACCCAATACGCGCAGGGTTTGGGCGATTGGCAGCACCAACTCCGGGCTGTAGACCCCAATCAACGCCAACGGTGGGCGAGCCGGGTTAATCAACGGCCCGAGTACGTTGAACACCGTGCGGGTCTTCAACTGTTGGCGTACCGGCATCGCATGGCGAAAACCGGTGTGATACTGCGGCGCAAACAGGAAACATACGCCCAGTTCATCCAAAGCCTTGCGGGATTCTTCCGCAGGCAGATCCAGACGGATCCCGAAGGCGGCCAACAGATCGGATGAACCGGAACGGCTGGAGACGCTGCGGTTGCCGTGCTTGGCCACCTTGACCCCACAGGCTGCGGCAACAAAAGCGCTGGCCGTGGAGATATTGATGCTGTTGGTGCCGTCACCGCCGGTGCCGACGATATCCGCGAAGGCATAGTCCGGGCGTGGGAACGGTAGAGCATCGGCCAAGAGCGCCTTGGCAGCTCCGGCGATTTCTTCCGGGTGCTCACCGCGGATCTTCATGCTGATCAATGCCGCTGCCAGTTGGCTAGGTTCCAGCTCACCGCGCACGATAGCGCTGAATAACTGCTGGCTTTCTTCCTGGCTCATCGACTCCGAGCGATACAGTTTTTCAAGAATAGGTTGCATAGTCGGTTCCCCTTGATTATTTCGCCAACGCCCAGGCCAACGTCTGCTCAAGCAAACGCGCGCCTTGGGTGGTCAGAATGGATTCTGGATGGAATTGGAAACCACATACGCGGTGTTCATCGTGACGCACTGCCATCACCATGTCGCCGAAGCGAGCATTGACGGTCAGCCCTTCAGGGATATTGCTGCCGACCAGCGAGTGATAGCGGGCGACCGGCAGCGGGTTGGCCATACCGGCAAACATCCCCTGGTTATCGTGAGTAATGGAAGAAGCCTTGCCGTGCAAAATCTCACCGGCCTGGCCAACGTGGCCGCCATAGGCTTCCACAATCGCCTGATGGCCGAGACAGATCCCGATGATTGGCATCTGGCCGCGCAGGCGTTGCAACAGCTCTGGCATACAACCAGCGTCGGCTGGAGTACCAGGGCCTGGGGACAGCATTAAAATAGGCTGCTCCATCTGTTGCAGGCGCGCGATGATGATCTCGGCGGCAATCTGGTTACGATAAATGACTACCTGATGACCGCTGGCACGCAGTTGATCGACCAGGTTGTAAGTAAAGGAGTCGACGTTGTCGAGCAGTAAGATATCGGCCATTAGAAAATCTCCTTGGCCTGGTGCGCGCTGGCGATGGCACGCAGCACGGCACGTGCCTTGTTACGGGTTTCATCGGCTTCTGCCTGCGGAACGGAGTCCAGCACCACACCGGCACCGGCCTGCACGGTGGCAATACCGTCCTCAACATACGCGGAACGAATGACAATACAGGTATCGAGATCGCCGTGAGCGGTAAAGTAGCCCACGGCACCGCCGTAGCTGCCACGACGGGTGCCTTCAGAGGCGGCAATCAGCTGCATGGCGCGTACTTTCGGGGCGCCGCTCAGCGTGCCCATATTCATACAGGCCTGATAGGCATGCAGCACGTCGAGATCGCCACGCAGCTTGCCGACCACGCGGGAAACCAGGTGCATCACGAATGAGTAACGGTCTACTTTGGTCAGGTCGGCAACGTAGCGGCTGCCAGCCTCACAAATACGGGCCAGATCGTTGCGGGCCAGATCGACCAGCATCAGGTGTTCCGCCAGCTCTTTATGGTCGGTACGCATTTCCAGTTCGATACGGCTGTCGAGATCCAGATCCAGCGAACCGTCGGCGCGGCGTCCGCGAGGACGAGTACCGGCGATCGGGTAAATTTCGATTTGACGGCTGGTAGCTTCATATTTCAGCGCGCTTTCCGGCGAGGCACCGAACAGCGTGAACTCGTCGTCCTGCATAAAGAACATGTAAGGGCTTGGATTGTTTTCCTTCAGCGTCTGGTAAGCCGCCAGCGGGTTAGGGCAAGGCAGGGAGAAGCGACGAGAAGGCACTACCTGGAAAATCTCGCCGTGACGGATCGCCTGCTGCAACTGGCTGACCACCGCGCCGTACTCTTCATCGCTCTGATTGCAGCTTAGCTGCATGTCTTCCAGTTTTTGATGAGGAATGGCGATTGGAGTTTGTTGCAATTGCACCTGAAGCTGTTGGAGACGCTGCTGCAAACGCAGAGTTTCAGCGTGGTCACCGGTAAATACGCTGGCTTGCAAACGGGCCACACCGCGCTGGTGATCCAGCACCAGCAGCGTTTCCGCCAGGTAGAAACAGAAGTCCGGGCAGCGTTGGTCTTGGCGCAGCTCTGGCAGGTCTTCAAACCCGGCCACCAGGTCATAGGCAAACAGGCCACCGAGCAGCATAGCTTCACGCTCATCGGCTGGGGCGTCGACCAGCGTCAGCATCGTGCGCAATGCATCAAACACCGACAGTGAACGCAGGCGTGCATCTTCGTCTTGTACCGTATCAATTGCTGGGAAGGTTAGCTCACGGCCGTTAGGCCGAGCCTGGATTTGAACGTCGGCAGGCAAGGCTTCATCCAACAGTGGCAGCAGGGCTGCACCGTTAGCGGTCAACGCCTGAAGGCTGACCTTACGGCCCAAGGCGGTAATGCGCAGGGCACTGTCGACAATCAGCAGGCTTTTCAGGTTTTGCTTGCTGTTGATTTCCGCCGAGTCCAGCAACAGGGTGGCAGGGCGCGCGCCGCACAGCTGATGAAAAATCGCCGTCGGATCGCTGCGGTAACCGGCCTGTGCCGTGAGGAGTTTGAGCTGTGGTTTGATGTTCATCTTCGGTAGTTCCAGTCAAATCTTGTCCATAAAAAAGCCCGCTGTAATGAGCGGGCCTAGGGAATCTGCAGTGTCAGATGACAGGTATGCGTGATTACTCGACCCTTGATTGGGAAGTACGCCACCAGCGAAGAAGAGAAGTGTGCTTAGTCATCATGTTGCTCTCTGTATTTTCATCCAACACGGTTATTGCCGTGAACTTGTGTACTAGTTAACTGGAACAAGGAGGCAATGTCAACTCTCTTTTTGCACAATATGTTAGCGGCCAGCGTGGAATCGTTAATCTGGCGGGAGCGCCATCGGCAGAATAGATTTCCGTCCGGCCAACCATAACGGGTATGATAGAAAGCCAAGCCATCGCAGGATATCCCTTTTGACAGACAGCAGCCCACAATCCTCCGCTTTTACCCTGTACGATCTCCACAGCCACACCACCGCTTCGGACGGTTACTTAACGCCGACTCAACTGGTGCAGCGAGCCGTTGAGATGCGCGTTGGCGTGCTGGCTATTACCGATCACGACACCACCAACGGATTGGCAGAGGCCGCGGCCGCGATAGCCGATCTTGCCTTGCCCTTGCAGTTGGTTAACGGCGTGGAGATTTCTACGCTGTGGGAAAACCATGAGATCCACATTGTTGGGCTGGGGCTCGATATCACCCATCCGGCGCTGTTACAGCTGCTGGTCGAACAGACCGAGCGCCGTAATCTGCGGGCGCAAGAAATCGGCGTTCGGTTAGCAAAAGCGCGCATTCCCGATGCCTATGCCGGAGCGCAACTGCTGGCGGGGGATGGGGCGGTTACCAGAGGGCATTTTGCCCGTTTTCTGGTGCAGCAGGGCATAGCTGGCAACATGGCGCAGGTGTTCAAGAAGTATCTCGCCAAAGGGAAAATCGGCTATGTTCCGCCACAGTGGTGTACAATAGAACAAGCCATTGATGTCATTCATCAATCCGGTGGCCAAGCGGTGATGGCGCATCCGGGCCGTTACGATCTGACGGCAAAATGGCTGAAACGTCTGTTGGCCTATTTTGCCGAACACGGCGGTGATGCGATGGAGGTGGCGCAGTGTCAACAAGCCCTCCATGAGCGTACGGTGTTGGCTAAATATGCGCAGGACTACCAATTATTGGCGTCTCAGGGTTCGGATTTCCATCAGCCCTGTTCGTGGATTGAGTTGGGGCGCAAACTGTGGTTACCCGGCGGTGTTGAACCGGTTTGGCGTGATTGGCCACAGCCCCAACAGAACTTAGTCGATTGATTTAACGCGGGCGTTGTTTTGCGCGTGCATCATTTTCAGGAGTTAGAGATGAGCCAGCTATTTTATATTCACCCGGACAACCCGCAGCCGCGCCTGGTCAATCAGGCCGTAGAGGTGCTGCGCAAGGGTGGCGTGATCGTCTATCCAACAGACTCTGGCTACGCGCTGGGCTGCAAACTTGAAGAGAAGACGGCGTTGGAGCGTATCTGCCGCATTCGCCAGTTGGACGGTAACCACAACTTCACGCTGATGTGCCGCGATTTGTCCGAGCTGTCGACCTATGCTTATGTGGACAATTCGTCGTTTCGCCTGATCAAGAACAATACGCCCGGCAATTACACCTTCATCCTGAAAGCGACCAAAGAAGTGCCTCGTCGCCTGATGAATGACAAGCGTAAAACCATCGGTTTGCGCGTGCCATCCAACCCGATCGCTCTGGCATTGCTGGAAGTGCTCAATGAGCCAATGATGTCGACCACGCTAATGCTGCCAGGAAATGATTTTGCTGAATCCGATCCGGAAGAGATCAGCGAACACCTTGGCAAGCAGGTGGATCTGGTGATCCACGGCGGTTTCCTGGGCCAGCAGCCAACCACGGTTATCGACCTGACCGAATCCTCCCCGGAAGTGATCCGTGAAGGGGCGGGCGATCCAGCGCCTTTCCGCTAAACTGCCGGACGAAGTCAGTGCCAAGGAGGGATAAAGCCTGTATAATAAGCGGTTGGTTTTGACCAAGTGCTAATCTTTGCGGCCGTCTCTCCTTGCTGAGAGTGGCGGCAAAGTCCCCCCGACGCCTGTGAAGGCGACATTAGAGGTTGCTCAATGAGCGAAAAGTTACAGAAAGTATTAGCGAATGCTGGCCATGGCTCGCGTCGTGAAATAGAAACCATGATTGAGGCAGGTCGCATCAGCGTCGACGGCAAGATCGCCAAACTGGGCGACCGCGTTGAAGTGGTCGCCGGGATGAAAATTCGCCTGGACGGTCATGTTGTCTCGATCAAAGAATCCGAAGAAGCGGTTTGCCGCGTGCTGGCTTATTACAAGCCGGAAGGTGAACTCTGTACCCGTAGCGATCCAGAAGGTCGCCCAACGGTCTTCGATCGCCTACCAAAACTGCGTGGTTCTCGCTGGGTAGCGGTAGGGCGTTTGGACGTGAATACCTCAGGCTTGCTGCTGTTTACCACTGACGGTGAACTGGCTAACCGCCTGATGCACCCAAGCCGCGAAGTTGAACGCGAATACGCCGTGCGCGTGTTCGGCCAGATCGACGACGAAAAGCTCAAGCAACTGAGCAAAGGTGTCCAATTGGAAGATGGCCCGGCGGCATTCCGCACCATCACCTTCCAGGGTGGCGAAGGGATCAACCAGTGGTACAACGTCACGCTGACCGAAGGCCGTAACCGTGAGGTGCGTCGCCTGTGGGAAGCCGTTGGCGTGCAGGTAAGCCGCTTGATCCGCGTGCGTTACGGCGATATCGATCTGCCAAAAGGCCTACCTCGTGGCGGCTATACCGAGCTGGATCTTAAAGCGATCAACTATCTGCGTGAGCTGGTGGAACTGCAGCCGGAAACCGTCAGCAAACTGCCGGTGGAACGCGATCGCCGTCGTGTGAAGGCCAATCAGATCCGCCGTGCGGTAAAACGTCACAGCCAGGTTGCTCCCGGCAGCCGTCGTGGCGCACCAGGTAGCAGCAAACCGGGTAAACCGGCCAAGTCTTCCAAGCGTAGCTAAATTTATCACCGTGGCCTTGCCTTCTGGCTTGGCCACGGGTTATTCAGTTACCAGTCAATACCCTGCTGAGCCTTGATCCCCGCTTCAAACGCGTGCTTCACCGGCCGCATCTCCGTCACGGTATCCGCCAGCTCCAGCAAATCGCGATGACAGCCACGCCCGGTGATAATCACCGTCTGGTGTGCAGGACGCTGCTCAAGGGCTTCCAGCACCTCTGACAGCTCTAAATAGCCGTAGGTGACCATATAGGTCAACTCGTCCATCAGCACTAGATCCAGGCTGCTGTCGGCCAGCATCCGCTTACCGTGTTGCCAGACGGCCTGGCAGGCGGCGGTATCGCTTTCCCGATCCTGGGTTTCCCAGGTAAAGCCGGTTGCCATGACCTGAAATTCCACGCCGTGCTGTTGCAGCAGGTTTTTCTCGCCGTTGGGCCACTGGCCTTTGATAAACTGGATCACTCCGGCCTTCATCCCGTGGCCGACGGCACGAGTGACGGTGCCAAATGCAGCGGTGGTCTTGCCTTTGCCATTGCCGGTAAAGACCAGCAACAGACCGCGGGTTTCCTGCGCGGCGGCAATGCGGGCATCCACCTGTTCTTTCAGCCGTTGCTGGCGTTGTTGGTGACGATCTTCAGCCATGTTAAATGCTTCCTTATTCGGCAGCGCCGGGTTTACGGTTGGGCTGAGCATCGAAGCTCATGCCGGTTTTACGGCGGCTGTCATCGCCCATCAAATACAGATAGAGCGGCATGATATCGGCCGGTGTTTTCAGCTTGTTTTTATCTTCCTGTGGGAATGCAGATGCGCGCATTTTGGTACGAGTTCCGCCAGGATTGATGCAATTTACCCGCAAGTTACGGTTTTTATACTCATCGGCCAATACCTGCATCATCCCTTCGGTAGCAAACTTGGAAACGGCATAGGCCCCCCAGCCAGCACGGCCGGTGCGACCGACGCTGGAGCTGGTGAACACCAACGATCCCGCATTGGATTTCAGCAGCAACGGCAGCAGCGCCTGGGTAAGCATGAAGGTGGCATTCACGTTGACCTGCATCACTTCGTTCCACATGGTCATCGAAAGCTCGGCCATTGGGGCGATGTCGCCCAACAAACCTGCGTTTTGCAATACGCCGTCCAGACGTGGCACCTTGGTGGCCAAGTCTTCCGCCAGGGTTTGGCACTGCTCTGGCGTGGTGTGTAACAAATCCAGCGTTACGATATGCGTCGGGGTGCTGGAGATGGCGGCAATTTCGGCCTGGACGGCCTGCAGTTTGCTTTCCGTGCGGCCAAGAAGCACTAGCTGTGCGCCGTAGCGAGCGTAAGTCAGCGCCGCCTCTCGACCAATGCCGTCGCCCGCCCCGGTGACCAGAATAATGCGTTGTTCGAGCAGATCCTGTTTAGGTTGGTAATGCACAATAATTCCTCGCGCCTGTTTGGCGGCTCCCGCGCTATGGCTGGGAGCTTGGGTGGATTGCGGATCGCTGGCAGTAGCAGGGTTGCTCAACCACAATGGCGATCCGCTGCGAATTTTTGTCAGTAATTTAATGAATAATGTCTGTTATATGCCTGAAATGGATCGCATTTTCAATGAGTAACCGACAGAAACGGCATTCTTTTGTAACAAAAACGGTACAATAGTGGCTTGGTTATCGCTGCGGGCAACCCCATAGCACGGAGGTGTGCCGTATGCTCATCAATCTGAATTTTCATTTAGGCGCGACAGCCGTGGTGCCATTTGCTAAAAAGTACGTAGGGGCGCTGCATGCTGCGCCCGCTCAACTAACAAACTGTAAATAAAGGCGGTATCTGTGGAGTTTATATCTGTTTATGGCCTTTTCCTGGCCAAAGTTGCCACGGTGGTGATTGCTATTGCCGCGCTGGCGTTGCTGGCGGTAAGCCTCGGGCAGCGCAAGAGCCAGCAGAAAGGGGAACTACAGCTTACCGACCTGGGTGAGCAATATCGTGAAATGCAGCGGGAAATGCGCCTTGCCCGCATGGGGGCGGCAGAGCAGAAGGCCTGGAGCAAGCAGTTCAAAAAACAGAACAAGGCCGACGACAAGCTGAAAAAACAGCGCGCCAAGGCCGGTGCGGTAGAGGCCGTCAAACCTTGCCTGTATGTACTGGACTTCAAGGGCAGCATGGATGCCCATGAGGTCAGCTCACTGCGTGAAGAGATCTCTGCCGTGTTGGCAGTAGCTACGGCTAAGGACGAGGTGTTGCTGCGTTTGGAGAGCCCTGGTGGGGTGGTGCACGGCTATGGTCTGGCAGCGTCGCAACTGGAGCGTCTGCGCAAGGGGGGTATCCGCCTGACGGTGGCGGTGGATAAGGTCGCGGCTAGCGGCGGTTACATGATGGCCTGTGTGGCCGACCGCATTGTGGCAGCACCGTTCGCCATCATTGGTTCGATCGGCGTGGTTGCGCAGATCCCCAACTTCCATCGCTTGCTGCAAAAGAGCAATATCGATGTGGAATTGCACACCGCGGGCCAGTTCAAACGCACCTTGACCCTGTTTGGTGAGAATACCGAACAAGGGCGGGAAAAGTTCCGTGAAGATCTCAACGAAACCCACGAGTTGTTCAAACAGTTTGTTCATCAGCAACGCCCTTCATTGGCTATCGAAGAGGTCGCGACCGGTGAGCATTGGTATGGCACTCAGGCAAAAGATAAAGGGCTGGTTGACGCGGTCGGCACCAGTGACGATCTGCTGATTGCCGAGATGGAAAACCATGAAGTGGTGGGGGTACGCTATGCCCGCCGAAAACGCCTGATCGATCGCTTTACCGGCAGTGCGGCAGAGAGTGTCGATCGTCTGCTGTTGCGCTGGTGGCAGCGCGGTGAGAAACCGCTGTTGTAAGCCGGTAAATCGGTGAATGCACGGGGCCTGATGGCCCCGTTTTTAATGGTTAACCCACCAGATGGTATTTCTCGGAAAGCACATGAGCCAGGTGCTTAAACATATTAAATACGGCGGTGGTTTTTGCCGTTGGCAGACCCTCGGGATCTAAAAAGAACTCGCCGCGGAAAACCAACACGCTGCCTTTCTGCTCAACGTCGGTGGCCACCATGCCGTGCATATAATCTTCATGTTGGCGGATGATGTTATTTGCTTCAGTAAGCAGATCTGCTCGTTCGATGGGTTGAGTGTTGTTACGCATTTATTTCTCCTGCTAGCGAAAATTCTGAACGTATTCTAGCGCGGGTTCGCGTTTATCCGCAAACCAGCTAAGGTTTAATTGCCGTCTGGACGGCCAGTGATTTGACCGTCCGTGGCGAAATGAGGTTTTCCGCGCTAATTAAGTTGCGTCGCGTTTGTTATCAGGTAGAGTGTGGGATTTTGCGGCTTCCGGTGGAAGGATTTGTTTACGCTCAACGCAGGTCATAGCTGGCCTGGCTTCTGGGGTTTGGCGTGAACAGGTCAGGCTGGTGAAATGCGTTCAGGTTGACCAGTTAGGCAACCATTAGAAAAAAACAGGTTGATCTCTTGCCAGAGTACCGCAATATAAATAAGAGATACGAATTGCCGCGGTACGGCGAGACAAATGGCTTCTTTTTAGAAGTATTAAATTCAGGTAAAGGTAATTATGGGCAAAGCTCTCGTAATAGTTGAGTCCCCGGCAAAAGCCAAAACTATTAATAAATATTTAGGTAATGACTACGTGGTGAAGTCCAGCGTCGGTCATATCCGTGATTTGCCGACCAGTGGCTCAGCTAGCAAAAAGAGCGCTGAGTCAACCGAAGACAAAACCAAAGACAAAGCCAAAAAGAAAGTCAAGAAAGATGAAAAGACCGCGCTGGTCAATCGCATGGGCGTCGATCCTTACCACGGGTGGGAAGCGCAATATGAGATTTTGCCCGGTAAGGAAAAAGTGGTCGCCGAGTTAAAGTCGTTAGCCGAAAATGCTGACCACATTTACCTCGCAACCGACCTTGACCGCGAAGGGGAAGCCATCGCCTGGCACCTGCGGGAAGTGATCGGTGGGGACGACAAGCGCTTTAGCCGCGTGGTGTTTAACGAAATCACCAAAAACGCGATCCAGCAGGCGTTCCAAGCGCCAGGCGAGCTGAATATCGATCGTGTCAACGCACAGCAGGCGCGTCGCTTTATGGACCGCGTGGTGGGCTACATGGTGTCGCCACTGCTGTGGAAAAAAATTGCCCGTGGCCTGTCTGCTGGCCGGGTGCAGTCCGTTGCGGTACGGCTGGTGGTGGAGCGTGAGCGCGACATCAAGGCGTTCGTACCCGAAGAATACTGGGAACTGCATGCCGATCTGCTGGCGAAAGGCGAAATTGCACTGCAGATGGAAGTCACCCACGCCCACGATAAGCCGTTCAAACCGGTTAACCGTGAGCAGACCCATGCCGCGCTTAACCTGCTGGAAAAAGCCCGTTATACGGTGCTGGATCGTGAAGACAAGCCAACCAGCAGCAAACCGGGTGCACCGTTTATCACCTCCACGCTGCAACAGGCTGCCAGTACCCGCCTGAGCTTCGGCGTGAAGAAAACCATGATGATGGCGCAGCGTTTGTATGAAGCCGGTCATATCACCTATATGCGTACCGACTCCACCAACCTGAGCCAGGACGCGGTCAACATGGTGCGTGGTTATATCGGTGACAACTTCGGCGACAAGTACCTGCCGAAGGCGCCTAACCAATACAGCAGCAAAGAAAACTCCCAGGAAGCGCACGAAGCGATCCGTCCTTCCGATGTCAGCGTATTGGCTGAACAGCTGAAAGATATGGAAGCGGATGCGCAGAAACTGTATCAGCTGATCTGGCGTCAGTTTGTCGCCTGTCAGATGACACCAGCGCAATACGACTCCACCACGCTGACGGTGAAAGCGGACGACTTCCTGCTGCGTGCCAAAGGCCGTACGCTGCGTTTCGATGGCTGGACCAAGGTGATGCCTGCGCTGCGTAAGGGCGATGAAGATCGCACCTTGCCGTTTGTGGAAGTGGGCAGCGAGCTGGATCTGCAAAAGCTGATCCCGAGCCAGCACTTTACCAAGCCACCGGCGCGTTACAGTGAAGCTTCACTGGTTAAAGAATTGGAAAAACGCGGAATTGGCCGTCCATCTACTTACGCCTCGATCATCTCGACCATTCAGGATCGTGGCTATGTGAGGGTAGAGAGCCGCCGGTTCTACGCGGAAAAAATGGGTGAGATCGTCACCGACCGCCTGGAAGAAAACTTCCGTGAGCTGATGAATTACGACTTCACCGCGCGCATGGAAAATGGCCTGGACCAGGTCGCCAACAACCAGGCGGAATGGAAAGCGGTGCTGGACGAATTCTTTGCCGAATTCAGTGAGCAGCTGGAAACCGCCGAGAAAGACCCTGAAGAGGGCGGTATGCGGCCGAACCAGATGGTGATGACCAGCATTGACTGTCCGACCTGTGGCCGCAAAATGGGTATCCGCACCGCCAGTACCGGCGTGTTCCTTGGTTGCTCCGGTTATGCGTTGACGCCGAAAGAGCGCTGTAAAACCACCATCAATCTGGTGCCGGAAGCGGAAGTGCTGAACATCCTGGAAGGGGATGATGCAGAAACCAACGCCCTGCGTGCCCGTAAGCGTTGCCAGAAGTGCGGCACCGCGATGGACAGCTACCTGATCGACAACCAGCGCAAGCTGCACGTGTGTGGTAACAACCCGGCCTGTGACGGCTACGAAATCGAGCAAGGCGAATTCCGCCTGAAAGGTTACGACGGCCCGATCGTTGAGTGTGAAAAATGTGGTTCCGAAATGCACCTGAAAATGGGGCGCTTTGGCAAGTACATGGGCTGCACCAACGAAAACTGCAAGAACACCCGTAAGATCCTGCGCAGCGGTGAAGTTGCGCCGCCGAAAGAGGATCCGGTCCCGCTGCCAGAGTTGCCGTGCGAGAAATCGGACGCCTACTTTGTGTTGCGTGATGGGGCGGCAGGCGTGTTCCTGGCGGCCAACACCTTCCCTAAATCGCGCGAAACCCGTGCGCCGTTAGTGGAAGAGTTGCTGCGCTTCAAAGATCGTTTGCCGGAGAAATTGCGCTATCTGGCCGATGCGCCGGTGGCCGATCCGGAAGGCAACAAGACGATGGTGCGCTTCAGCCGTAAAACCAAGCAACAGTATGTCTCATCAGAGAAAGACGGTAAGGCCACCGGCTGGTCCGCATTCTTCGTTGATGGCAAATGGGTTGAAGGCAAGAAGTAACCTGTACGCAAGGCAACAGCAAAAAACCAGCTCACTGAGCTGGTTTTTTATTGGCGAAAATCGGCTGGCGGATCTATTCTTCTCTGCTTTTTCTTATTTTTATCGGCAAGGCTCGGCGTTGATAATCATGCGAAAAGATCGTTATCATCTTGTGAAGCGGCTCTATACTTGGTAGCGCGACATGATATAATGGTTATATAAAAACGTTTTTTATGATTAAAGCTTATTAGCAACGGCGTTTTCATCAGCATCTGGGCGAAATCACTGTGTTTAAGGCTTGTGAGAATTAAGCATACCGGGCAACACCGAGATACCTGGCTGCGGCAAGCCGCAGTGTTTTAACCTAGGATGGTATTCAAATATGAAATTGCAGCAGCTTCGTTACATCGTAGAAGTGGTGAATCATAACCTCAACGTCTCTTCCACGGCTGAGGGTCTCTATACCTCGCAACCGGGTATCAGCAAGCAGGTGAGGATGCTGGAGGATGAGCTCGGCATCCAGATTTTCGCCCGTAGCGGCAAGCACCTTACCCAGGTGACGCCTGCTGGCCAGGAAATTATCCGTATTGCTCGCGAAGTGCTGTCCAAAGTGGAGGCCATCAAGGCCGTTGCCGGGGAACATACTTACCCTGACAAAGGTTCGCTGTATGTGGCAACCACCCATACCCAGGCACGCTACGCCTTGCCCAATGTGATCAAAGGCTTTATCGAGCGTTACCCGCGCGTGTCGCTGCATATGCACCAGGGCTCGCCAACGCAGATTGCCGAAGCGGTTTCCAAAGGCTCGGCAGACTTTGCCATCGCTACCGAAGCACTGCATCTGTATGACGACTTAATCATGCTGCCGTGCTACCACTGGAACCGGGCGGTAGTAGTGAAGCCCGATCATCCTTTAGCGGGAAAGAGCCACATCACCATTGAAGAGCTGGCCGAGTATCCTATCGTTACCTACACCTTCGGCTTTACCGGGCGCTCAGAGCTGGATACTGCGTTTAACCGGGCGGGGTTGACGCCGCGCATCGTATTTACCGCTACCGATGCCGACGTGATCAAGACTTATGTACGCCTGGGGCTGGGGGTTGGCGTGATCGCCAGCATGGCGGTCGATCCGGTGCAGGATCCGGATTTGGTGATGGTGGATGCCCGCGATATCTTTACCTATAGCACCACCAAGATCGGTTTCCGTCGCAGTACCTTCCTGCGCAGCTATATGTACGATTTTATCCAGCGTTTCGCTCCGCATCTGACGCGCGACGTGGTCGATACCGCCGTGGCTTTACGCACCAATGATGAGATCGAAGCCATGTTCAAGGACATCAAACTGCCGACCAAATAGGCCGTTAACTTGAGCCGCATTACACCATTTAAACCGCCGAAGGGCGGTTTTCCATTGTCTGATACCTGCTAACTCATTGACCTACCAGTAGCTTCCCGCCTTTGATTGCTCTTGCCTATCGTTATGATCAATACGTGTTGTTATCAAAACGTTACATGGCGTTTGTGTTATCTTTAAATAACACCTCAGAAATCACCCTGGTTTGACATAATAAAAAATGGAGGAGCTATGTCGTCCGATCTTCGTAAAACGAGTATGGATAAGCTGGTAGCACTGGGTAGTGAGTATCACTATTACAGTTTGCCACTGGCGGCCAGACAGTTAGGGGATATTGACCGGCTGCCGAAATCGATGAAAGTGTTACTGGAAAACCTGTTGCGCCATGTGGATGGTGATACGGTACAGGTTGACGATCTGAAGGCGATCGTAGGCTGGTTGCAAACCGGCCATGCCGATCGCGAAATTGCTTATCGCCCGGCGCGGGTGCTGATGCAGGACTTCACCGGCGTGCCTGCCGTGGTGGATTTGGCGGCAATGCGTGAGGCCGTTCTGCGCCTGGGCGGGAAAGTCGATCAGGTGAATCCGCTGTCACCGGTCGATCTGGTTATTGACCACTCCGTCACTGTCGATGAGTTTGGCGACGATGACGCCTTTGGCGAAAACGTGCGTATCGAAATGGAGCGCAACCACGAACGCTACACCTTCCTGCGCTGGGGGCAAAAGGCCTTCAACCGCTTCCGCGTGGTGCCACCCGGCACCGGCATCTGCCATCAGGTGAACCTGGAGTATCTGGGGCAAACCGTTTGGCATACCGAAGAGAATGGCCAACGCATTGCTTACCCCGATACCCTGGTGGGGACCGACTCCCACACCACCATGATTAACGGCCTTGGTATCCTCGGTTGGGGCGTTGGCGGTATTGAGGCCGAAGCTGCCATGTTGGGCCAGCCGGTCTCGATGCTGATCCCGGATGTGGTGGGCTTTAAACTCAGCGGTAAGTTACCTGAGGGGATTACGGCCACCGACCTGGTGTTGACGGTCACCCAAATGCTGCGTAAGCATGGCGTCGTCGGCAAGTTTGTTGAGTTTTATGGTGATGGGCTGGCCGATTTACCTCTGGCGGACCGGGCAACCATTGCCAACATGTCGCCAGAGTTTGGGGCAACCTGTGGCTTCTTCCCGGTGGATGACGTGACGCTGAGCTACCTGCAGTTAAGTGGTCGTAGCGCTGAGCAGATCGCATTGGTGGAAGCCTATGCCAAGGCTCAGGGGATGTGGCGCAATCCAGGCGATGAACCGGTGTTTACCAGCACGCTGTCGCTGGATATGTCGACGGTTGAGGCAAGCCTGGCAGGGCCAAAACGCCCGCAGGATCGCGTCGCGCTACCGCAGGTGCCAACAGCATTCACCGCCGCGACCGAGCTGGAAATTGGCGGTCAGAAAGATAAGCAGGAAGTGAAAAGCTTCACGCTGGGTGGCAAAAACCTGGAGCTAAATGCTGGTGCGGTGGTGATCGCAGCCATTACCTCCTGTACCAACACCTCCAACCCGAGCGTGATGATGGCCGCTGGCCTGTTGGCCAAAAAGGCCGTTGAAAAGGGTTTGAAGACCAAGCCTTGGGTGAAAACCTCACTGGCACCGGGTTCCAAAGTGGTGACCGAATACTTCGACCGCGCCAAACTGACGCCGTACCTGGAACAATTGGGCTTTAACCTGGTTGGCTATGGTTGTACGACCTGTATTGGTAACTCTGGCCCGTTGCCCGAGCCGATTGAGCAGGCGATCAAGGAAGGGGATCTCACCGTAGGGGCCGTGCTGTCCGGTAACCGTAACTTTGAAGGGCGCATCCATCCGCTGGTAAAAACCAACTGGCTGGCTTCGCCGCCACTGGTGGTTGCCTATGCGCTGGCAGGTAACATGAAGGTTGACCTGACCAAAGATGCGTTGGGCGTAGGTCGCGACGGGAAACCGGTCTATCTGAAGGATATCTGGCCTACCAGCCAGGAGATTGCCCAGGCCGTGGCCGAAGTCAGCACCGAAATGTTCCATAAGGAATATGGTGCAGTGTTTGATGGCGATGCCAGTTGGCAAGCGATCCAGGTGACCGGTTCCGCGACCTACGAATGGCAAGCCGACTCTACCTATATTCGCCATCCGCCATTTTTCAGTACCATGAAGGCGCAACCGGATCCGGTGCAGGACATTCGCGGCGCGCGTATTCTGGCAATCCTGGCAGACTCGGTGACCACTGACCATATCTCGCCTGCGGGCAACATCAAGCGTGACAGCCCGGCGGGACGCTACCTGAGCGAACGTGGTGTCGAGGTGAAAGAGTTCAACTCTTACGGTTCGCGCCGCGGTAACCATGAAGTAATGATGCGGGGCACTTTCGCCAACATCCGTATCCGTAACGAAATGGTTCCGGGCGTGGAGGGCGGTTATACCCGCCATCTACCTTCGCAGAATCAGATGGCGATCTATGATGCCGCCATGCAGTATCAGCAGGAGCAGGTACCACTGGCGGTGATTGCGGGTAAAGAGTATGGCTCTGGCTCCAGCCGCGACTGGGCAGCCAAAGGCCCGCGTTTATTGGGGGTGCGAGTGGTGATCGCGGAATCCTTTGAGCGCATCCACCGTTCCAACCTGATCGGTATGGGCATCTTGCCGTTGGAATTTCCGCAGGGTATAACGCGCAAAACGCTGGGTTTGACGGGGGAGGAACTGATCGACGTGAGTGGTTTGCAGGCGTTGCAACCCGGCCAGACGGTACCGGTCAATATCACCTATGCCGATGGCCGGCAGGTGGTGGTGAATACCCGTTGCCGTATTGATACCGGCAATGAGCTGACTTATTACCAGAACGACGGCATCCTGCACTACGTTATCCGTAAAATGCTGTAGAGAGAACAAGGGCGCCCAAAGGCGCCCTTGTTGTTATTTTTTGTCCAGCAAGTGGCCCATTTTAGCGGCCTTGGTGGCCAGATAACGTTCGTTCTTCGGGTTACGGCCGACGATCAACGGCACGCGCTCGGAGATATTAATGCCCGCTTCGCTCAGGATCTCGACCTTCTTCGGGTTATTGGTCAGCAGGCGCACCGCATCCACCCCCAGCAGTTTGAACATATCGGCGCACAGGGTGAAGTCTCGCTCATCGGCGGCAAAGCCTAGCTGATGGTTGGCTTCCACCGTGTCCGCTCCTTTATCCTGCAAGGCATAGGCGCGTATCTTGTTCAACAGACCGATATTACGGCCTTCCTGGCGGTGATACAGCAGAATGCCGCGGCCTTCCTCGGCGATCTGTTCCAACGCGGCTTCCAGCTGAAAACCGCAGTCACAGCGCAGGCTGAACAGCGCATCACCGGTCAGACATTCGGAATGAACCCGTGAGAGGACCGGTGTTTCGCCGGTAATATCGCCGAAAACCAGTGCCAGATGATCGTGCCCGGTGGCCAGTTCTTCGAACCCCACCATCAGAAAATCACCCCATGGTGTTGGCAGTTTGGCTTCCGCCACACGTTTAAGCTGCATGTCACTCTCCAAAAACACTACCTGTCAAATCGCTGCGTGCATCCTACGACTGGAACAGGGGACTGACCAGCATTAAAACAGACGGCGACGATCGCTATTTCATTCATTGTCAGCTATTTTGCCATAACTTGTGGCCGAGCGGTGCTCAGCAAAGCAGCATATGGTGTTTTACCGCTCCTATTGTTGCAATAGGTCAGTTATCTATCTAATTTCTCTTGTTTTGCTGAGTTATCAAGATTGTTACACTGCGGGTTAACCACAGTGGAAGGATAACGGGATGTTAAAGATAGCAAAACGCACGGCGGGTGGAGCGATTGTGCTGATGTTGTTGCCGCTGGCGGTCTGGTTGTTTGGCTGGCACTGGCAACCCGGCGGTAATGACGGTCTGTTAAAAGCGCTGTTCTGGGTAACGGAAACCGTCACTGCGCCCTGGGGTATTCTCACCAGCCTGATCCTGTCGGCCTGGTTTCTGTGGTGTCTACGCTTTCGGCTGAAAGCGGCGGTAGGGCTGTTCATCCTGTTGTCTGCGGCAATCGGGATTGGGCAGGCGATCAAATCTTCCATCAAAGAGCAGGTACAGGCACCGCGGCCGTTTGTCGTGTGGCTGGAGTCGACCCATCAGATTGATGAAAAATACTTCTACTCGCTGGACAGGAAGCAGCGTAGCGCGCTGGTCAAAGAGCAGTTGCTGGACCAGGCGCTGGTACCTGAATGGTTGAGTAAACACTGGCAGTTTGAAACTGGCTTCTCGTTCCCTTCAGGCCACACGATGTTTGCCGCTATGTGGGCATTGCTGGGGGGTGGGCTGTTGTGGCCGCGGCGGCATTATAAAACCGTAGCGGTGTTGATGATTTGGGCATTTGGCGTGATGGCGAGCCGCCTGATGCTCGGCATGCATTGGCCGCGGGATCTGGCGATGGCGATTGTCATTAGCTGGTTGCTGGTTACCCTGGCCAGTTGGTTGACTCAGCGTTGGTTTGGGCCACTCACCATTCCACCGCAGGAGCAGCAGGAAATCGGCGAGCGGGAAGGCGAGCAGTAATTTAGCAGGAGAGGTGATGAAAGCTTAGTGTGACGTTGTCACTAATGGCGGCTCCAACCCGGGGCCGCATCAACGCGGGTTTTTACCCTGCATTGCAATCTGTCCTTTCGTCCCCATATCTTATCAAACTCGTGATTTTGAGAAGCTTTCTCATTAATTTGCTCAGGCGCTGCATTTGTTGCTGAATATCCCAGCAGATCTGCGGTTTTATCGTCTGCCAGGGTTTCCCTGCTACGACGGGAAATGCTAACTTAAGTCATAGGGACGCCACTTAGCGGCAATTACCCGTGGGCGGCAAACCCTGTATTGGGTTCCGGTTTGTGGCCTTGAGGGTAGAGTTCATCCGATTCACTCGGCATTGCGGGAAAGAATGTGAAATATTTACTGATTTTTTTACTGGTTCTGGTGATTTTCGTGGCTTCAGTCACGCTGGGCGCGCATAACGACCAGGTGGTGACGTTTAACTATTTGGTTGCTCAGGGCGAATATCCGGTATCAACCCTGTTGGCCACCCTGTTTGGTGCTGGCTTTGTGCTGGGTTGGATTATTTGTGGGTTATTTTATCTGCGCACACGTATCGCTCTTGGGCGTGCAGAGCGGAAAATCAAAAGGCTGGAACTGCAGCTCGAAGCACCTGTCGAGCCGGCATCGTTGCCCGCAGTCAGCAAGGAATAATCTGTTATGTTAGAGCTGCTGTTTCTGTTGCTGCCTGTAGCTGCCGCGTACGGTTGGTACATGGGGCGCAGAAGTGCTCAGCAGGATAAACAACAGGAAGCCAACCGCCTGTCGCGTGAATACGTGGCTGGGGTTAACTTCCTGCTTTCCAACCAGCAGGATAAAGCGGTCGATCTGTTTCTCGACATGTTGAAAGAGGACAGCAATACCGTTGAAGCTCACCTGACGTTGGGCAATCTGTTCCGCTCTCGTGGTGAAGTCGATCGCGCTATCCGCATCCATCAGGCCTTGATGGAAAGCGCTTCTTTAACCTTCGAACAGCGTCTGCTGGCGATACAGCAACTGGGGCGTGACTATATGGCCGCCGGGTTGTATGACCGCGCCGAGGACATGTTCAGCCAGTTGATCAATGAAGAAGACTTCCGAGTTTCCGCGCTGCAGCAATTACTGGTGATCCACCAGGCCACCAGCGACTGGCAGAAAGCCATCGAAGTGGCAGAGAAGTTGGTCAAGCTGGGTAAGGAAAAGCAACGCGTCGAGATCGCGCATTTTTATTGTGAGCTGGCCCTGCAGGCGATGGGCAGTGACGATCTGGACAAGGCGATGGGCCTGCTCAAGCGCGCGGCCTCGGCGGATAAACAGTGCGCCCGTGTGTCGATCATGGTTGGGCGTATCTTCATGGCGCAAGAGGAGTATGCCAAGGCGGTAGAAACCCTGAAGCGCGTATTGGATCAAGATAAAGAGCTGGTCAGCGAAGCGTTACCGATGCTGCAGGAGTGCTACCAGCATTTGCCTCAACAAGAGCAAGACTGGGCGGACTTTCTCAAACGTTGTGTGGCGGAGAATACCGGAGCCACGGCAGAATTGATGCTGGCGGAAGTGATCGAGCAACGGGAAGGGAGCGATGTGGTACAGGTGTACATCAATCGCCAGCTGCAGCGCCATCCGACCATGCGCGTGTTTTATCGCCTGATGGATTATCATCTGGCTGATGCAGAAGACGGTCGCGCCAAAGAAAGCCTGCTGTTACTACGGGATATGGTAGGCGAGCAGATCCGTACCAAACCGCGCTACCGCTGCCACAAATGCGGTTTTACCGCCCATTCACTTTACTGGCATTGTCCTTCGTGCCGGGCCTGGTCTTCGGTTAAACCGATACGCGGGCTGGACGGGCAATAAAAAAGCTTGTTAGCTAGGGGCGCTGCACATGCGGCGCCCGCCAAGATTGTCCGGGTTACTTTTTCTTGCCGCTTTTCGCGCCGCCTTTCAGCAGTTGACGCAGCTTCTTCAGCTCTTTCTGGCTAAGAGGTTGTTCAATCTCCTCTTCGGTGCCCTGATTATCGATATCGTCATGATGCAGCGGAGCCGCTTTCTTACTGGCTTTGGCAGGGACTTCGAAGCTATGTTCCAGCCGTTGGCAAACCTCTGCACTCAATGAAAGCTGGTTCTCCAAGGCAATCGCCTTGATTTGCTCTTTCAGTGCCAGAGGGATCTTGATGGTTAGTGTCGATATCTCGCTCATTTTGCTGCCTTTTACGCGGGAGGTTACCATCAAGCTAAGTCAGCCGTGCAGATCTGTCCAGTGTGTAATAAAAATTTAATAATTTTGTAACATAAATGGGCTACACCAATGCGCTACGCTTTCCTCATTTTTTTGGCCGAGATACTATGAGCCATGACTGAACCCGATCTCAATTTACTTATCGCCCTTGATGCGCTGCTCGCTGAAGTCAGCGTGGCTGGTGCTGCGCGTCGTCTTGGTTTAAGCGCTTCTGCCATGAGCCGCACGCTCACCCGGCTACGCACCGTTACCGAAGATCCCTTATTGGTGCGTGCCGGTCGCCACATGGTGCTGACGCCTTATGCCGAGGAGCTGCGGGAACGTACGCAAAATGCCGTATTTGCGGCGCGTTCGGTGCTGCGCCCATCCGCCACAGAATTGAACCTCGCCACGCTGGAACGCACCTTTAACATTCGTGCCAATGAGGGGTTTGTGGAGGCATTTGGAGCTTCACTGATTGCGGTAGCCGCCAAGGCTGCGCCTTTGGTGCGCCTGCGTTTTTCGCCCAAGCCAGAGAAAACCTCAAAGCCTCTGCGTGAAGGTCTGGTTGATCTTGAGATTGGTGTTTTGGGGACCATGGGGCCGGAAATACGCGTGCAGGCGCTGTTTAGGGATCGCTTCGTTGGTGTGGTAAGAGCGGGGCATCCGCTGGCGCGGGAACCAGAGGTGAAGGCCAGCCAGTATGCCGCGTTGGGCCATGTTGTCGCTTCCCGGCGTGAGCGTACCTACGGGCCGGTAGACGAAGCATTGGCTGAACTAGGTTTGCGGCGCAACATTGCCGCCGTGGTACCGAGTTTCCCGGCAGCCTTGGCCGTCGCTCAGGAGTCCGATCTGGTGGCGTTGGTGCCTGCCTCATTCCTTATCAATCAACCAGTGACCAATATTGATGGGGGCGTAGCGACACTCTGGGCTTTTGAACTGCCGGTTACGACCAGACTGATTACGATATCGCAGCTGTGGCACCCACGTGCCGAGGCGGATCCGGCTCATCGTTGGTTGCGGCAATTGGTACTGAATGTCTGTCGCAAGTTGGTACCAGAATAAAAACAGGTGGGCTGTGGTGTCGTAGGGGATGGGCGCCTTATGCAGCGCCCGTTCAGATAATCTAGAGGGTGGCTCGAACTTATTTATAGATGATCGCGTTGCCATGCAGCATGTTGTTACCACCGGCGGCGACAATGCGATAGCTGCTAGCGCCTTGGGCTTTGGCTTTAGCCGCCAGCTTGGCTTCCAGGCTGCTCAGCGTGGTAACACCACCGGCAGATACTACGCCAACTTCAGTCAGGCTCTGTGCCTGTTGCTGGCTGACTGGCTCAGCGGCAACGCTGGCAAATGAGGTTAGGACCAGAACGGTAGCTGCTGCAAAATATTTGATGCCTTTCATGAGTATCTCCAATTTGGTTTTGAGGGTGAAAGTGTTTCCGCTTTCGATGTGTTGAATGATATAGCATTTATAAACGGATGAAATCGGATAGGCTTGAGCATGTTAATCAAATTATTTGATTAAGAATTTACGCTTCTTTACCGCGTTTTACTCACCCTGGGTTAAGGGCGCAAGGCGTTATTGACAGTCGATGACCAACGCTGTGTTAACATTACGTAACGGCAACGGGTTGCGTGACTGGGATTTCCGCTGTCTGGCATGTAGAATGCGGCGGTCAGTTTTGCTGGCGGCTCACTCATCACGTCCATTTCACACAAGGTAGAAGCTATGAAGTCTGAAAATAACTCAAATAACAATGACTTAAAATCATCGCCCATCATCGTGGCATTGGATTACGCCGACCGTTCCGCCGCATTGGCCTTTGCCGACCGTATCGATCCGCAAGATTGCCGGCTAAAAGTGGGTAAAGAGATGTTCACCCTGTTCGGGCCTGAGATCGTGCGCGATCTGCATCAGCGCGGATTTGAGGTGTTCCTCGATTTGAAATTCCACGATATTCCTAACACCACGGCGCATGCCGTAGCCGCTGCGGCGGAGTTGGGCGTATGGATGGTGAACGTACATGCCAGCGGTGGTGCTCGCATGATGAACGCAGCCAAAGAGGCGCTGCTGCCTTATGGCGCGGATGCACCGCTATTGATTGCCGTCACCGTGCTCACCAGCATGGAGGCGGAAGATCTGCGCGCCATTGGTATCGAACTCAGCCCGGCAGAGCAGGCGGAAAGACTGGCTCGCCTGACGCGCGACTGTGGCCTGGACGGTGTGGTCTGTTCTGCGCAGGAAGCTTCACGCCTGAAAGCTGCTTGTGGCGACCAGTTCCAACTGGTTACTCCTGGTATTCGCCCTGAAGGCAGTGCCGCAGGCGATCAACGCCGCGTGATGACACCGGTGCAGGCTCTGGCCGCCGGAGTTGATTATATGGTGATCGGCCGTCCGATTACGCAATCCGCCGATCCCGCGGCAGCGCTCAGCGCTATTCGAGCCTCACTGGTTTAAGGAACCCAGCATGAATGATGATAACAGCCGCCTGGTGTACTCTACCGACAGCGGGCGTATCAAGCAGGAAGAAGCCAAGCCAGAGCGTGTCAAAGGCGATGGCATCGTGCGTATTCAACGCCAGACCAGCGGCAGAAAAGGCAAGGGGGTTTGCCTGATCACCGGTGTCGATCTGGATGATGCGGCACTGGATAAACTGGCTGCCGAACTGAAAAAGAAATGCGGTTGTGGTGGCTCGGTGAAGGATGGTGTGATCGAAATCCAGGGCGACAAACGTGACCTGCTAAAGCAATTACTGGAAGCCAAGGGCATGAAGGTTAAGCTGGCTGGCGGTTGAGCAGCTAAATGAAATATGCCGCAGTGTGTCACTGCGGCTGCATTCATCGAAATGATAAACGTAAAAATAGACCTGAAAGTTTTTTTCAATTAGACGTCAAAGCGTGAACGCTTTTGTCAGCCTATCGGCAGAGGTATCAGCAAGCCGTGGCTTATTTACTCACCTGGTGACCGATGATGCCACCAACAGCGGCACCGCCGACGGTCCCCAACGCGCTGCCGTTAGTCAGCACCGCACCGCCTACCGCACCTGCACCTGCACCAATCGCCGTGTTGCGGTCACGTTTAGACATATTCGAACAGGCACTCAGCGACAGAGCCAGGGTGATCACCACTGCGGCAGTGGCCAAACGTTGATTAATGATCATAATGAATTCTCCTTAGCATCGGCTATATGGAACTACTTTACTGGCATAGCACAGCTTTAGTATAGGCAGTAATCAGCAAACTGGCCTGAGACTGTCTTCCAGACGACCTTGAAATAAAAAATGGCATTTATTGCACAAAACAGGGCAAATAAAAAATCAGGGCGGTTTTTTCGCCTTGTTTCAGTATAAATCTCTGACGAGGGATAAATAGGGAAATAGTCTTAATTTAGCCCGGGTCGGCAGGCGATTATTCCGAATCCGCCGCCACACATCTTGGTGTATCCAGCAGAAATCTACGTGGTCTTTAGCGATCTATCCCATACCGCCCAGTGGCATGCCTGCTGACAATAGTCGCAGACCAAGCCACAAGGACAAGATCATGCTCAACGAACTAAAACAACAGGTGCTGGAAGCCAACCTTCAACTTCCGCGCCATCATCTGGTGACCTTTACCTGGGGCAATGTCAGCGCCGTAGACCGCCAGCAGGGGCTGATGGTGATCAAACCTTCCGGCGTTGAGTATGATGCCATGACCCGTGAGGATATGGTGGTGGTGGAACTGGAGAGCGGCAAGGTGGTGGAGGGGAGTAAAAAGCCTTCTTCCGATACGGATACCCACCGGGTGCTGTACCTGAACTTTGCTGCAGCGGGTGGGATCGTTCATACCCACTCGCGCCATGCCACCATTTGGGCACAGGCCGGATTAGCCATCCCCGCGTGGGGAACGACACATGCGGACTACTTCTATGGTGATATTCCCTGTACTAGGCTAATGCGCGACGAAGAGATCAACGGCCGTTATGAGTGGGAGACCGGGCAGGTGATCGTCGAAACCTTCAAAGAGCGTGGGTTGGATGCCGCTCAGATACCGGCAGTACTGGTACATTCCCACGGTCCATTTGCCTGGGGCAAAGATGCTGACGGCGCGGTGCATAATGCCGTGGTGTTGGAAGAGTTGGCCTATATGGGGATCTTCTCGCGTCAGTTAGCACCGGGGCTGGGCAATATGCAGCAGAGCCTGTTGGACAAGCACTATCTGCGCAAGCACGGAGCACATGCCTATTATGGGCAGTAATCTCATCACGGGGCCGAAGGGCCCCGCAGCTGTTATTCGTTAACCAGATCCAACTTGATACCCTGGCGTTTAAGCAACTGCTGGTAGTCGTTGGCGATACGCGAGTCGGTGATCACCCGCCCAATCTGGCTCATGGGTTCCAATGGATTAGGTTGGATCTGGCCGAATTTTGACGAGTCGGTCAGCACTATGTTCTCTACGCCTTTGGCTAATACCGCATTGACCACGTCGGCACGCATCATATCGCGGCCGGTGAAGCCGGTCTCCGCGTGATAGCCATCCACCCCGATAAACGCCTTGCTGAAGTGCACCTGCTGGATACACATGCGGGTTAACGGGCCGACCACGGTTTCACTCTTCTTCTGGAACATGCCGCCGAGAACGATCACATCGCAGTCGGTCTCTTTCAGCAGATGGGCGATGTAATGGCTGACGGTGATCAGCGTGACGCGCTTGCGCTCGGCCAGATAGCGGGCCAGTAAGGCGTTGGCACTACCGCTCTCAATAAAGATGGTTTCGCCATCGTTGACCAGCGATGCAGCATATTGTGCCAGCTTCTGCTTAAGCGTGAAGTTGGACATCATGCGGGCATCAACGTCGTCGCTTTCCAGCGCAACGGCAGAACCGTGAACGCGTTTCAGATAGCTGCGTTTTTCTAACAGATTGAGATCCTGACGGATCGTCACCTCAGAAACGCCAGAGGCGCGCGCCAGTTCGCCAACGCTGATGCGCCTGCGGTCATTCACCAACTGCAAAATGGTTTGTTGTCTTGAATTCATAGCGGCCTGATAGGCGGCCACCAAAGGGTGACCGCAACGATTCACTGATTAAAGAGTATGTTCGGTACGCGCGATAATGTCATCCTGCGCATCTGGGGATAATGCGGTAAAGAAGGCAGAATATCCAGCTACGCGTACCACTAAATCGCGATATTGGTCAGGATGTTGCTTCGCGGCCAACAGCGTTTCCCGTGACACGATATTATACTGCACGTGCCAGCCATGGTAAGCCTCGAAGAAAGTGCGCAGCATCAGCATCAGTTTTTCGCGATCACGCGGGTTCTCCAGCGTGGACGGGTTCAGCTTCTGGTTCAGCAACACGCCACCCAGAATCGACTCGGTAGGCAGTTTGCTCAGCGAGTTGAACACTGCCGTTGGGCCTAGATGGTCGGTGCCGGAAGCCGGGCTAGCCCCTTCCGCCAATGGCGTATGCGCTTTACGGCCGTCTGGCGTAGCCATGGTGGCAGCACCAAACGGAACGTTGGCCGAAATGGAGGAGGTGCCCGCATAGTAGGTACCACCGATCGGGCCACGGCCAAAGCGGGTGTTGTGATACTGCTTCAGCTCGTCGATATAGGTCTGATAGGCACGTACCAGCAGCTGATCGACATCATCCACGTCGTTGCCGTACTTTGGCGCCGCATTGATCAAGCGTTGGCGCAGCTGTTCGCCGTCCAGGCCAGCAAAATCGTTAGCAAGAGCCTGAGCCAGCTGTTGCTGACCAATAATCCCCTGATCGAACACCAGCTTGCGTACCGCTTCCAGGCTGTTACCCAGGTTGGCGATCCCGACCTGCAGACCGGATACCCAGTCATATTTCGCACCGCCTTGTTTGACACTCTTGCCGCGCTCGATGCAATCATCCACCAGAGCCGAGCACACAATGTCGTGGGCATTTTCTTCCAGCACGGTATCGACTACACACTCAATCTCAATCGATTTGCGGGTGTAATAGCGGATCTGCGTATCCCAGGCATCCAGCACTTGGTCAAACTGGCTAAAGTTACCCTGAGACAGCCCCAGCTCCTGCGGCAGGAAAATCTTGCCGGAGGTGGCGTCGCGCCCTTGCTCCAGAGCTGCCAACATCACGCGGGCAAAGTTGATAAAGCTCATCCCGGTACAGCGGTAGCCCCATTTGCCGCCAACGGCGGTCTCGATGCAACCGATCGCGGCGTAATCATAGGCGTCCTGTGATTCGACGCCCAGCTTGATAAACTCGGGGATCACGATCTCATCGTTGTTAAACGCCGGCATGCCGAAGCCGCAGCGGATCACCTGCACGCAGGCGTCAAGGAAATCATTACTGATCCCGGCGTGATAGCGCACGCTGAGGTTAGGCTGCGTTGAACGCAGACGGCCACAGGATTCCAGAATGGTGTAAGAGAGCGGGTTGATCGCGTCACAAGGCTGGCCATTGACCAGTTTCTGGCCGCCGATGGTGACGTTCTGATACAGCGGGCTACCGGCGGAGGCTTTGGAGTGCGAGCCGGAACGGATCTTGTTCACTTCCAGCAGTTTCAACCAGCAGCTGTGCAGCATCTCGATGGCTTTTTCGCGCGGCAGGCTTTGCTCCAACTCCACGTCACGGCGATACCAAGGATACAGATATTGGTCGAGGCGGCCGAAGGATACCGAGTGGCCGTTGGATTCGATCTGCAGGAACAGCTGAATGAAGTAACACAGTTGCAGCGCCTGCCAGAAGGTCTGTGGCGGTTGATGGGCGATCAGTTCGCAGTTGGCTGCCATGGTCAACAGCTCTTCACGCCGCCAGATGCGTTGCTCTGCCTGGGCCATTTCACGGGCCAACTGGGCAAAGCGCAGTATGTGCTCGCTGAGAGCGTCCAGCGAGATGTCGATGGCCTTGAGGAACTGTTCCTTATGCAGGTCGTCCCAGTCCGTCAGGTGCAGGCGTTCACGGCGCTCAGCCACTTTCTCACGCAGGCCATCCAGACCTTTTTCCAGTAACAGCGGGAAGTTGACCGCCAGGTGCGCATCCCCAGACGTCATGTTGCCTTCCGCCTTGATGATACCGGTAGCCAGCAGGGCTTTTTGCTCATCGGTGAACATGCCGTAGCAGCGATCCTGCACGGTCTGGCCACGCCACCATGGGCACAGGGTGTGCAATACCTTTTTATCCTGTTCGCTGACGGAGAAGCCAGCGCCGGGGCGATCGGCCAACTCGTCAATTTCGCTTTCGATCCAACTGACGGTGTATTCCGGGAAGATCGGCGCGGCACGTAGCTGACTAGCCTGGTTACCGATAATCAGCTCATCATTCTTGATCCAGATGCTCCGTTTGGCCAGATGGTTGGCCAACGCCATGGCACGCCTTACCGGCAGCGGCTTATCCTGATGCTGCTGGTACGTTTCGGTATAGTGCTGTGCGCGTTCGGTACAGACCGGTGGCTTGACGATATGGATCAGCGCGTTCTTATGCGCTAGCGTGCGTTCGGTCAGGGTAGTCAGATCCAGCGTTGTCATGGTGTTATCCTCGCAAAATGGCGGTCAGACCTTTGACGCTGGCGTAATCTTCGGCATAGGCCAGCAGTTCGGGGTCGTCTAGTGGGGTACGGGAAGCGTAATAAGGCGCGCCGAGCAGATGGTATTTATTCATCCCCAGCGTGTGGTACGGTAAAAAATGGATCTCTTTGACGCCGATCTCGTCGGCGGCAAAGTCGGTAATGGCGCGGATTGAGTCGCGATCGGCGTTAAATTCGGGGATTAACGGCACTCGCACGGTGATCTGAGTGCCAGCGGTAGCTAAGCGGCGGAAGTTATCCATCACCCGTTTGGCGGAGCCTTCGGTCCATTGCTTGAAGCGAACTTGGTCGACGTGTTTCAGATCGGCCAGCATCAGGTCTAGCCAGGGCAGAGATGGCTCGATATAGGACCAAGGCGTATGCAGGCAAGATTCTACGGCGGTATTGATACCAGCCTCGCGCCCGCGTTTGAGCAGTTCAGCCGCAACCTCTGGCTGCATAAACGGCTCGCCGCCGGACAGCGTCAGGCCACCGCCGGTGCGCAGATAGTAAGGTTTATCGCGCATCACTTCGGCCATCACCGCATCAAGGTCGAGCGCCGTGCCGCAGACGCTCAGCGCGCCAGTTGGGCAACAGCCGTTTAATGCGTCATAATCGGCGGCAGTCAGTAACGAACGTTGCAGGGTTAGGGTGTTGTCATCAACGCGGGTGATAGCGTGCGGGCAACTCTCACTGCACAGGGTACAGGCCGCCAGACACAGGCGCTCATCAAACAGCAGCTCCTGCTGGCGGGAACGGCTTTCCGGGTTCTGGCACCAGCGGCAGCCAAGTGAGCAGCCCTTAAGGAACACCACGCTGCGGATGCCTGGGCCGTCATGTGTTGAGTAGCGCTGTAGATTGAAAAGCATTCGTCACCTGTGAAGTCTAAAATCTTCTTACGTAAATTAAATAGGTTTCGAATGAAAGTTGATTTGATTTTAATCAAATGATGGCGGCTTTTTTCGCTTATTATGTTCAGAGTTTGAATCTGCCCACAAAAGAATCAGGAGAAGGTTATGGAACTGTATCTCGATACCGCCGACGTCAGCGCAGTGAAACGTTTGGCGCGCGTCTTGCCGCTGCACGGCGTGACCACCAACCCCAGCATCGTTGCCAAAGAAGGAAAGCCGATCTGGGAGGTTCTGCCGGCCTTGCGTGATGCGTTAGGCGGTACCGGTAAGCTGTTTGCCCAGGTGATGGCTAACGACGCAGAACGTATGGTTGCCGAAGCCGTCCTGCTGAGTCAACGCGTGCCGGGCCTGGTAGTCAAGATCCCCACCACCGCAGAAGGGCTGGCGGCAATCAAGAAGCTGAAATCCATGTCGATCCCCACCTTGGGTACCGCCGTTTACGGCGCTGGTCAGGGGCTGCTGGCGGCGTTGGCCGGGGCAGAGTATGTGGCACCTTACGTTAACCGTCAGGACGCACAGGGTGGCGACGGCGTTGAAATGGTACACGAGTTGCAACAGCTGTTATCGCTGCATGCTCCGCACGCCAAGGTGCTGGCGGCCAGCTTTAAAACGCCACGTCAGGCGTTGGAGTGTCTGTTGGCAGGTTGCCAGTCGATCACTTTACCGGTGGATGTGGCAGAACAGTTTATTTCCACTCCGGCGGTTCAGGCGGCGGTAGAGAAGTTTGAACAGGATTGGCAGGGGGCTTTCGGCACGACGTTGATAAGCTAAAGTGCATTGAAAAGGGCGGCACCTGGCCGCCCTTGTAGGCATTCGATGAGACTGTTTCAACTGGCTCATCCCGTAGCCTGGCCGTTCAGTTAGACGCGCCCGGTTTCCTCACGCAGTACAATAGTGCTTTCACGTACCGTAGGCGTTTTGGAACCCAACGCGCGGCGCACCACGAAGAAGGCCGAAACCAGCATCGTCACCGCAACCAGCATAAAGAAGGCGCACAACGCGGCGTTAATCTGATTGGCAAACACGATGGTCTGCATATCCGCAATGGATTTGGCCGGGGCGATAACCGTGTTCGATTCAATCCCGGCAGAGAATTTCTTCGCCTGCGCCAGGAAGCCGATGCTTGGTTTTTCATGGAAAATCTTTTGCCAGCCCGCCGTCATTGAGGTGATAAACAGCCAGATGGTCGGCAAAATGGTCACCCAGGCGTAACGCTGTTTCTTCATCTTGAACAGCACTACGGTGCCCAGGATCAGCGCCATTGAAGCCAGCATCTGGTTACCAATGCCGAACAGCGGCCACAGCGTATTGATCCCACCTAACGGATCCACGACGCCCTGATAAACAAAGAAGCCCCAACCGGCCACGGCCACGGTGGTACCGGCCAGGTTGCCGAGCCAGGAGCGGTTGTTCGCCAGTCGTGGAATGGCTACGCCAACCAGATCCTGCACCATAAAGCGACAGGCGCGGGTGCCCGCATCCACCGCAGTGAGGATAAACAGGGCTTCAAACAGGATGGCAAAGTGATACCAGAAGGCCATCATCGCCCGGCTGTTAAACACCTCGCTGATGATATGAGCCATGCCAACGGCAAAGGTTGGCGCGCCACCGGCTCTGGACAGCACCGACTTCTCGCCCACATCATGGGCAATCTGCGTCAGCGTTTCCGGGGTGACCATAAAGCCCCAGCTGTTAATTGCCTGTGAAGCACTTTCCACCGTGGTGCCGATCAGCGCCGCCGGTGAGTTCATGGCAAAGTAGACGCCTGGGTCGATCACCGAAGCGCAAATCAGCGCCATGATGGCCACGAAGGACTCCATCAGCATGCCGCCGTAGCCGATAAAGCGGATATGGCTCTCACGCTCAACCAGCTTCGGTGTGGTGCCACTGGAGACCAGGGCGTGGAACCCGGAGATTGCGCCACAGGCAATGGTAATAAACAGGAACGGGAACAGTGAACCGGCAAACACCGGGCCGCTGCCATCGATAAAGCGTGACACCGCCGGCATTCTCATTTCCGGCATCGCGAACACAATGCCCACCGCCAGCCCCACGATCACACCGATTTTCAGGAAGGTAGAAAGATAGTCACGCGGAGCAAGCAACAACCACACCGGCAGCACCGAAGCGACAAAACCATAAATCACCAGCACCCAGGTCAGGGTGGTGCCGTGCAGGGTAAAGAACGGCCCCCAGTATGGATGCATGGCGATGTTGCCACCGTAGATGATCGCCATCATCATCAGCACAAAGCCGATCAGCGAAACCTCGGCAATCTTGCCTGGGCGGATAAAGCGCATGTAAACGCCCATAAACAGCGCAATCGGGATGGTGGCAGCAATGGTGAACAGACCCCAAGGGCTGTCTGCCAGCGCTTTAACGACCACCAACGCCAGCGCCGAGAGGATGATGATCATCACCCCAAGTGCGCCCAGCATGGTTACCACACCGGCAAAGGCGCCTAACTCCTGCTTGGCCATTTCCCCCAGCGAGCGTCCGTCGCGGCGGGTGGAGATAAACAGGATCAGGAAATCTTGCACCGCCCCAGCCAACATCACCCCAACCAATATCCAGATGGTACCAGGCAGGAAGCCCATCTGCGCAGCCAGGATCGGCCCAACCAGCGGGCCAGCACCGGCAATCGCGGCAAAGTGGTGACCAAACAGCACCCATTTGTTGGTGGGTACATAGTCCAGGCCATCGTTATGGCGTTCCGCTGGCGTTAACCGACGGTCATCGAGTTCAAAGACGTTCTTGGCAATAAACCGGCTATAAAAGCGGTAGGCAATGCTGTAGCAGGCGACGGAAGCCACCACCAGCCAGACAGCGTTGACGTGTTCCCCACGGCTCAAGGCAAGCATGCCGAAAGCGAAGGCACCGACCAGCGCCACCGCGAGCCAGATTATGGCTGACTTGACGTTTTTCATGTTCCGCAACTCCTTGTTGTGCAGAGGTAGAAAGGTGATTTTTTTAGTTTGTGAGTCCGTCAAAACGTTAACGACTCATTAAACGTAGGAGGTTTGAACGCGGACGGTGGCTGGTCGGATCAGAAATGTGAACTCAGTTGGAGTTTGCTGAAAGAAGCGTGCCATACGGGGACAGAATAGGTTGTTGCAGGCATAAAAAAAGGCGATACCGAAGTATCGCCTTGATCGAACACGGATAACGTTAGGCCACCGGTCTGGCAATTACGCTGCGGGTTTCCATACGCACTTCGGCAATGTTCACCTGCAGACTATCGCTCTGGCGATAAACCACTTCGCCCTTCACCTGCACGGTGCCGGTCTCTTGGCTACACACCATCTCGTCGCGAACCGCGTGGATAAACGGGGCAGGGATAAAGGCCATCGCGCCGTTGTCCAACAGGCGTACGCGCAGGCCACCACGGGTTACGTCGATGATCTCGGCGTTGAAACGTTCATCGGTTCCGGCCTTATCCTTGAGGAAACGGGCATACAACCAGTCACCAACGTCGCGCTCTGCCATGCGGTTCAAACGGCGACGCTCGGCCAGTTGCACGGTGACGTCATCCTGCGGTTTTTCCGCTGCCTGCTCGCTAATAATGGCTTTCAGCAGACGATGGTTGACCATATCGCCATACTTACGGATCGGAGAGGTCCAGGTGGCGTACGCCTCCAGCCCCAGACCGAAGTGCGGGCCAGGCGTGGTGCTGATCTCGGCAAAGGTCTGGAAGCGGCGGATGCGGCTGTCCAGGAACTGGGTTGGCTGCGAGTCGAGGTGACGGCGCAGTTCGCAGAATCCTTCCAGGGTCAGCAGCTTCTCGGCATCGGCTTCAACGCCGTTGGCCTGCAATACGGCGACCGCTTGCTCAACCAGGGCCGGATCAAAGCCGTTATGCACGTTATAGATGCCAAAGCCCAGACGATCGCGCAGCACCAGGGCGGCACAGACGTTGGCGGCGATCATGCACTCTTCAACAATACGGTTGGCGGTGCGGCGCTGTTCGGTCACGATGTCCAGCACTTCGCCTTTCTCGCCGAGGACAAAGCGATAGTCCGGGCGATCCTTGAATACCAGCGCATGCTGATGGCGCCAGGCGCTGCGTGCATCGCAAACCTGTTTAAGCAAGGTGATCTGCTGTGCGATGCTCTCGCTCGGTGGCTGCCAGCCTGCGACGCCATCCAGCCAGTCAGAAACCTCGTCATAAACCAGTTTGGCTTTGGACTCGATTTCGGCGGCAAAGAAATGGATATCGTTGCCCAGCGCACCGTCTGCGGCGATAGTCACGCGGCAAGCCAGCACCGAGCGGCGCTCATTCGGGCGCAGCGAGCACAGGTTGTCGGACAGATCGCGCGGCAACATCGGAATATTGAAGCCCGGCAGGTAGTTGGTGAACGCGCGCTTGCGGGCGATTTCATCCAGATTGCTGCCTTGCTCGACGTAGGCGGTAGGATCGGCAATAGCGATGGTCAACAGCAGCGAGCCGTCACCGTTGTCTTGCACGTGCAGCGCATCGTCCATATCTTCGGTGCTGGCGCTATCGATGGTGACGAAGTCCAGCGCGGTCAGGTCCTCACGGATCAGAGCGGTCTCTTGTTCGGAGATCGCGACCATGTCTGGCGCTTCTTTTTCAAGATTATGACGAGCCAGCGTGACCCACCACGGCGCGAAGTGATCTTCACCGTCGGTGATGAACTGAGTCAGATCGGCATTGAAAGTGCGATCGCCGTTCAGTGGATGACGGCGCATTTCTGCGACGGCCCAGTCACCGGCCTGGAAGTTATGGGTGACTTCACGCGCCGGACGGCATGGGATCGCGTCTTTCAGCAACGGATGATCGGGGATAATCGACAGGCGATCGTCTTTTTTCTGCACCCGGCCAACAAAGCGCGACAGGAAAGGCTCAACCAGGGTTTCCGGTTCAGCGATTTCGCGCTCTTTTTCGGTATGCAGGGTGGCGACGATACGATCCCCATGCATGACTTTTTTCATGTACGGCGGCGGAATGAAGTAACTTTTCTGCCCGTCGACTTCTAAAAAGCCAAAACCTTTCTCAGTCCCTTTTACTACGCCTTCAACACGCGGGGTTTGAGAGTGAAGTTGCTGTTTAAGCTGCGCCAGCAGCGGGTTATCTTGAAACATATCGTCCAGTGAATGGGTTGTGAGTGGCAAGATTTGCGGCTGACAGTTTTACGCGAATCACTCCTTGCGGGCAAGCCAAACGTCACGCTTTTCCGACGAAGGCTCGCGATTATTAACGCAATACTGCTCCAGGGACGCGACATGCCACGTCCGTTCAAACTAAACGATACGCAACGTAGGGGCTTGAGCGCAGCGGCGGATGGCGACGGGAACCGATTTGGAGGTCGGCGTGCCGGTGCCATCACCAAAACTGGCCAGCGGCACCAGCGGGTTGGTTTCGGGATAGTAGGCTGCCAGATTACCGCGTGGGATATCGTAGCTAACCAGCTTGAAGCCGCTGACCTTTCTGGTTACGCCATCGTTCCACAAGGTTTCGATTTCCACCAATTCCCCATCCTGCAGACCAAGATCGGCTAAATCTTCGGGATGAATAAACAGCACTTCGCGCTGGCCGTAAACACCGCGATAGCGATCGTCCAGTCCATAGATGGTGGTGTTGTACTGATCGTGTGAACGCAGGGTTTGCAGCACGAACGGCGCTTTTTCTGCCCCGATTTGCGGGAACAACGTATCGGGTAGTGGAGCGGCACTGAACTCAGCTTTGCCGCTCTGAGTTGCAAAGCGCAATTCGGCAGCGGCGTTGCCCAGATAGAACCCTCCTGGTTGCTCACAGCGCTGGTTAAAATCGTCAAAGCCGGGAATGGTGGCCTGGATATGCTGGCGGATCAGTGAATAATCGTCGGCCAGCTCCAGCCAGTCCAACTGTTGGTTGCCAAGTACCGCGTCGGCAATGCCGCAAACAATCGCGGTTTCAGAACGCTGGGTGTCTGCCAGCGGTTTGCCGATGCCTTCGGAGGCGTGCACCATACTGAAGGAATCTTCCACCGTGATGTATTGCGGGCCGCTGGCCTGCATATCCAACTCGGTACGCCCCAGCGTCGGCAAGATCAAAGCATCTTTGCCGGTGATCAGATGGCTGCGGTTCAGTTTGGTGCTGATATGCACCGTCAAATCACAACGGCGCAGGGCTTGAGCGGTACGCTCGGTATCCGGTGCCGCTGCTGCAAGGTTACCTCCAAGCGCAATCAGCACCTTGACCTCACCACGCAGCATCGCTTCAATGGCCTCGACCGTATTGTGACCGATCTCGCGGCGTGGGCTAAAGCCAAAATGCTGCTCCAAACTATCCAACAGCGCCTTGGGGGCTTTCTCATCGATGCCCATGGTGCGGTTGCCTTGCACGTTGCTGTGGCCGCGTACCGGACATAGGCCCGCACCTGGCTTGCCCAACTGGCCGAACAGCAATTGCAGGTTGGTGATCTCGCGCACCGTCGGTACGGAGTGCTTATGCTGCGTCACGCCCATCGCCCAGGTGCAGATAACACGCTCTGCGCCTTGGTAAATCGCCGCCGCATGACGTAGTTGGGTTTCGCTCAACCCGGATTGCGTGGTGATCTGTTGCCATGAGGTGGCATCCACCTGAGCCAGATAATCTTCGATGCCCACGCAATGCCGATCGATAAACGGCTGGTCGAACAGCCCTGGTTTATTGGCGGCAATCCGCTGGCGATGGGTTTCCAGCAGTGCTTTCACCATGCCGCGCACTGCCGCCATATCGCCACCCAGGTTGGGCTGGAAGTAGGCCGAACTGATGGGGGAGGATTTGGGCGTCAGCATCTGGATCGGGTTTTGCGGATCGGCAAACCTTTCCAGCCCGCGCTCGCGCAGGGTATTGAAACTGACGATGCGTGCCCCCCGGCTGGCTGCGTGTTTCAGGCTGTGCAGCATGCGGGGATGGTTGGTGCCGGGATTTTGGCCAAAGACAAAAATCGCGTCGGCTTGCTCGAAGTCATCCATACGGATGGTGCCTTTGCCGACACCAATGCTCTGCTTGAGGCCTACGCCACTGGCTTCGTGGCACATATTGGAACAGTCTGGGAAGTTGCTGGTGCCCAGCATCCGGCCAAACAGCTGATAAAGGTAGGAGGCTTCATTGCTGGCGCGGCCTGAGGTGTATAGCTCAATCTGGTTGGGATTATCCATTGCCTGGATATGGCTGGCGATAAGTTTGAAGGCATCCGGCCAGGTGATGGGCTGATAGCGATCGGTCTTGGCGTCGTAGCGCATTGGGTGTGTCAACCGGCCTTGATACTCCAGGAAGTAGTCGCTTTGCTCGCGCAGGGTGCTGACGCTGTGGGTTGCAAAGAATGCTGGTTCTACCGCATTGCGTGTCGCTTCCCAACTGACCGCCTTGGCCCCGTTCTCGCAGAAGCTGAAGGTGCTGTGGTTGTCATCGCCCCAGGCACAGCCGGGGCAATCGAAACCGCGCGCTTTGTTAACGCGCATCAGGTTGCGCAGATTTTTCAGCGCCTGTTTGCTGTCGAACACATAGCGGGTGGTGGCTTCCAATGAGCCCCAGCCGCCCGCCGCGCCGCGATAAGGCTTGATTGACGGTTTAAATTTCATGATTTTCTTCGCAGGTGATTAATGTGGCTAAAAGGTAAATGCCTTTTTAAGCATTTTGAGTATTTATGTGGCAAGTCTAGGGGCGTGAGGGCTTGGCGTCTAATCGAATAGAGCAATGATGGGATAGACGACACTTATCGCAACTGCCAGCAAGGCCATAGCAAATGATATACTTCGTGCAGAAACCATTTTCCGAGCCAATACATGGATATTAAGCAACTGATCTACCTGTGTAATCTTGAGCGGGAACGCCACTTCGGCCGCGCCGCAGAGGCCAGCTTTGTCAGCCAGCCGACCTTATCCATGCGGCTGAAAAATCTGGAAAAAGAGCTGGGTGTCTCGTTGATCAACCGTGGCAACAACTTTGAGGGCTTCACCGCCGAAGGTGAGCGGGTCTTGGCTTGGGCGCGGGAAATTGTTTCCGTTTATCATGGGCTGAAGCTGGAAGTAGAGTCGCTGAAACACGGGTTGAACGGCACGTTGCGCATCGGCACCGTGCCGCAGTGCAGCATTTCGTTAGCGCAAATGTTGAAGGCGGTCAGCGAGCGTTACCCGCAGTTGGACTATCGCGTAGCGGTATTGAGCGCCGATCAACTGCTGGAAGCGCTGACCGCGCACACGGTGGATATCGGCATCGGTTTCTTTGAGCTACCAACGCTCAAGGAACTGCATTTCCAGTCCCAATCTTTGGCCGACAGCGGCATTGACCTGGTGTTTCATCCGCAGCATTTCCCCGAGCTGGTGGGGGAAAGTCCACTAACGCTGGCAACCGTGGCAGCGCTGCCATTATGCCTGGCTGAGCCAACGCGTTACTTCCGTCGTTACCTGGATCAGCAGTTTCGTGAGGAGGGCTTAACGTTGCATACCCGGATGGAAACCACCTCGATCTTCCAACTGCTACAGGGGATTTTTGTCGGTTTGGGATGCGGGTTATTCCCCAGCGGAAATTTGCAGATGGAAATGATGCCGCAGCTGCAACGGCGCAGCGTTGCCATTGCACCGATGTCACGTCATGCCGCCTTGGTGATCGCCGAGCCAGCAAGGGCCACGCCGCTGGCACAGCACTTTTTTGATGCGGCTCAGGCGTGGTTATTGCGCTAGCTCGACTTCTACTGCATCGCCAAGACTGTAACGCAGCCGGTTTTCCCAGGCGTACAGCGCGCCGGTTAAAATTACGTCCAACGCCTGCGACCGATCCAATCCGCTGTTAAGCAACGGCTGCACGTTTTGTGCCGTGAATTTCTCAGGTGTTCGCGTCAGATCGGCTGTCACGCCGATCACGGCAGCGGTCACCGGGTCGTCGGCCACCTCAAGCGCGTTATCAATCCCAGCCACTAATGCCAGTGCCAACTCCCGATCGGCAATGTTATGGGCTAGCGTGCCGGCACAGTAATGGCTGCCATTAATGCGTGATGTCACCAGAGCAACCAAAGCCTTCAGGCGTGCAGATAGTCCGTTAACTGGGTGATTAATACTGTTAAATACCGCATTGCGCTCATGTAGGGCAGGCGCGTCGTGAGCCAACAGCAGGTAATAAGACTCGCTGCGGGCGTCCGGGTGGCTTTGGTCCAGAATGTCGAGCTGCCGAGCCTGGGCCTGCTCGACAACGATCTCCGGCAGGCGAGCTTGCCATGACCGTTCCGTACAGGAAAATCCTGCCGGAGCGGCATCTTCGATTTGGGGAAAACCGGGTAACACCACGGCGGGTCTGCCTGCAAGTGCTGCAATACCGGCGACCACCCGTGCTTGATAGCTAATGAAACCGATGATTTGCGAAAAGGTCACAGTATCTTGCGTGCTCAGGCCAACTTCGCCGAGCTGTTGTATAGCCTTGGAGCAAATCAGGGTCGGCTGGCTGGCGAGTTGGCGGGCGTATTGGGTGATTTGTGCCAGGCGGACATTGCTTTCCCGCGTAGCATCCGGGCTGTCCAGAGGGGCGAGGCGAGCGGCGTAATGGCTACAAAGCGATTGTACGCCGGTGACCTGCGCCACCGTCAGGGCCGTCGACAGACGATCGTAAGGTGACAATGTCACTTCTCGCGAAGCGATAACTTGCTCGGGGAACAGCACTGAATAGCAGGCCGAAGACGCAGTAAAAACGTCAATGCGATGGCTGAGGGCGGCGTTCAATCCCTCGTCGGTAAACGTACCCAGGCCTAACAAAAAACGCTCCCGCAAGCTTGCGGCGGCAGGCTCGAGTGGCGAACTGTCGCCTGAACTACGCTGGGTTTCGTGGTACCACTGGAAAGGGGTTAGGCGATGGTCCATCGGATAAAATCCTTCTTCAATACAACAAGCCACCGCTGCGGTTGGCAACGGTGGCAGGGTAAAAAACCACGGAGCAGGCGTCAGTCATGGCTGCATAGACCATGACCATAAATAGCAAAGCCGGCGGCGAAGATGAGCATCAGTTGTGAGAGGCGTTGGTGGCGAGCATTGTTCATCAGCGCGATATCCTGTTGTTTGCATGGCTCAACGTAGCGGATATCCTCACCGATTCGTTTGGCGAGATAAAATAATGTTAAGTGCTAATTAATAACGTAAAGGAATAAAATAGTTAGCGGTCGGATCGATGAGTAGCAAGATGGCATCCCCAAGGCTCCAACTACCGCAGCATACAACATGGCTGGTAATTAAACGTTTACTGAGATGATGTAACCTTGCTCAAGATTTGCACCATGGCACGGCATAACTACGCCGTGCCATGGTTGTAATGGCGCTAGATTAGCGCCAGTTATGGGTAATTATCACGGATTTTGGCAACTAATTGCGGCACAGTAAGATATCGAGTGTTAGCGGAATTAAAACCTGCCGCCGTCACGTCGCCAGGCATCGGCAGTGAGCGCTTCGCCAAAGTGGCTGGCAATCAGCCGCTTGGTGAGGTCGTGCAGCGGTGCGGCCAGCACTTCGGCGGTGCTGCCACGCTCCACGATTTCCCCTTCATGCATCACCATCACCTGGTCGCTGATATGCTTCATCATCCCCAGATGCTGCGTCACATAAATATAGGCGATACCGTGCTTTTCCTGGAGCTCCAGCATCAGGTTGATGATCTGCGAACGCATCGACATATCCAGCGAAGCCAGCGCCTCGTCGGCAACAATCACCTTGGGTTGCAGGATCAACGCCCGCGCCAGCGCCACGCGCTGTTTCTGCCCGGAGGCGAGCATGTGCGGATAATAATAAGCATGGTCCGGCAGCATCCCCACCTGGCGCAGGGTCTGGTTGATCCGCACCTCGCGTTCTGCGGCTTCCAGATCGGTGTTCAAACGTAGCGGTGCATCAAGCAACTGACCGATGCGCTGGCGTGGGTTGAGTGAGGTGCTCGGATCCTGGAAAATCATACGAATGCGCTGGCTGCGGTAGCGATAATCGCCATAGGCCAACGCATGGTCGTCGATCAGCACTTCACCCGAAGAGGGTTCCACCATGCCGGAAAGCATCTTCGCCAGAGTTGACTTACCCGAGCCGTTCTCACCGATGATCGCCAGCGTCTGGCCTTCACGCAGGGTAAAACTGACTGACTTGACCGCTTCCACATGCTGGCGGCGGAACAGCCCGGTACGATAGCGGTAGGTTTTGGTCAGGTTGCGCACTTCCAACAGCGTTTCCATGTTATTGCTCCTCCATGTTCAGCGGGAAGTGGCAGGCGAACAGATGATTCTTCACCGGGCGCAGGCGTGGGGTTTCAATACATTGCTTTTGCGCATACGGGCAGCGTGGCCCCAGGCGGCAACCGATCGGCAGATGCTCCAATGAGGGGATCGCTCCCGGCAGCGTATTCAGACGGCTCTTATGTGGCAGTGAACGGCCAAAGTCCGGCATGGCGCGGATCAGCGCCTGGGTATAAGGATGATGAGGAGCGGCAAGCAAGTCTTCACATTGCGCACTCTCCACCGTCTGGCCGCAGTACAGCACGTTAACCCTGTCAGCCCATTTGCTCATCATCTGCAAATCGTGGCTGATCAGCAGGATGGTGGTGTTGTTGTTTTGGTTCAGACGCGCCAGCAAGCGGAAGATCTGTGCCTGCGTGGTGGGTTCCATGGCGTTGGTTGGCTCATCGGCAATCAACAATCTTGGCTGATTGGCCAACGCAATGGCGATCATCACTTTCTGGCATTCCCCTTCGGTGAGCTCGTAAGGGAAGCTGCCCATGATATCGAGGTGATCCTTGATACCGACGCGGTGCAACAGCTCAATCGCCCGCCGCTTGCGCCAGTTAAAGCGCTGCCACCAGCGGCCCTTGTAAGTCCAGCCGGGAATGGCCTGGGCCAACTGGCGGCCAATACTTTCGGAAGGATCAAGACAGGATTGCGGCTCCTGGAAGATCATCGAAACGTTGTGGCCCACCAGTTTGCGCCGTTCACGCGGGCTGAGCTGCAACAGGTCGATATCGTCAAAGCGGAAACGGTCGGCGGTGACGCGCCAGTTATCTTTGGTCACGCCGCAGATGGCTTTGGCAATCAGGCTTTTTCCTGAGCCGGATTCGCCTACCAGGCCGCGCACCTCACCTTCGGTCAGCGTCATGCTGACGCGATCGACGGCCTTCACCGGCCCTTCGGCGGTCATAAATTCAATCGTCAGATTGCGGATATCGAGTAACGGCATTATTCCACTCCCGCATTGATCGCGCGGCGTATTCCGTCGCCCAACAGGTTAACCAGCAATACGCTGATCAGAATAGCCGCACCGGGCAGCATCACGGTCCAAGGTGCCACATAGACCAACTCCAACGAGTCGCCTAACATGGCTCCCCATTCCGGGGAAGGCAACTGCGCCCCCAGATCGAGGAAGCCCAACGCCGCGATATCGAGAATGGCCATCGACAACGCGCGGGTGAATTCGGTGATCAGTACGGCGGCAATGTTCGGCACCACGGCGTACCACAGGATCTGCATCGTCGAAGCCCCATCCAGACGGGCTGCGACCACGTACTCTTTTTCCAGCTCATCGTGCACTGCGCTGTAGATGGTACGCACCATCCGTGGCAACAGTGCGAGCCAAACGGCAAGCATGGCGTGCTCCAGCTTCGGCCCGAGGAAGGCCACCACGATAATCGCCAGCAGCAGTGAAGGGATGGAGAGCAGGGTATCGAGAATATGGTTGAGCATCGCAGACAGCAGGCCACGGGTGACCCCCGCAAACACGCCCAGGATCACGCCACAGATGGCGGCGGCAATGGTCACAATCAGTGCCGAACCATAGGTAGCGGCGGCGCCGGTCAGCAAGCGGCTGAGGATATCGCGGCCCAGATCGTCGGTGCCCAGGAAGAACGACACATTACCGTAGCGTGACCAGGACGGCGGTAGCAACTGATATCCCAGGAACTGCTGATCGAGGGCATAAGGTGCCAGCAGGCTGCCGAACAGGGAGAGAAACAGCAGGCCTAGCACCCCATAAAAACCAATCATCGCCAAAGTGTCGCCGTAGAAAATCCGCCAGGTATAGAGCAGCGGACTAGGCATTTTCTTTTCGCGGTATACGTTATCGAAGGGCATACCATTCCTTATGTTTCAGGGGGTTGGTCGCCGCGCCCAGAATGTCGGCCAGCACGTTAATGGTGATCACCAGCGTGCCGATCACCATCACCCCTGCGGAGATGGCCGCGTAGTCCTGTTGGCGGATGGCGTTAATCAGCCAGCGCCCCAGCCCTGGCCAACTGAACACCACCTCGGTGATCATGGCCAGCGTGAGCATGGTAGAAAATTGCAGACCGAGTTTTGGGATGATCGGCGGTAACGCGTTGTGCAGCACGTGACGGCGGATAATGGTAAAGCGTGACAGGCCACGGGTTGCGGCAGCCTTGATGTAGTTCTGGCTGAGGACATCGTCGGTGCTGATGCGCATCAAACGGATCACCTCGGTGATTGGGGCCACCGCCAGAGCGGCAATCGGCAGCACCATATGGCGCAGTGCACTGGCAATCATCTCATTGCGATAAGGCGAGTCAGACAGCCAGGCGTCAACCAGCGCCAGACCCGTGACCTGCTTGACCTGATACAGCAGATCGAAACGGCCCGACACTGGCAGCCAGCCAAGATGCAGTGAAAAATAGAGCATCAGCAGCAGTGCCAGCCAGAACACCGGAATGGAAAAGCCCAGCAGGGCAAAGGTACTGATGGCGGTATCCTGCCACTTGCCGCGCATCACACCGGCAATAATGCCCAGCGGAATGCCGATAAACAGGGCCAGCGTAAAGGCTAAAATGCACAGTTCCATGGTGGCCGGGAACACTTCGCGCAGCTGTTCGCTGATCGCCTGGCCATTGATGCTGGAAACGCCAAAGTCCCAGTGCAGCAGGCTGACGAAATAGAACTGGTAGGCATCCAGCAAGGCGGCACCGTTTAACGGCGCGCGCGGGGTAAAGTAGCTCAGGCTGAAGCTGACCAGCGTCAGGAAGAATAGCGTGATCAGCAGCAACAGGATGCGGCGTAAGGTAAAGATAATCACTTTTTCGCGGCCTCCGCCGGTTCACGGTATACCCCGGCAAATGATGAGTTGCCGAACGGGCTCAACACCAGTCCTTTAATATCATAACGGTAGGCCTGCAAACGCAAAGAGGAGGCCAGCGGCAATACCGGCAACTGCTGTTCGAGGATCTTCTGCGCCTGCTGATAATGCTCGATACGCTGTGATAACTGCTGTGACAACAAGGCGTCCTGCAACTGTTCATCAAAAGCGGGATCACACCAGTGAGCATAGTTGGTTTGCGAACGGATTGCCGCACAGCTCAGCAGCGGGCGGAAGAAGCTGTCCGGATCGTTACTGTCGGTTGACCAGCCGGTGAGCGTCAGATCGTGGTTCATTTCCATCAGCCGGGCTTCCTGGAAGCGGCCTTCTACCGGCACGATGGTGACATTAATGCCGACCTGAGCCAAATCCGCCTGTAGCAGTTCCGCCGTTTTCAACGGGCTGGGGTTATAGGATTGTGATGCGGTAGGCACCCAGAGCTTCAGATCCAGTGGCCCCACACCGGCTTCACGCAGCATTTCTCGTGCCTTGGCCGGATCGTATTCGGTGACGTGGGCATCATTATCATAGGCCCAGGAGGCGCGTGGCAGGATCGAGGCGGCGGTCTCTGCCGTGCCGTAATAGATCGATTGCATCAGGCGCTGGTTATTAATGGCTAACGCAATGGCCTGGCGCACCTTCAGGTTATCCAGCGGTGGCTTGCGGGTGTTGAAGGCCAGATAGGCGATGTTCATCCCAGGGCGCAGCGTCAGGCGTAAACGCGGATCGTCGCGCAGGATCGATAGCTGGCTGGCGGCGGGGTAGGCCAGCACATCACACTCGCCGGTCAGCAATTTGGACAGGCGGCCCGTACCTCCGGCGCCCATATCGATCACCACCTGCGGCATGCGCGGTTTCCCTTTCCAGTAAACGTCATTACGTGCCAGACGAATATATTGCCCGGAACGGTATTCGTTCAACAAGAATGGACCGGTGCCGACCGGCTCACGATCGATCATTTCCTGGGTACCATCCAGCGTCAGGTTGTCGGCATATTCTGCCGATAGCACCGGTGCATAATGGGTCGCCAGATGCCACAGGAAGGACGCATCCGGCGCCTGCAAGCGGAACTCGACGGTGTATGGGTCCAGCTTTTTCACGCTTTGCACGGAGTCGGCAAACTGCAAACTGTCGAAGTACGGGTATTCACCGCCGTTGATGTTGTGGAACGGATGCTTCTGGTCAAACACCCGCTGAAAGCTGAACACCACATCGTCGGCGTTCATTTTGCGGGTGGGCTGGAACCAGGCGGTGGTCTGGAAAGGCACATCCCGGCGCAGGTGGAAGCGGTAGGTGGCGCCGTTGTCCAGCACTTCCCAGCTTTCCGCCAATTCCGGGATCAGACGGTAAGTGTAAGGGTCGACGTCCAGCAGCCGATCGTAAAGCTGGGCGGCCAGGGTATCGACCGTCAGACCGCTGCTGGCCATCTGCGGATTGAAGGTGTTCAGAATGCCGCTGACGCAATAGACAAAACCGCTCTGGCGGATGTCTGCTGGCGGTGGTGCTGCGCTGGGCACAGCCGGTGTCGCGGCCATGGCAGACGTTGCCAGGCAGCCGAGCGACATTATCCAAAGAGGTAAACCACGCATAGACGCTTCATGGGTTATTAAGCAATAACGTTAGTGTATCGCACTCTGACCAACAGCCCAATTCCTTGAGCAAAATGGCTGAAATTTCGGCGGTTTGGTTAAGCTTACCGCTGTTTTCTGGCGTGTCGGCCTCCGCCCGAAATCCGTGCTGGTGGATAATTACCCAAGCTTAGTGTGGTAATGAGAAAAATTCTCAACAAAGTGCTTTACAGATGATACTGAGAACCATTATCATCATTTGGCAGTTCACGGAAGGCCACACCTTGTGGCCCTTTGTGGAAGGCACGACATTGCTCACATTGCTTCCAGTGTTTACTTAGCCAGCTCGGGTGCTGGCTTTTTTTTTGCCTCTATTTCAGGTGAACGGCAAAACCGGCGCGGCCAGGGGCAATGTCTTCTCGCAGCGTTAACTGTGGGATCGCATAATCGCCAAAGTTTTGCTTACGGAATGGCAAAGGCTCGGCGCTTGCCAGCGTATCCAGTCGTTCCCCCAGCGCCGCACAAAGCTCAGGAAATTTCGCCTCGTCGAAGCGATCGGTACGGTACGCCACAAACGGTGGCAGCACGTCAAAGCCGGGGTAATACAGAATGCCATGGTGAATCGGGAACAGAATATCCGCTATCGGGCCGTTGATACCGCGTGGGCTGTAATGAGACTCCCAACCGCCCGCAGTGACCAGCAGCATAGCCCGTTTCCCTGCCAGCGTACCTTCGCCATAACGATCTCCCCAATGCGTATCGGAATGCTCGCCAACGCCGTACGCGAAGCCATAGGCATACACGCGTTCTACCCAACCCTTGAGGATGGCTGGCATGGAGAACCACCACAGGGGAAACTGGAGGATCACTGTATCCGCCCAGAGTAACTTCTCCTGTTCCAACGCAATATCTGCGCTTTGCGTTCCTTGCTCCAGAGCGATCCGGGAATCCATCGCCGGATTAAACCGGGCAGCGCTATCCCGATCCGTACGGTCTTCGCCATCCAAAGAAGCTTTCCATTTCATGGCGTACAGATCGGAAACCTGTACTTGATGCCCAGCGTCCTGCAGATGTTTGACCGCAAAGTTTTTTAGTGAGCCATTAAGCGATTGAGCTTCCGGGTGAGCGTAGACCAGCAGAATATTCATCATTAAGTTCCATTGCTGTAAAGAGAGCAACAGAGTAGGTTAGCGCCAGGTATAGTTAAAATTGATTTAGATGATGACAGGTATTTGCATGAGTAATTTCGGCAGACTGGATCTCAATCTATTGGTGACGTTGGATGTGTTGCTGATGGAATTGAATGTTACGCGCGCGGCGCAGCGGTTGTCGCTGTCGCAACCTTCGGTAAGTGCTCATCTGGCCAAACTGAGAGCGTTTTTCGACGATCCGCTGCTGCTACCTGGCCCAAGAGGAATGCGGCCAACGGCCAGAGCGGAGGCATTACGTGAACCTTTGCGGCAAGCGTTGGAAGTGCTCGAACACACCGTTTCACCCATCAGCCCTTTTGAGGCGGCCAGCGCGAATATCACCTGGCGCGTTGCCGCATCCGATTATGGCGAATCCACGGTGCTGTTACCCACATTGGCACGGCTTCGTCAGGCTGCCCCCAACAGCCGATTGGCGGTGTTGGAACTGGCACCGACCAGGATTGCCCGGCAGGCGGAGTTGGGGGAGATCGATCTGGCCTTTCACACTCCGGACAGTGCACCGGCGGGGATGCGTCAACGCGTGTTATTCAAGGAGAAGTATGTGTTGGTGGGCCGCTTCGGTCATCCTGCGTTGATGGCTCGCCCCACGCTGGCGCAATTTAGCCAACTGGAGCACGTAGTGGTTTCGCCAAACGGCGGGGGATTTAGCGGCATCACCGATCACACGCTGGATCAGGTTGGGCTTTCGCGCCGGGTGGTGCTTTCCGTCCCGCATTTTCTGTTTGTGAAATCGGTGATCGCCAAGACGGATCTGGTGGCGATGTTGCCCGAACGCCTGGTACGAGACAGCCCTGAAGTACAGATTGCCGAGCCACCAGTGGAGATCCCAGGCTATGAGCTGGCAATGCTATGGGATGAGCGTTCGCATCGCGATCCCGCCCATCAATGGTTACGCGAATTGATCGCCCAGTCGGTTTAACTTCCCTCAGGGTCGCTACCTTGCAGCAGCGCATGCTTTTTCAACATGCCGCGTAGCTGATGATAGGTCAGCCCCAGTAAATCGGCGGCTTTGCGCTGATTGAAACGGCCCTGTTTCAATGCCATTTCCAGCAGGGTTTTCTCTTGTTGATGCTGCCAACTTTTAAAATCCAGCGGCAATGCAGGTAACTCACTGGTCGGCGCGGTTGCCTCATCATCAAGCGGCGCTGAACGCTTGGCAAAGGGGTTAATGATGATCTCATCCAGTTCATCCTGGCCTGAACCATGGCGGTAAACGGAGCGTTCCACCACGTTTTTCAGCTCACGCACGTTACCCGGCCAGGAATAGCCGAGCAGCGTCGCTCGAGCATGTTCACTGAAGCCAGGGAACAACGGCAGTGACAGCTCGCGGCACATCTGAATGGCGAAATGCTCGGCCAACAGCATGATGTCTTGCTGGCGTTGGCGCAGTGGCGGCAGTTGCACCACGTCGAACGCCAGTCGGTCCAGCAGATCGGCCCGGAATTTACCGGCGGCGGCCAGCGCGGGCAAATCATCATTGGTGGCGCACACCAGCCGGACATCCACCCGCAGCGGTTGGCTGCCACCCACGCGCTCCAGATGGCCGTATTCAATCACCCGCAGCAGCTTTTCTTGCACCAGCATTGGCGCGGTTGCCAATTCATCCAGAAACAGGGTGCCGCCATCGGCACGTTCAAAACGGCCAAGATGACGTTTTTGTGCGCCGGTAAACGCGCCAGCCTCATGGCCAAACAGCTCCGAGTCCAGCAGATTTTCATTCAGCGCCGCACAGTTGAGGGAGATAAACGGTCCTTGCCAACGGTTGGACAGATAGTGCAACCGGTGGGCGATCAGCTCCTTACCGGTGCCGCGCTCACCGATCACCAGCACCGGTTTGTTGAGCTTGGCTAACTGTGAAACTTGCTCCAGCACCTCCACAAAGGCGTTGGCCTCGCCCAACAGGTTCTCTAACGGTTCGCTCATGATGAAATTCGCCAATGTTTGGTGAAAACACTCACTCTACAGCAAGCGCAGCGAGAGTCAAAAATAAATAATCTTTATATTTCAATAAAATAAAAGTTGGCACGCTTCTTGATTAACTCTTTGGGCAAGTTGTATAACTTAACTCGGCGCTTCAGACGCCTTCAGAACCAAGAGGAAGTAAATTATGGGTATCTTTTCTCGTTTTGCCGACATCGTGAACGCCAACATCAATACTCTGCTCGATAAAGCAGAAGACCCGCAAAAGCTGGTGCGTTTGATGATCCAGGAAATGGAAGACACGCTGGTTGAAGTGCGCTCCACCTCAGCGCGTGCCCTGGCGGAGAAAAAACAGCTGCTGCGCCGCATTGAGCAGGGTGAAAACCAGATCAATGACTGGCAGGACAAAGCCGAACTGGCGCTGCGTAAAGATAAAGAAGACCTGGCCCGTGCGGCGCTGATCGAAAAACAGAAAGTGGCCGATCTGCTTGCTACACTGAGCCAGGAAGTGGCTACCGTAGAAGAGACGCTGGCCCGCATGAAGAGTGAAATTGGCGAGCTGGAAAACAAGCTGACCGAAACTCGCGCGCGTCAGCAGGCATTAACGCTGCGCCATCAGGCGGCTTCTTCTTCACGGGATGTGCGTCGCCAACTGGACAGCGGTAAACTGGATGAGGCGATGGCGCGTTTTGAACAGTTTGAGCGCCGTATCGACCATATGGAAGCCGAAGCGGAAAGCGTCAGCATTGGCAAAAAGAAAAGCCTGCATCAGGAGTTTGCCGAACTGCAGGCGGACGATGCCATCAGTGAGCAACTGGCGGCAATGAAAGCCAAGATGAACCGCCCGGAATAATGCTTAAGCGGCCACCCAGCGTGGCCGCCACACTACGGCCAAATAAGAAGGAATTGAGATGAGTGCTCTATTACTTGCCATCCCGTTGACAATCTTTGTGTTGTTTGTCGCACCGATTTGGCTTTGGTTGCATTACAGCAACCGGCAACAGAGCGGCGTTCAACTGAGTCATCAGGAGATGCAACGTCTGACGCAGCTGGCGGAGCAGGCCTCACGCATGCGCGATCGTATTCAGGCGTTGGAAGACATTCTTGATGCGGAACACCCGAATTGGAGGCAGTCGTAATGCGTAGAGACCAGGACAGAGGAAAGTTTGGCGATCGTCGCGATCGTTCTTACTACAATGACGACAGCGGTTCATACAAGGGCAACACGTTAGGCAGTAAAAGACTGTACCGTGTGCCTGAAGAAGGCATGCTGAAGGGCGTTTGCGCTGGCCTTGCTCACTATTTTGACGTGCCCGTGCGTTTGATCCGGGTGATTGCCGTGCTGTCGCTGTTCTTCGGGCTGTTTTTCATTACGGTAGTCGCCTATATCGCCTTGGTCTTCGTGCTTGAGGAGGCTCCAGCCAGCCGTTATCAGGATGAACACCAGGCCACACCGCGCCAGTTGCTCGATAAGCTGGAATACGAATTGAGCAGCGGGGAGCAGCAGTTGCGCAAGGTTGAGCGCTACGTCACGTCTGACACCTTTGGCGTGCAGAGCCGCTTTCGCCAACTGTAACCACTCTTAACGATGCACGGGCCTGCGTACGCCGCAGGTCAGGCATTGCACCGACTTTTTCCCCAACATTTGCCAGAGGGCAGCAACCATGAGTAAAACCTATGCGATTAATGCCCCAAAAACCGCTTCACCAAAATGGGGAGTAGGTGCATTGTTGAAGACCTTGTCGAAAGTCATCATCATAGCGCTAATGAGTTATGGCCCGGCGGGGGCAACCGCGTGGTTGCTGAAAACCGTCAGCCGCAAACCGCTGCGTTACGTGTTGGCCCTGTTGCTGGAACCGCTGGTTCGCAAAGGGCTGAACAAGGCGTTCGGGCGCTATGCCAAGGAGAACAATGAAACGACTGCAAAATGAGTTAACTTCGCTGGTCAATCGCGGGATGGATCGTCATCTGCGGCTGGCAGTCACCGGCTTGAGCCGCAGCGGTAAGACGGCGTTTATCACCGGATTGGTCAATCAATTACTCCATGTTCACAGCGGCGCACGTATGCCGCTGTTTTCCCCTGTGCGGGAAGAAAGGCTGTTGGGGGTGAAGCGCATTCCTCAACGCGACCTCGGTATCCAACGTTTCACCTACGATGAAGGCCTGGCACAGCTGTATGGCAATCCGCCAAGTTGGCCAACGCCAACCCGTGGCGTCAGCGAAATCCGCCTGGCGCTGCGCTATCGCTCCAATGATTCACTACTGCGCCATTTTAAAGAAACCTCCACGCTGTATCTGGAGATCGTCGACTATCCGGGCGAATGGCTGCTGGATTTGCCGATGCTGGAACAGGACTACCTGGCCTGGTCACGTCAGATGGCTGGGTTGTTGCAGGGCGACCGCGCGCGCTGGGCCGAGCCTTGGCTGGCCTTGTGCAAAGATCTCGATCCGTTGGCCCCGGCGGATGAAAACAAGCTGGCGGCAATCGCCCAGGCTTATACCGACTACCTGCTGCGCTGTAAGGCCGAAGGATTGCACTTTATCCAACCTGGGCGCTTTGTGCTGCCTGGCGATATGGCCGGAGCGCCTGCGCTGCAGTTCTTCCCGTGGCCGAACGTCGATGCGGCAGGGGAATCGCGCCTGGCACAGGCGGACAAACATACCAATGCGGGCATGTTGCGCGCCCGTTTTAACTATTACTGCCAGTCGATCGTCAAGGCGTTTTATAAAGAGCACTTTGTGCGTTTCGATCGCCAGATCGTGCTGGTGGACTGCCTGCAACCGCTCAACAGCGGGCCGCAGGCGTTTAATGATATGCGTTTGGCGCTGACTCAGTTGATGCAAAGTTTCCACTACGGCAAGCGCACGCTGTTCCGCCGCCTGTTTTCACCGACCATCGACAAACTGATGTTTGCGGCAACCAAGGCGGACCATATCACCGCCGATCAGCATGCCAATCTGGTTTCGCTGTTACAGCAACTGGTACAGGAAGCCTGGCAGAACGCTGCGTTTGAAGGCATCAGCATGGACTGCGTCGGCCTGGCTTCGGTACAGGCGACCGAAAGCGGCATTGTCGATCATCATGGGCAGCCGATACCGGCATTGAAAGGCCACCGTCTGGACGATGGCGCACCGCTGACGGTCTTCCCCGGCGAAGTGCCTGCTCGCCTGCCTGGCCCGGCGTTCTGGCAGCAACAAGGGTTCCATTTTGACCAGTTCCGCCCACGTATGATGAGCGTTGACAGTCCGTTACCGCATATCCGTCTGGACGCGGTGATGGAGTTTTTATTGGGAGATAAATTACGATGAGCGAGCCGTTAAAACCGCGTATCGATTTTGCCGAGCCGTTGCAGCCGCCACAGGAACCGGTGTTGCGCGCAGGCTTGGAATTTGACGAACAGCAAGCCGAGAAATTCTATCCGGCAGCGCCAGAGATGGAGCTGGAAGAGGAGGAAGGGCGCGCGGAAGGCATTGTTAACGCCGCGTTGAAACCCAAGCGCAGCCTGTGGCGCAAAATGGTTAACGCCGGGTTGATGCTGTTTGGCGTCAGCGTAGTAGCTCAAGGTGTCCAGTGGGTGCATACCTCCTGGGTGCAGCAGGATTGGATTGCGCTGGGTGGTGGGATCGCCGGTGGGTTGATCGTCTTCGCCGGTATCGGTTCGGTGGTCGGGGAATGGCGCAGGCTATACCGCCAACGCCAACGGGCAGAAGAGCGTGACGAAGCTCGGGAACTGCTGCACAGTCACGGCCTGGGGAGAGGGCGCGAGTTTTGTGAAAAGCTGGCGCGTCAGGCCGGGTTGGATCAAGGGCACCCCGCATTGCAACGCTGGCAGGCTTCATTACATGAAACCCAGAACGACCGCGAAGTGGTTGCGCTGTATGCCAAGCTGGTGCAGCCGGTGTTAGATAATCAGGCGCGGCGCGAAATCAGCCGTTCGGCGGCAGAGTCGACGCTGATGATCGCCGTCAGCCCTTTGGCCTTGGTGGACATGGCCTTTATCGCCTGGCGCAATATCCGCCTGATTAACCGCATTGCGGCCCTGTATGGCATCGAACTGGGCTATTTCAGCCGTATTCGTCTGTTCCGTCTGGTGTTGCTGAATATCGCCTTTGCTGGTGCTTCTGAACTGGTGCGGGAAGTGGGCATGGACTGGATGTCGCAGGATATTGCGGCGCGGTTGTCTGCGCGGGCAGCGCAGGGGATTGGGGCAGGTCTGTTGACGGCGCGATTGGGCATCAAGGCGATGGAACTGTGCCGCCCGTTACCCTGGTTAGAAGGCGATAAGCCAAAACTGGGTGATTTCCGTGGTCAATTGATTAACCAACTGAAAGACACCATGAAAAAAGGTCAAAGCAAGGTCTGACTCCACCAGGCTGCGTCAATCAGACGCAGCCTGGTGGCCGCACCGTCCAAAACTCCCTTCTTTTTGTACACCGCTGCAACACCCATTAATTGTTAATGATAAGTTAATCAAGTGTTTGTTTTGCGGTCTTGGTCACGAAAAATCCCACGGTCCGCGGCAAAGAAGACGGTATATTTGACTAACAATTAATCTGAATATCTGACTACGCCAGCGGGTAATCCCGCCGTATTCACTTGCTGCTTCAGCACCAAGACATCAATCCCAAGGACAGGAGGTAATGAACATGCCGCACCGTGAGCCGAATTTAGAGACCTTCCAACCCTATGCCGATGAAAGCCAAACCCTCCGTCGACATATTCATCAATACCCTGAACTGGGATTTGAGGAACGACAAACCGCCGATCTGGTGGCGGGAAAGCTTGAGGCGTGGGGGTATCGGGTGACACGTGGGCTCGGTATCACCGGCCTGGTTGGGACGCTGAAAAGAGGTAACAGCCCCCGCACGTTAGGTATTCGGGCAGATATGGATGCCTTGCCGATCCTGGAAAATACGCAACTCCCTTACAGCAGTCAGCACGAAGGCATCATGCATGCCTGTGGGCATGACGGCCACACCGCGATGTTGCTTGGTGCGGCACATTATCTGGCCGATCACGCCTGTTTCGATGGCACCTTGCATCTCATTTTTCAACCTGCAGAAGAGGGGTTGGCAGGTGCCCAGAAGATGATCGACGATGGCCTGTTTAAACGCTTCCCCTGTGACGCCGTTTTTGCCATGCACAACATGCCGGGCTTCCCGCAGGGGCAGTTTGTCTTTGGTGAGGGGGCGTTTATGGCTTCCAGTGATACGGTCACCATCACCATTCACGGCAAAGGGGGCCATGGAGCGATGCCGAAAGGCACCGTTGATGCCGTGGTCGTCGGAGCTAGCATTGTGATGGCATTGCAGACGATCGTCGCGCGTAATTTGGGAGCGCAAGAGCCGGGCGTGATCACCGTAGGTTCATTCCAGTCAGGCATGGCCAGTAATGTCATCGCCGACTCTGCGGTATTAAAACTCAGTGTACGCGCGTTGGATCCGCAAGTCAGGGAGCTGTTGGAAGAGCGCATCAAGACGTTAGTGGCGGCCCAGGCGGCCTCATATGGTGCCAGGATCGATATTGACTATGATCACACCTATCCCGTGTTGGTTAACCAACCGGAGATGACCCGTTTTGCCAAGCAGGTGGCGCAAAATTTAATGGGTGAAAGCCATCCGCAGCAGGTAATTGATATTCCAGAACCGTTGATGGGCAGCGAAGACTTTGCCTTTATGCTGAACCAGTGCCCTGGCAGTTATTTACTATTAGGTAACGGCAAGGGTGAAAACAGCTGCATGGTACATAACCCCGGCTATGATTTTAATGATGAAATTATACTCAGAGGGATCGCCTATTGGTCTGCGTTGACGCAGGAATTCCTGAAGGAATAAACCTCGGCCTTTAATAACTTGCTAATGCTACTGAATTTGTCGGGGTCGAACATGTTTGATCCTGGCATAACATCGATTATCTGGACGGACGCCGCATGTGGCGTTCCTACATAAAAGGACAGGCCATGGATAGCGTCAAGGAAAGAAAGTCCCCGGCTAGGGCCATTGTGGCTACCACGTTAGGCAATGGCTTAGAGTTTTTTGATTTGGTGCTTTACGCATTTTTTGCGACCTACATTGCAAAAGCTTATTTCCCCGCGACAGATCCTTTGGTGAGCATGACGATGACCTTCCTGATCTTTGGGATGGGTTATCTTGCCAGGCCGCTGGGGGCGCTGGTCATCGGCCATTATGCCGATAAAAAAGGGCGCAAGCCCGCCATGACGCTGACGTTCCTGTTGATGGGGCTCAGTACCCTGACGATTGGTATCACCCCGTCATATGAGAGCATCGGGACTGCGGCCCCGATCATTATTACCCTGGCCAGGCTGATGCAAGGCTTCTCCGCAGGCGGTGAGTTAGGCGCATCAACCACCCTGCTGGTGGAGTATGCTAAACCCCATAATCGCGGGTTTTACGGGGGATGGCAGGTCGCGAGCCAAGGTGCGGGCAACGTATTTGCCGCCATGACGTTGGTGATCCTGGTCAATTGTATGCCAGAGGCGAGTGTGGAAGCCTGGGGTTGGCGTATTCCGTTTCTGTTTGGCATCGTGATTGTTCCGGTCGGGCTGTATATTCGCTTTAAGCTGGAAGAAACCGCCACTCACACCTTACCAACGGCCAGCGAAAGCGTCAGCAAAATCCCCCTGCTGGAAGTGATAACTACCTACTATAAAGAAACCTTGGCGGGAATTTTGCTGACGATGGGGGGAACCATTCCGCATATGATCATCATGTTTTATATTCCCAACTACGCCATCAGCATATTAAAGCTGGATACCAGCTATAGCATGTTGATTGGTGCCGTCGCCGGTTTGATTACGTTGATTGGTGGCCCGCTGGCCGGGATGTGGTCAGATAAGGTCGGCAGAGTTCGGTTGATTGCGTGGGCGAGAATAGCGATTGTTGTACTGATTTATCCTGCCTTTTATTTACTCAGCACTCACCCCAGTGTTGAAATGCTGTTTGCAGTGATGATTGTGCTGAGCATTATCAATATTATCGGTGCTTCGCCTTCCATCACCATTTTGCCGGAAATATTCCCAAGACGGGTAAGAACCACCGGGTTATCGTTGGTGTATAGCGTTGCCGTGGGGATCTTTGGTGGTTTCTCATTATCGGCGGCTTCCTATCTAATCAAGCTAACCGGCAATACTACGGCTCCGGCGTTTTACGTGATTGCTGGCTGTGTTTTATCGCTGTTTGCCTTCCTGTACATCAAGGAAACCAGCCAGACGCCGCTCAATTAATGACCTCCCCCTGCAACCCTCTCAATGAGCGAGAGGGGTTGCTCTTTTGGGTAAGCAAGGTTACTTGGACACCCACGATCATGCGGCTGAACAGGTCTTCTATCAGGACGCTTAAAGCATCATTACCATTTATAGCCCATGTTCACGCTGTAATCAGGATCCTGATTGGTGGAGTAGGGATCGGACTGGCGCAGGCGATCGGTTTTTTTCACCGGGCCATTAAGCCTAGAATACGATTTGTCGCGTGGGCGGCTGCAGCTGGGATGGTCGCATTCAAGATTGGCACTGAAGCCGGTTTCATCTTTTGATTCTGACCAAACCATTGGTGCCTTGGCAGTTTTTTCTGCGGGCCCTGGTGTCGTCTTGGGGGCGGGGGCGTCTTTAATGCTGGGTTCCGGCGCCTTGTAGGATAGGTCCAGCGCCTGGGTTGGGGCGCTCAACAACAGCGTGGTGCAGCAGAATGCTGCCAGTGTATGCTTTCTAAGCATGGTCAATTTCCCGTTAATAGTTACTCTGCGCAACTATAAAATAGTCAGACGAGAATTACTATCATTTGTAACCAGTGAGGTCGCTTTTTTTAGTTTGTAACCACAGATTGACGAAAGAACATCCGCCTGTAATCGCGTGATAATCCGCTGCCAAAATAATGCTGAATGTAATAACTCTCTAGAAATAAGCTAAAATTACGTCGATGGTGTTATTGGCTGGCGTTTAAAACCGCTAATAGCAGTGATAAACTGGAGCTCTGTCAACTTTTGCTGACAGATCGCTTCTTCCTTCCGGGGGGAGAGGTTATCATCATCACCAGACATCCCCGCACCTGCAGAGATAAGGCCAATACTGATGCGTTTGGAAGTATTTTGCGAAGACCGTCTCGGTCTCACTCGAGAATTACTCGATCTTTTGGTATCGCGCAGTATCGACCTGCGCGGCATCGAAATAGATCCTATCGGCCGTATTTACCTCAATTTTTCCCAGCTGGATTTTGATACCTTCCGCGCGCTGATGGCGGAGATCCGGCGCATCAGCGGTGTGACCGATGTGCGCACCGTTAACTTTATGCCTTCTGAACGTGAACACCGTGCGTTACGTGCGTTGCTGGAGTCGATGCCGGAACCGGTGTTTTCCATCGATATGAAAGGCAAGGTGGAGCTGACTAACCCGGCGGCCCAGACGCTGTTCAACTTCAGCGAAGACAAGATCCGCAATCAAACGGCGAGCCAGCTGATTGGCGGCTATAACTTCAGCCGCTGGCTGGAGAGTGAAGACACTAAGCCGCATTCCGAGCGGGTGGTGATCCGCAGCCAGGATTTCCTGATGGATATCACCCCGATCTATCTGGAAGATGAGCAACAACAGAATTCCCCTGTGGGCGCCGTGGTCATGCTCAAATCCACCGCCCGCATGGGCCGCCAACTGCAGAACCTGTCGGTCAATGATGATACCGAGTTTGACCATATTGTCGCCGTCAGCCCGAAGATGCGCCACGTGCTGGAGCAGGCGCGCAAGTTGGCCATGCTGGATGCCCCATTGCTGATTGTGGGCGATACCGGCACGGGGAAAGATATTTTGGCGCGGGCCTGCCACCTGCGCAGCCCACGTGGCAAACAGCCGTTCTTGGCGCTGAATTGTGCCGCCTTGCCGGACGATGTGGTGGAGAGCGAACTGTTTGGCCATGCGCCGGGCGCTTATCCGAATGCGTTGGAAGGCAAGAAGGGCTTCTTTGAGCAGGCCAACGGTGGTTCGGTGCTGCTCGATGAGATTGGCGAAATGTCGCCGCGCATGCAAACCAAACTGCTGCGTTTCCTCAACGATGGTACTTTCCGTCGAGTAGGGGAAGAGCATGAGGTGCATGTGGATGTCCGGGTGATCTGTGCCACGCAGAAAAACCTGACCGAACTGGTGCAGCGCGGTGAATTCCGTGAAGATCTCTATTACCGCTTGAACGTGCTGACCATCACCATCCCACCGCTGCGCGAACGCCCGCAGGATATCATGCCGCTCACCGAGCTGTTTGTGGCGCGTTTTGCCGATGAACAAGGGGTCGCCAGGCCGAAACTGGCCAACGATCTCAGTAGCTTCCTCTGCAAGTACGGCTGGCCGGGCAACGTGCGACAGTTGAAGAACGCCATCTATCGTGCTCTGACCCAAACGGACGGTTACGAGCTGCGCCCGCAAGATATCATTCTGCCGGATTTTGAGGTGGAGATAGCGTTAGGGGATGAAGTGATGGAAGGCTCGCTGGATGATATCAGCAAGCGTTTTGAACGCTCGGTGCTGACTCGTCTGTATCGCACTTATCCCAGCACCCGCAAACTTGCCAAGCGCTTGGGCGTCTCGCATACGGCAATTGCCAATAAGCTGCGGGAATACGGGCTGAGCAATCGCAAGCTGACCGACGACAGCGAAGAATAGCGCTACTTTATTTCAGGTATAAAAAAGCCCGGTTTATAAACCGGGCTTTTTGGTATTTGCAGGCTTATTTCAGCGCGGCAAGCGCGGCATCATAATCTGGCTCGGTGGTAATTTCGTTTACCAGCTCGCTATACAGCACGTTGTCCTGGCCATCCAGCACCACCACGGCGCGTGCGGTCAGACCGGCCAACGGGCCTTCGGCAATCTCTACACCATACGCCTGCTTGAAATCACCGCCGCGCAGGGTAGACAGAGTAACCACGTTGTTCAGGCCTTCTGCACCGCAGAAGCGTGACTGGGCGAACGGCAGGTCGGAAGAGATACACAGGACCATGGTGTTATCCAGGCCACTCGCCAACTGGTTGAATTTACGCACCGATGCGGCACAGACGCCGGTATCAATGCTTGGGAAGATGTTCAGGACTTTGCGTTTACCCACGAAGCTGCTCAGGGCAACGTCTGACAGGTCTTTGGCAACCAGGTTAAAGCTTTTTGCCTGCTCGCCCTGCTGTGGCAGTTTGCCTGCTACAGTGACAGGGTTGCCTTGAAAATGTACGGTCTGAGTCATTGCTCGGTTCCTTTCAACGATGTTTATACAAAGATGTGAAGCCGATTAACACCGGGTTCACAATCTCGAAGCAGTTTAAGGCAACAATCGCACCTTGGATAGATAAAGTTTATCAACTGCAGGTATAGTGGACTGACTTTATGTGGTTTTTTCGCTCGGGAGCCGTTATGAGAAGCATGCGTTTTTACCCTGAAGCCTGGCCATTGCATACCGCCTTTGTGATCGCACGCGGTAGCCGGACCGAAGCCAAAGTCGTGGTGGTAGAGATTGAACAGCAGGGGATGTGCGGTGTCGGTGAATGCACCCCTTATCCGCGCTATGGCGAGAGCGAAACCTCAGTGATGGAGCAGCTGGCCGAAGTGTCCACGGCCATCGCACAAGGGGTAACCCGGCAGGAGTTGCAGCGCCTGATGCCCGCAGGGGCGGCTCGTAACGCGGTCGATTCGGCATTATGGGATTTGGAATGCCGCCTTGCGGGCAAAGATCTGTGGCAATTGAGCGGAGTTACCGCGCCGGAACGAGTAGTGATGGCGCAAACGCTCAGCATTGGCTCGCCGGAAGCGATGGCGTTTGCCGCTAAAGAGCTGGAACAACAGGGCGCGACGCTGCTGAAAATCAAGCTCGACGATCACCTGATCAGCGAAAGGCTGGTGGCGATCCGCACGGCGGTGCCGCAGATGACGTTGATCGTCGATGCCAATGAATCCTGGCAGGCGGAAGGTTTGGCATCGCGTTGCCAACTGCTGGCGGATTTAGGCGTGGCGATGCTGGAGCAACCCTTACCGGCCAGCGACGACAGCGCCCTGGAAAACTTCATCCATCCATTACCGATTTGCGCTGACGAGAGCTGCCATACCAGCGGCGATCTGCCTCGGTTGGTGGGGCGTTATCAGATGGTCAATATCAAGCTGGATAAAACCGGTGGGCTGACCGAAGGATTACAGCTTGCCACACAGGCGCGCGCGCAGGGCTTCGAGATCATGCTTGGCTGTATGCTCTGCACCTCAAGAGCCATTACGGCGGCGTTGCCGTTGGTGCCTGGCGCCCGTTTTGTGGATCTCGATGGCCCAACCTGGCTGGCAAAAGACGTAGTGCCCGGTTTGGCCTTTGAGTGCGGTGCTATTGAGCTTTCACGCTAGTCAGCATAGGTCAGCAACTCGACCATGGCGGCAAGGTAGTCTTCACTAGCGGCGTCGGCTGAGATCGGCGGGAACTCGGCGGTGATGCAGGGCAAGGACAAGTCTGCGCACCAACTGCCGAATGAACCCGGGGTTTCATAGCCAACGCTGGTCACCAGCGGCAGGGCAAACTTATGCGCCAGCCAAACGCCCAGCGCGGAGCTTTCCGGATCTTCTATACAGGCCAATGGCTCATGGAAGGACACCACCCAGCGTGGCTTCAGGCGATGGATCAGATGGCATAATCCCTGGGTTTCCGGTTCGGAACCTGGCCTGCCGCCGGTGGAGAGCCGCACGTCACGAGCCTCCGCCGCGCTGTTCCAACGGTAGACCGTATCGCCTGAGCGCCAGTTGGCCGACGGGAAATTACGGTTCAGATCGACGCCGTTGGCATTGGAGCGCAGCCCAAGCTGGCAACCATCCGGATTGACCGCCAGGATCACATGATGGCGCAGTTGGGCGGGGGCGATACTGCGCAATGCGCAGGATAACGTCACCACTGCGGCAGTCTCGTCCCCGTGGGTGCCTGCAATCACCAACCCGGTATCCGGGCCGCTTCTGGCCGCCGGGAAATACAGCAGTGGGGCGCCTAACATCGATTTACCGTAAGTTTCACCTGCAACTGCCAGCTGGCCACGCTCACTGCGCGGTCTGTGTTGGGTCATGGGGTTTCCCTTTAAGCCAAAGTCAGAAAGAAATGCGATGTTATTGAGTGTATTACGCTTTCGCTCATCTTTCCCAGTCTGTTAAGCGAATAAAGTGATGTCTATTGTTATACTATCGGCAAGTGCTAACGATAAAGAGGATTTAACATGCCAGTTGCCAGAATAGTCGCGCGTTATAGCGAAAACGAAAAAGACACCATCACCCTACTGTGCGGCGTGGATGCAGAAAACCAGATCCGCCAGGGTGAATGGTTTGGCGTAGTGAAAAATGACGATGGGCGTGGTGACGAGTCCAACTATCCGTTCACCTTGCACGTGGATCATCAGAAAGGGGAGTTTTTCCTCGATTATGGTTTTGACGACGCCGAATCACGCCAGTTGCAAAAAACCGATATCCATCTCAACCCGTTGGTAGAGAAAGGCTATTTCACCATCTTCGATGAAGAAGAAGGGGAAGAGTTCAGCTATAAGATCGCCAGTATTCATCTTTACGACTGATCCTGCCTAAGCAATCAGCCCGCATTGCCGATAATGGCTGCGGGCTTTTTTTTGGATCAAACATCCACTTTTTACATTCTTGTTACGCCAGGCTATAGGTGGCGGGCATCTTTGTGCTATATGATAAAAAATTCATGGGGTTAACTGGGGCATATCTAACATGACGAGAAGAAAAATTCTGGCGAGTTTTCGTTTAACGCTTTGCGCGGTCACCATCAGCGCGGGTATTAGTGGTGCTATGGCAGCTCAGGTTCCCCCTGGTACCGCTCTGGCGGAGAAACAGGAGATCGTGCGGCACATCAAAGATGAGCCGGCGTCGCTCGATCCGATTAAAGCCGTGGGCCTACCAGAAGCGCAGGTGGCACGCGATCTGTTTGAAGGGCTGGTGAATCAGGACGCGCATGGCAAAGTGATCCCCGGTGTCGCCACCCGCTGGCAGACCTCGGATAACCAGACCTATATCTTCACGCTGCGCAAAGATGCCCGCTGGTCCAACGGTGACCCTGTCACGGCGAAAGACTTCGTTTATAGCTGGCAACGGCTGGTCGATCCGAAAAGCCTGTCGCCGTTTGCCTGGTTTGCTCAGCTAGCCGGGATCCAGAATGCCGAAGAGATTATCGCCGGTAAGCTCCCCATCGATAAGCTTGGCGTGGTGGCAGTGGATGACCATACGCTAAAAGTGCAGTTGAACAAGCCTGTGCCCTATTTTGTCAGCCTGACGGCGAACTTCAGCCTGTTCCCAGTCCCTAAAGCCGTGGTTGAGCAATACGGCAACGATTGGACCAAAGTGGGTAATCTGGTAGGCAACGGCGCATTCAAACTGCAAGAGCGAGTGGTTAACGAGAAACTGGTACTGGTGCCGAACAACCATTATTGGGATCATAAACACACGGTGTTGACCAAGGTGACCTTTGTACCGATCAACCAGGAATCTAACGCCACTAAGCGTTATCAGGCTGGTGATATCGATATTACCGAATCCTTCCCGAAAAACATGTACCAGAAGCTGTTGAAGGATATCCCAGACCAGGTTTACACGCCGGATCAACTCGGCACTTATTACTACGCGTTCAATACCCAACGTGCGCCAACCAATGACGTACGGGTGCGCAAAGCCTTGTCTTACGCTATCGATCGTAAAATCATCGCCGAAAAAGTGCTGGGCACCGGCGAGAAACCGGCCTACCACTTCACCCCTGATGTCACTGCGGGCTTTAAGCCGGAAACCAGCCTGCTGCAGCAACAGTCGCAGGAAGAGTTGAACGAGCAAGCCAAGGCGCTGATGCAGGCGGCAGGTTATGGCCCGAACCATCCCCTGAAATTGACCCTGCTGTATAACACCTCAGAGAGCCACCAAAAGATTGCCATTGCCGTGGCGTCAATGTGGAAGCAAACCTTGGGCGTTGACGTTAAATTGCAAAATCAGGAGTGGAAAACCTATATCGACAGCCGTAACACCGGCAATTTCGACGTGGTTCGCGCCTCCTGGGTGGGGGATTACAACGAGGCCTCGACCTTCCTGTCACTGCTGACCTCTTCACACAGCGGGAATATCGCCAAATTTAACAGCCCGCAATACGACCGTCTGTTGACCGATGCCAGTCGCGAGACTAATCCAACGGCGTTAACCGCGGATTATAACAAGGCCGAGCAGATGATTGCGGCCGAGGCTCCGATCGCCCCGATCTATCAATATACCAACGGGCGTCTGATCAAGCCTTGGGTGAAAGGTTACCCAATCACTAACCCAGAAGATGTCGCCTACAGTCAGGAAATGTATATTCTGAAACATTGATGTTCAGAGTCCTGACGCCTGCCCAAGCCCTCGCCAACGCGGGGGCTTTTTACTTTAAGATCCCGTTATGGCGTTGCCACTTTGATCCCTAAGGCAATAACGCTAGACTCTGTATCAACGGCAAAATAATGAGGGTTTTGAATGGATGTCATTGAGGGGCGCGAACTGCAGGTGCCCGACGCGGTCTATGCCTATCAACTCGACGGCAAGGGTGGCACCACGCCAATTGAGAATGACGATAAGATCACCAGCAAGGAGCCGTGCTGGCTGCATCTGGACTACGCCCACCCGGCCAGCGCCGAGTGGCTTGCCAACACGCCTCTGCTGCCGGATCTGGTAAGACAAGCGCTGGCGGGGGAAAGCACCCGACCACGCGTCACCCGGTTGGGCGACGGGACGCTGATCACGCTGCGTGGCATCAATTTCAACACGGACTCGCGGCCTGACCAACTGGTGACGTTCCGCGTTTATATCAACGATAAGATGATTATCTCCACCCGCCATCGTAAGGTCTACTCGATCGATGAGGTGGTCAATGAATTGCGCAATGGCCAGGGGCCGATTAATAGCGGTAACTGGCTGGTAGAAATCGCTGATGCTCTCACCGATCACACCAGTGAATTCATCGAAGATCTGCATGACAAGATCATCGATCTGGAAGATGCACTATTAGAGCAGCAAATCCCTGAGCGTGGGCAATTGGCGCTGATCCGCAAACAGTTGATTGTGCTTCGCCGCTACATGGCGCCACAGCGCGATGTTTTCTCGCGTTTAGCAAGTGACCGCCTACCGTGGATGAATGACGATGAGCGCCGCCGCATGCAGGACATTGCCGATCGCCTGGGGCGCGGATTAGATGATCTGGATGGCAGTATCGCCCGTACGGCGATCCTGTCTGATGAGATTACTACCGTGATGGCCGATGCCATGAACCGCCGTACTTACACCATGTCGCTGATGGCGATGGTCTTCCTGCCAACCACTTTCCTGACCGGGCTGTTCGGAGTCAACCTGGGGGGGATCCCAGGCAGCGGTAGCCCGCTGGCGTTTGCCTCTTTCTGCTTTATGTTAGTGGCATTGGTCGGGGGCGTTGCCTGGTGGCTGAGGCGTAGCCGCTGGTTGTAACGACAAATAGTGGCGAAAACGCGAGTAAAGTTGAGCAGTATCAACATTTGCTTACGCGAACTACGGCATTCTTACTCCCGCAGGTGAATGCAACGTCAAGCGATGGGCGTTGCGCTCCATAATTGTTTTATTTACTTATTTTTAGAATTATTGCATAGCACATTTAATTCAATACGATGCCGGTTTAATCACCGGCATTTTTTTATGTTTTTTTCCCTTTGGCGAATCCCAAACAACCGGCTCACTCCGTAGGGGCGCTGCATGCTGCGCCCAGTTAGCGACATGCCGTCCAAGATCGCCCAATTAACAACACGTCGCCTCGATTAGGCTAAGCCGCGCTTTCGTCCCAGAAGCTGGCCTCTATCTTGTGGCCATCCAGATCGCGGACGAAACAGCCGTAATAGGCGGCACCGTAATGTGGCCGTGACCCCGGTGCACCGTCTTCTTGTGCCCCTGCGGCTACCGCCTGCTGATAAAACTCATCAACCTGCTGCTTGCTGGTGGCAAAGAAGCCAACATGTACGCCGTTCGCGGTGCCTGCGGGTTTGCCATCTATCGGCAGTTGCAACCAAAATTCAGGATAGTCACGGCCATAGCCGATAGCGCCAGGGTGTTCCAGCACGCGTCGGCAGCCTAACGCCCCGAGAACCCGGTCGTAAAACTGTGCAGCGGCATCGAAATTGTTGGTTCCCAGCGAGACGTGGGAAAGGCAGGGGGTGATATTCATCGTTGGTCTCCTTTGACTGTATAAATAAACAGTATAAGGTAAAAGCCGCACTGTCAGGCACTTTATGCGTGAATTGTGAACAGGATCTAACATTAAGCGGAGAAAAAACCTCCGCCTGCGGGCACAGGCGGAGAGAGGGACTATTTGATTTCCAGCACGTTCAGGCGTTCAAACGCGGGCGAGCCGTTGTCATCCGAGTCTTCCGGCTGCCAACCCACCGGCTGCAGCGGAATATCTTCACGGTCAAACGCCAAATCGCCACCATCGACGACTTCGCTGCCGTGGTGAATACCTTTGAAGTCAAACAGTTCGGTATCGCACAGATGCGAAGGCACCACGTTCTGCATGGCACTGAACATGGTTTCGATGCGGCCTGGGTAGCGTTTGTCCCAGTCGCGCAGCATATCGCCGATCACCTGGCGTTGCAGGTTTGGCTGTGAACCACACAGGTTGCACGGGATAATCGGGAATTCTTTCGCTACCGAGAAACGCTCGATGTCTTTCTCGCGGCAATAGGCCAGCGGGCGGATCACCACGTGTTTACCATCGTCGCTCATCAACTTGGGTGGCATACCTTTCAGCTTGCCGCCGTAGAACATGTTGAGGAACAGCGTTTGCAGGATATCGTCACGGTGGTGGCCAAGGGCAATCTTGGTGGCACCCAGCTCGGTGGCGGTACGGTAAAGGATACCGCGGCGCAGGCGTGAACACAGCGAGCAGGTGGTTTTGCCTTCCGGGATCTTATCCTTCACGATGCTGTAGGTGTTTTCTTCAACGATCTTATATTCCACCCCCAGGCTTTCCAGATAGGCTGGCAGGATGTGCTCGGGGAAGCCGGGCTGTTTCTGATCGAGATTCACCGCGACCAATGAGAAATTCACCGGAGCGCTTTTTTGCAGATTGCGCAGGATTTCCAGCATGGTATAGCTGTCTTTCCCGCCGGACAGGCAAACCATGATGCGATCGCCTTCCTCAATCATGTTGTAGGCGGCGATAGCTTCACCCACGTTGCGGCGCAGGCGTTTTTGCAGTTTGTTCAGGTTGTACTGAGCTTTTTGGCTAATTGTTTGATTTTCTGACATTTAAATCGTGCTCGTTCTCATTTGGGTGCGCTACGGCGGTATGACACTTTTAGCGGGCAAGTTTAGCATTCTCTGGGAGGATTTGGTCATTATTCGTTTGAGCTGTGGTAATGTCAGGTCAAGGCTCATAGCCATTCAGGGATAGACTGTGGTTGGCATCGCAACAGATTTAAAGGATCTCCTCGCAAAGACGAGACCTGATTTTACCATTCAAAACTTACGTGACTTCACTGACTGGGCTGAACAGAGGGTATTGGCTGGTGATCCTTCTAGCAATTTGCTGATATTGGCTTCGCTAGGGCTGGACAAGGATTTAGTCAGGGAAGAGGTACAAACTTATTTTGCTGCATACCTCAAAGATATCGGTAAGCCCTATCCAGATAGCTTGGAGGCCACGGTCTACTATTTTCGACGATGCTTTAAGATTTTGGCCTGGTCTGAGGATGAAAATGTCGTTTGGGGCGCGTTAATCGACACGTTCGATCGCTGGTATGATTTTGATAGCCCAATGTTAAGTCGAATTGTTAACTATTGGAATGGAGTCCGAAGCGATTTCGTTGATTGCTTTGATGAGGAGTATGGTTATTTACATGTTATGTTCCCAAGGCACTTCGACATTCCACGTCAAAAACAGTGTGATTACATCAGGGCAACCGCAAAGCGCTTTTTCTGGCTCTTGGAGTGCGAATACACTTGCTCACTGATATTAAAAAACAGCTCGTAAGTGTTCAGGTGACCACGATCGTTTGTATGGGCGTAGCATGCAGCGCTTCTTCATGGCGAACCAGAGCAAAAAAGGGCGCGAAACCGCGCCCTCAAAAGTGTTACTCCGAAGCTGCCTTCTCCGACTTCCCAGCCAGCAGGCTTAGGAAATCATATTTCTCCTTCAGCTCTTTTTCTGCTGCTTCATACAGCGCGGCGGCAACCTCAGGCTGCTGCGTGTTGAGGCGGCGGAAACGCTGTTCCTTGTTCAATGTCGCCGTCAGCTCACTGTTCGGTGGCCGGGAGTCCAGCGCCAACGCGGCTTTGCCTTCCGCAGTACGACGTGGATCGAAGCGATACAGCGGCCAGAAGCCGGTCGCGGTTAGCTGCCGCATCTGGTCGTGGCTCAGTGCCAGATCGTAACCGTGTTCCTCACAAGGGCTGTAGGCGATGATCAGGGAAGGGCCGGGATAGGCTTCCGCTTCCTGAATCGCTTTCACCGTTTGGTTAAGCTGCGCCCCCAACGAGATCTGCGCAACATACACATGGCCGTACATCATCATGCTGACGCCAAGATCCTTACGAGCCTTGCGCTTGCCGTGTTCACCAAACTTGGTCACGGCCCCCAGTGGAGTGGCCTTGGATTGTTGCCCGCCGGTATTGGAGTAGCACTGCGTATCCAGCACCAACACGTTGACGTTTTCCGTCAGGCTCAGCACATGATCCAGACCGCCGAAGCCGATATCGTAGGCCCAGCCGTCACCGCCGATCAGCCAGATAGACTTATCTACCAGATAGTCGGCATCGGTAGCTAGCTGACGGGCGTCGTTACCTGCCACGTTAGCCAACAGGCTACGTAATTCGGCGATCTGCTGGCGGCGCGGGCCGGTGGCGATCTCGTCTGCCTGCAATGAGGCCACCAACTGGGCAGGTAATTGCGGAGCCAAGGTATCGAGCAGGCGCAATACGCGGCGGCGGTGCTGATCCACCGTCAGGCGGAAGCCCAGACCAAATTCGGCATTATCCTCAAACAGCGAGTTTGCCCAGGCTGGGCCACGGCCATCGGCGTTGGTGGTGTAAGGCGTGGTGGGCAGGTTACCGCCATAGATAGAAGAACAGCCGGTGGCGTTGGCAATCAGCAACCGGTCGCCATATAGCTGGGTCAGCAGCTTGATATACGGCGTTTCGCCACAGCCGGAACAGGCACCCGAATATTCAAACAGCGGAGAGATCAGCTGTGAGGTGCGGATATCGATGCGTTCCAACTGCGAGGCGTCGATCTCTGGCAGTTGCAGGAAGAAGTCATAATGAGCCTTTTCCTCTGCCAGATGATCGAGGCGGGATGCCATATTGATCGCCTTGATTTCCGGGTTCTGGCGATCTTTCGCCGGGCAAACCTCTACGCACAGGTTACAGCCGGTGCAATCTTCAGGGGCGACCTGCAATACGTATTTCTGGCCGCGCATATCACGGGATTTTACATCCAGCGATTGCAGCGTGGCAGGGGCGTACTCCATGGCTTCTGGTGGAACCACTTTGGCGCGAATGGCAGAATGCGGGCAGGCGGCGACGCAGTGGTTACACTGGGTACACAGGTCCGGCTGCCAGATCGGCACTTCTTCGGCGATATTGCGTTTTTCCCACTGCGTGGTGCCTACAGGCCAGGTGCCGTCCGGCGGGAATGCAGAAACCGGCAGGGTATCGCCCAGCCCCGCCAGCATCACGGCGGTAACGGTTTTGACAAAATACGGCGCGGCGTCGGAAACCACCGGTGGACGTATCGGACTGTTGCTGTCGAGTGGGCGCAGCGGGATTTCCGTCAGCTCACTCAGCGTGGCGCCCAAGGCCTGCCAGTTACGTTCGACCACCTCTTGGCCCTTGTTGCTGTAGCTGCGGGCAATCGCTCCCTGTAGCTCCTGCAACGCCACTTCACCCGGCAGGATCTTTGTCAGATGGAAGAAGGCCATCTGCATAACGGTATTGATGCGGGCACCCAAATGACATTCGCGCGCCAGCTTGGCCGCGTTGATGATGTAAAGCTTTGCCTGGCGCTGATGCAGGATCGCCTGGACCTCCTGCGGCAGGCGCGACCAGACTTCATCCGCGCTATAAGGGGTATTAAGCAGGAAAATACCGCCAGGTTTTAGCCGCTCCACCATTTGATACTTGTCGATAAACTGCCATTGGTGGCAACCGACAAAGTCGGCGCGGTCGATAAGATACGCCGAATTGATCGGCTTATCGCTAACCCGCAGGTGTGACACGGTCAGGCCGCCGGCCTTTTTCGAGTCGTAGACAAAGTAGCCTTGGGCAAACATCGGCGTGCTGTTGCCGATAATTTTGATGTTGTTCTTGGTGGCAGAAACCGAGCCATCGCTGCCCAAACCATAGAACAGCGCCTCCAGCGAGGCCCGCTGAGGGAGCGTTTCTTCGTGGAGCGGTAGTGACAGACCGGTAATATCGTCGAAAATACCCACGGTAAAACGGGGGCGGGGCTTATCCAGCATCAACTCGCGGAAAATGGCCAACGTGCAGTCTGGGCCAAACTCCTTGGAAGACAGCCCATAGCGCCCGCCAATCACCATCGGCATGCTGGCGCGTTCGCCACGGCTAAAGGCTTCTGCCAGCGCGGTCATTACATCCAGGTATAAAGGCTCGGCCAGAGCACCCGGTTCTTTGGTGCGGTCAAGTACCGCAATTTTTTGTGCGCTTTCCGGCAGTACGGCGAGCAGATGTTTGGCGGAGAAAGGACGGTAAAGCCGGACTTTAAGGACGCCCACTTTTTCACCGCGCGTCAGCAGATGGTCGATCGCTTCTTCACAGGTACCGATGGCGGACCCCATCAGGATCACCACGCGTTCGGCCTGCGGGTGGCCGTAATACTCAAACGGCTGATAGCTGCGGCCGGTGATGGCCGCAAACTTGTCCATCGCCTGCTGCACATGCTGGTAAGTATTGGCGTACCACGGATTGGTCGCTTCCCGCGATTGGAAGTAGGTATCCGGGTTGGCTGACGTGCCGCGTATGACGGGATGATCCGGTGAGAGAGCCCGGCTGCGGTGGGCGTCGATGGCGTCCTGCGGCATCATCTGCTGTAGCGTTTTGTCGCTCAGCGGGGCGATCTTGTTGATTTCGTGCGAGGTGCGGAAACCATCGAAGAAATGGATGAACGGCAGGCGACTGTTTAGCGTGGCCGTCTGGGCGATCAACGCGAAATCCTGCGCTTCTTGCACGTTGCTGGCGCACAGCATGGCGCAACCGGTTTGGCGTACGGCCATCACGTCGGAGTGATCGCCAAAGATGGATAATGCATGAGTGGCGACGGTGCGAGCGGCAACGTGCAGGACAAATGGCGTTAGCTCCCCGGCCAGCTTATACAGCGAAGGGATCATCAACAGCAATCCCTGGGACGAGGTGAAGGAGGTGGAAAGTGCGCCGGTTTGCAACGCACCGTGCACGGTAGCAATGGCTCCGCCTTCGGACTGCATTTCCACCACGTTGGGGACGTCGCCCCAAATGTTTTTCCTGCCGTCACTGGACCAGGCAGCGGTTTGTTCCGCCATGGTCGAACTCGGGGTAATTGGGTAAATGGCAATCACTTCACTGGTGCGATAAGCCACGGAAGCGACAGCGTTATTACCATCTGTAGTAATCATCTGCAGTACCTTTCTGTGCTCACAAAGCTGCAAAAGTCAGCTTCTTATAATCATCAGTAAAGTCTAACAGAGGGGGTTATTTGTGCTTTATCGCATTTGTGTGGCGCACAAAATCTGGATGTAAGGTGATATTTCGTTAAAAAATAATTACTATTTGCAGCGTAATGGTAAAGCGTTGCCGCGATGTAACGCTAATTTAATCTCCGCGTCCTAATATTGATGTGACGCGAAACAGAAAGAAGAAGTTGAAAATGACCGCATTTATCTATTTAGCCATGGCGATTATCGCCGAAGTGATTGCCACCACCTTGCTGAAAGCCTCTGAAGGGTTTACCCGCTTGTGGCCATCGGTGTTTGTCGTGTTGGGTTACGCGGTAGCATTTTGGGGGCTTTCGATGGTGGTAAAAACCATGCCGCTAGGGATTGTCTATGCCCTCTGGTCGGGATTGGGGATCGTGCTGGTGTCGATTGCCGCGGTGTTTATTTACCAGCAAAAGCTGGATTTGCCTGCGGTGGTTGGTATGGGGCTGATTATTGCCGGAGTGTTGGTGATTAATCTGCTGTCCAAGTCGGCAGGGCACTGATCGGGAGCGAAATGCTTTCAGGTCAAAAAAAAGCCAAATTAATGGCTAATCATATTTCTATTATTAAGCTAACAAGCTAGATTACTAAAGTTGTCTTTCCGGTTGCCGCTTGATGATGAGCAGGCGGCAACTTGAAGCTCAACGGGTGGACATCAAAGATAACCAAACGGGCCCATCGTTCCAGTGGCTCGGGTTATCAGCAATGGCAAAATTACACAGCATCGTTTCGGTTCAGGGGTATGAATAATGATCACAGCAAAATGGCTGCTTGCCGGCGCCATACTCTCTTTGGCTGCCTGCAGCAGCAATAACGACCAAGAACCACAGCAGATCGCCACCAGTGCCAATATTGGTGCGATACCTACCAGCGAAAGCTGTGCCAGCGTGGGCGGGGTAACCACCATTGCCCATTCGCTCAACGGCGATACGCTCAGAATGTGTCAGATGCCGAACGGCAAACAGTGCGAAGAGTCGGCGCTGGGCCGTGGAGCCTGTTCCCGGTAAGTCCAATTTATCCCGGACGTAGCGTGCGACAGATTGGCAACCGTTGTTACCTTCATCACCGTGCCAGCTCCTCTCCCTTTGAGAGAGTCGGTGTTGGGCCGTGGAGCCTGTTCCCGGTAAGTCCATTTTATCCCGGACGTAGCGTGCTACAGGTTGGCAACCGTTGTTACCTTCATCACCGTGACAGCTCCCTCTCCCTTTGGGAGTGTACAGACCGGGGACATGGTAGACAGGTGTTCAAGGACATGGTGAACACTTTTTAACATCCTTTACCCATGATGATCGACCTATTTCTCAGGTCGATCATCCCCACTTTCGTGCTGTACCACCATA